>CAMBZS010000067.1 GCA_945872335.1 Bordetella parapertussis | reverse complement strand
GGGCCGCTGCCCTTGTAGGGCACATGCAGCAGATCGACCCCCGCCACGATCCGGAACAGTTCACCCGACAGATGCGGCGCACCGCCCTTGCCGGAGGAGGCAAACGTGACCCGCCCGGGCGACCGACGCGCCTCGGCAATGAGATCCTGAACCGAGCGCCAACCCGTGCCCGCATTGACCGCCATGATGAGCGGCAGCTTTGCGAGCATGGTGACGGGCACCAGATCCTTCATGGGGTCGTAGGGCAGCTTGCTCGCGAGATGCGGCCCGATGCCGTGCGTGGTGATTGAGTTCTGCAGGAGCGTGTAGCCATCGGGCGCCGATTTGGCGACGAAGTCCGAGGCGATCGCGCCGCTCGCGCCCGCACGGTTTTCCACGACCACCGGTTGACCCAGCGACGCCGAGAGCCGCGGGGCAATGGTACGCGCGATAAAGTCGGCGGCGCCGCCCGGCGGCACCGGAACCACCAGCTTCACCGGTCGCGACGGATAGCCGGCCGCCGGCGTTGACGGCGCGACCGACTGCGCGACCGCGACCAGCGACCATCCTGCCGCAACGCTGATGACGAACAAGGTACGGAGTCGTGACATGGGTTGATCCTGAATCGATAAGGGGAACGCGGCACAATCATGGCGTCAATCGCTCATCACTGCAGTTTTGACACCAACCGCCGGAGGGTGACCGGGGCGGGGCACTCTCAGGGACCCATGGTGAACATCCAACTCGCTGAAAATTTTCGTGCCGTTTTCTACGCGCCGTTTTATGCCTGCCTGGAGCTGGGCTGGTTTCGCGACCGCGGGCTTGAGGTGACGCTCGTCGCCTCGCCTTCACCGGGCGCGGGGATCGCCGACATGATGCGAGGCGATATTCATCTGGTCTGGGGCGGGCCGATGCGCGTGCTGAAAGATCGTGACCACAACCCGATGGGCCCGAACTCGCTGGTCGCCTTTGGCGAAGTGGCCGCGCGCGATCCGTTCTATCTGGTGGGACGACCGGGTCTCGAGCCCTTCGCGCTCAGCGCACTCCCAACCCTGCGACTCGCCACAGTGAGCGAAGTGGTCACCCCCTGGCTCTGTCTGCAGCAGGATCTGCGCGACATCGGAATCGACCCGAGCACGATCAGGCGACATGCGGACGCCCCGATGGCAGACAATCTGCGCGCCCTGGCCGCGGGGCAGATCGATGTGGCACAACTCTTTGAGCCCTTCGTAAGCCGCGCGCTGGAAGAAGGAGTCGGGCAGCCGCTTCACGCCGCGCACGCACGCGGGCCCACGGCCTACACCACCTTCCTTTCAACCGTCGAAAACATTGAACGCCATGGCGCGGCCTTCAGCGCCATGGCTGAAACGCTCGCCCGCTTCGGGCCCTGGATGAATGCCGAAGGCCCGCGCGAACTGGGCCGGCTGGTTGGCCATCTTTATCCGCAACTCGCGCCCGATCTGCTCGAGCGGTGCCTGGCCCGTTGCCACCAGACAGCCATCTGGTCATGTCAGCCGCAGGTGTCACGGGCTGGCTTTCATCGTCTGGCAAAAAGTCTTGCTTCGGCCCGCTTCATTTCGCAGGTGGCCGCGTATGAAGACTGCGTGGCGCCCTGGGCCCAGGAGCCCGCTTAACGGCTGGCACCGCCCACTTCGCGCGCAAGCGGCCCGTAGGTTGCGCTGAAGCGGTCGATGTGCGCCTTGACGGCCTCGGGCGAATTCTCGGCGGCCAGCGGAACGGTATGCCCGAATCCCTGCAGCCGATCAGCGAAAACATGTGACATCCCAGGGTTCATCTCGTGTCAGACCGGTTGCCCCATCACCGGCGTGAAGCCATGAATGCTTCTCAGGTACCGGGCGCTCTCGGAACCGTCAATTGCCGGGGTGTTCAGGCCGGCCTGGTGCACGGTGACATGGCCCGGATAGCCCACCGCGGCAAGCTGCGCCAACACCGCCGGGAAATTGATACCCCGTGCATCCCAAAGCGGAATCTGTTCGAAGCCGATCGGTCCCCGACACCAGGTGTTGATCACCGAGGGACCCGCAGGATCGAGCCGCTGATTCTGCAAATACACATTGAAAATATGGGGCGCCAGGCGCGAGATGGTGTCCGCCCCATACGACTCGCCACACAGTTCGAGGTTGGCCGGCTCGTAGGTGATGCCGAAGTTGTCGCAACCGATCCGTTCAACGACCCGAAGCATGGGTTCGACCTGCTCGAAAAGCGATCGGTTGTGACACTGATGAACGAGCCGGATATTGCGCTCGCGCGCCTCAAGGCTCGCGCGCCGCGCCCACTCGATATCTTCTTCCACACGCAGCGCCACCCTGATGAGATTGCATTCAAACGCCTCCGCAAGATCGAGAAACGGCGTGATCGCTCGAAGGGCAGCAGGCCCCTCGTCGGAATTTTCAGGAATGGCAAAGTCGCCCGTGATCATGGAGACCGCAAGCCCGCGGCGCTTGAGCAGCGCAGCCGCCTCCGCGATCTGCTCTCGGGAACTGTGGACGCCCACCTGCGAGGCGCGCATGCACACCGCGTGATAGCCGCTTGTGACTGCGATGTCGGCGAGCTCGGACAGGGTGAGCGCGGCGACCCGCTTGTTGAAGAACTGTTCGCCCACTCGCGCAGACAGGGAGAGTTTCATCGGCTGAGACCGGTTGAAGCAACCATGCCAACATAACCCAGTGCACCCACCCTGTCACGCGAGGCGCCTGCCCCGCGAGATGTCCCGAGCGCGCGCGCCCGGATGGACACCCGCGAATGCATCGGATAGATTTTGTGGTTCCCTTCGACAGGTGCTCCGCATGAAGCCTTCCTTTCTTCGCCTCCTGGCCATGCCCCTCGCCGTGTTCGTGCTCGCCAGCCCCTGCGCCGCGCAGCCCGAGAACTATCCGAACCGGCCGGTTCGGCTGATCGTACCCTTCGCACCCGGCGGCCCCACTGACACCGTCGCACGGGTCATGGGCGAGCAGTTGCAGCGCCAATGGAAGCAGCCGGTGGTGATCGATTACAAACCGGGGGCAGGCACGGTGGTGGGCACCCAGCTGGTGGCCCGTGCGCCCGCCGACGGCTATACGCTTGGCATGGCGATCAGCGCCCTCATGATCAATCCGGCCCTGCGCAGCGACCTGCCCTACGACACCGTGCGCGAAGTGGCGGCGGTCTCGCTTGTCGGGCAAGCGCACTTCGGGCTCTTCGCCCATCCGTCCACACCCTTTTCAAGCGTCGCCGAGCTGATCGCCTATGCACGGAGCCGCCCGGATGCGCTCAGCTACGCCACCCCGGGCACGGGTACGGGTACGCATCTGGCGGGCGAAATGCTCGGTCATCTTGCGGGCATCAAGATGCTTCATGTGCCCTACAAGGGAAGTGCCCCGGCGCAGGTGGATGTGGCAGGCGGCCGTGTACCGCTGCTCTTTGACGTTCTGTTTTCCGCCATGCCGATGGTGCGTGACGGACGCCTGAAAGTGCTTGCCCTCGCGAGTCCGCAACGTGCGCGCTCGGCGCCCGAGATCGCCCTCATCGCCGAAACCCTGCCAGGCTTCTCGGCAATGAGCCTGATCGGCATCATCGGCCCGGCTGGCATGCCCACCGCACTTCTCGATCGCATCAGTGCCGATCTGGGCGAAGCGGTACGCGCACCCCCTGTGACCGAACGAATGAACCAGCTGGGCATGGAGCCGGTGGGTTCAACGCATGCCGAGTACTCGCGCATTGTGCGCGAGGAAATCGGCAAGTGGACCCGGGTCGTCAAAACCGCTCAGATCAAGCTTGATTGAGGACGCTGCCGTGCTCACGCTTTCCCTGAAGCCACTCACCCCGTTCGCTGCGGAAGTTCACGATCTCGATCTGCGCGCGCCGCTGGGGCCGGACGGCAGAGCCGCAATCGAGGCGGCCATGGACCAGCATGCGGTGCTGGTGTTTCGTGGCCAGCAGCTCGACCAGGATCAGCAGATTGCGTTTGCACGCGCGCTCGGCCCGCTGGACCTCGGCCTGCGCCGCGTACGCATGGTGCAAACCCGGGCGCACCGCTTTCGCCACGAGGAACTGGCCGACATCTCCAATGTCACCGCCGAGGGCGAGGTTGCGCCGCGTGACCACGCCAAGATCGTGAGCAACCTGGCCAACCAGCTCTGGCACAGCGACAGCTCGTTTCAGAAACCGCGGGCGAAATACTCGATGTTGTATTCAGTGGTGACCCCACAAACCGGCGGCGACACCGAGTTCGCCGACCTTCGCATGGCCTGGGAGGCGCTTCCCGATTGGCGCAAGCGCCAGGTCGAGCCGCTCGCCGCGGTTCACTACGCACTGCACTCGCGATTCATGCTGGGCGACACCCACTACACGCCGGAACAGCGCGATGCGATCAAGCCAGCGGTCTGGCCCCTGGTTCAAACCGATCCGCGCTCCGGACGCAAGATCCTCTTCGTCGGGATTCACGCCTGCGAGATTCCAGGCATTCCGTTACCCGAAGCGCGACTGCTGTTGCTCGATCTGCTCGAACATGCCACGCAGCGCGAATTCATTTATCGGCATCAGTGGCGGGTCGGTGATCTGGTCATGTGGGACAACACGGCCACGCTCCATCGCGGCCGCCATTTCGATGTATCGCAGCGTCGCGAGTTGCGCCGCGCCACGACTGAAGAGGTTGGACTCTCGCCCGAGGCCGAGTCGCTCGCCGCGCGGGGTGCCGATCAGATCGCTCAGTATCGTTATCAGACCGCGTGACCGTATCGCGGCATACCCATGCTCAGCCTGCCGATCCGGCCGCAGCCCGGATCGCAGCCTGCGCATTCGCTTCGCTGGGCTCGAGAATGCTTCCCGGGGCAAGCTCACCCGGCTCGATCAGAATGTGGTCAATCACCCCACCGTACGGAAATGCGCCGCGATGCGCATAGCGTTCACTCACCGACAGCCGACGCGACAGCCCCACGCTCATGCCCGCGGTGGGGATGCGGAGCATGGTTGGCGACAGATCGATGCCCGCTGCAGAGGGCTCACCGTTCAGCCAGACACTCGCGTAGCCCTTGCGCGCGCCGGTCGCCACATACTCGAAACGATAGTGCTGGCGACCTTCAGACAGCGAAATCGGCGGCAAACTGGTCGGCTGATGCCACCATTGATACACACAATGAACGAGGCCTGCCTCCACAAAAAGCGCGAGGCCGCAAAAACGGTCGCCAAGTGCAAAGATCACACCTTCCTGCCCCAGAGACCAGTCGAACAACGCCTCCAGCCGGTAGCTGCGATCGCAGACCAGGGGTGAGACCACCAGCGATGGCACCGAAGGACCCACCGGATAGAACCGGCGTGGCATCAGCATGCGTACCACCTCATGGGGCGGCACATGGTGGTTGCGACGCTCATCGCGCGTGTCAACCGGGTAGACATGGTTTGCGCCGGCTTCGGCCTCGAATTCATCGATCATCTGACGCAGTCGCGCAGACTCGCTCGATGCAAGGTCGTTGATCTCGGCAGGATCGTCAGCCAGGTTGAACAGCATCCAGTTGTCCAGATCGATCGCCTTGTCCGGGGTCTGGAGCGACACGATCTTCCAGGCCCCCGAGATGTAGGCACGGCTACCCTGCAATTCGTAGTACTGGCGCTCGCGCGCAGGAGGCGCCTCGGCATTGCCGACAATATGCGAAAAACTCCGGCCGTCGCACGGCTGGGTTTGAAATCCATTGAACTGTCCGGGCATGCTCGCGCCCGCGTAGTCCATGACCGTGGGCAACACATCCGTGACATGGACCCACTGCCTTCGGATGGCACCTGGATCGGCAATCTTCTGGGGCCAGTGCATCACGAGCGGCACGCGAATGCCACCCGCCATGGGGGTACGCTTGAAATAGCGGTAAGGCGTGTTGCTGAGCTGCGTCCATCCGGTGGGGTAACAGACGTAGGTATCGGCATCGCCCACCCGGTCTTCCTGCAGCAACCGGAGGTTGAGTGACATGTTTTCGGTGGCACCCATCCGGCGCCCGATCAGATTCATGACCCCCGACGGCCCGGCCACCGCGTTGGCGCCGTTGTCGGAAGTGAGCAGCACCAGGGTGTTGTCGAAGAGACCCACCTGTCTCAGGCAGTGCATCAACCGGCCCACGTTCTGATCGGCGTTGTCGAGGAGCGCTGCGTACACCTCCATGTAACGCGAAAAGAGCGCGCGCTCATCGTCGGTGAGCGACGCCCAGTCCGGCACACCAGGGTTGCGTGGCGCAAAGCCCGCGTTCGGTTCGATCAGACCAGCCGCGCGCTGGCGCTCATAGCGGCGGCGGCGCAGCACATCCCAGCCCTCATCGAAGCGGCCGCGATACCGCTTGAGATCCGACGCCTTCGCATGCAACGGGCCATGCGGCGTCTGGAACGCGAGATACAGAAAGAAGGGCTTGTCGGGCGAACTGGTGGCGTGCTGCGTGAGCCACTCCACGGCACGATGGGTGTAGTCATCCGGCGCAAAATAATCGTCGGGATAGCGCACCATGTTGGCCGGGTGGTTGCCCTCCATCATGTTGTCGGGCTGGAAATAGCTCGTTTCCGCGCCCATGAATCCGTAGAACTGGTCGAACCCACGCTGGATGGGCCAGGAGCGGGTATCGCCTCCCGGCAGATTGTTGCGGTCATAGGTGTTGTGCCATTTGCCCGCAGCCAGGGTTGAATACCCCCCGGCGCGAAGAAGCTCGGCCATGGTCGGGGCCGCCAGCGAAATCTCGCCACCGTAGCCGGGGAACCCGGGATTGCTCTGTGACAGCCAGCCACAGCCCACACTGTGCGGATTACGCCCCGTGAGCAATGCCGCACGCGCGGGCGTGCACATGGGAACCGTGGTATAGCCGGTGAATCGAAGCCCGCCCGCCGCCAGCGCATCGATGTGGGGCGTGTCGATATCGCCGCCAAAACACCCCAGATCCGAGAACCCCATGTCGTCCATCAGGATGACGATCACGTTGGGGCTGCCGGCGCGTGCCCGGACCGGCGAAGGCCAATGCGGACGCGACTGCGCAAGCGTCTTGCCAAGAATGGCGCGTGCGCTCGGATCTGACTGCTCAAGCGGACGAGAGGTCATGGCTTACTCTTCTGATAACGGTAACGACTGGATCAATCGGCTTTGATCTGGGCCCGCTTCACCACGTCGGTCCACTTCGTGAGGTCCGCTTTCAGATAGCCTGAAAACTGCTCGAGGGTGGCCACCGAGGCAACGCTCATCCCGCTGGCGGTCAACGCGGTTCGCATGCTCTCGCTCACCAGCGCGCGGTCAATCTCGGCGCGCAGGCGGCGAAGCACCGCAGGTGGGGTTGCACGCGGCGCAAGAATGCCCAGCCACTGATCAGCCTCGAAGTCTTTGACGCCCGACTCGGCCATGGTGGGGAGGTCGGGCAAGGCCGAAAATCGTTGGGCACCGGTCACCGCGATTGCGCGTACCGCACCGGCACGGATCTGTGGCAAGGCCACAGCGGCGTTGGCGAACAGGATGTCGACATGACCGGCAATCAGGTCGGTGATGGCCTGGGGCGCGCCTTTGTAAGGAATGTGCGCAATGTCCAGGCCCATGGTGGATTTGTAAAGCTCTGTGGCCAGATGGGCAGGCGAGCCAATGCCCGCGGAGGCGTAAGAGAGCTTGCCGGGACGCGCACGGGCCAGCGCAGTGAGTTCCTGAACGGTTTTGGCGGCCAGTCCGACGTTGACCACCACGACAGAGGGCGCATAGGCGACGGCAGCCACCGGCGCGAAATCATTGGCGACATCGAAGGGAAGCTTCTGCCCCAGGGCGGCATTCATATTGATCGCCGAGGTTGTGAGGGTGAGGGTGTAGCCATCCGGCGGCGCCTTCGCCGCCAGATCGGCACCAATCACCCCGCCGGCACCGACCCGGTTGTCGACCACAATGGGCTGGCCCATGCTGGCCTGCAATTCCTTTGCGACAGCCCGGGCGGCAATATCCACCAACCCCCCGGCAGGCCAGGGAACGATCATTCGCACCGGCTTGACGGGATAGTCCTGCGCGAGCACCGGGAGTGAACAGCAACCTGCGATGAGTGCTAGAACAAAGTGGCGAACCGAGAAGTTGCTCATGGTTGACATTTCCTTTGGACGAATGGGCCCTGGATCGTTTCAAGCCTCGGTTCGGTTTTACACCCCTCAGCGCGCGGGGGAGCTCGCGGGTTTCACCGGAATGGCCGCCAGCCGGGCGCGCGCGCGTTCAACCGACTCGGCTGCTGCATAGGCTGCGAGGCCCGCCGCACGATCCACGGGAACCACCGTCTCTAGCGTGGTGCCCCCGGCGGGCTGCAGTTCGGGCGGAAACATCGCAAGCTTCTGCCGATCACCGAGGCGAATCCGCTCAAGATCGAGATCACGCTCGTTGACGCCTGCAAGCGGGCGCTGAGCGACGCCATCGACCACCTCGAGATCAAACCACCAGCGTTTGACCGGATTTCGCATGCCATGACCCACCGCGTCGTCATCAGCCGCGATCGCGGGTGCGAGTTCGGGATGCTCGATTGACAGCCACATGAGGCGCTCCGCCTCGACAGTGTCTTCGCGATTCCAGGGGCAGGTTTTCATGCAGCGGCCACAGGCCGAGCCTTTCATGTTGGTGACGCGATACTTGGTGCACTTTTCGACATCGGCCTTCCAGATCTCGTAGCCGTTGAACATGACCTTGGGCCCGAACGGAATCGCGTTGCACGGACACTCGCGCGCGCACTTTCGGCACGCCTCGCAAAAAGACTGCAGGTTGAAGTCGATCGGCTGGTCGACCGTCATCGGCAGATCGGTGGTGAACACAACGCTCTTCGAACGCGGACCAATAAAGGGATTGAGAAGCGTGTCACCGATTCGACTCACTTCGCCCAGCCCCGCCATCAGGATGGCCGGATTGTGAATGATCTCCGAGTGCGCATTGGAATGTGAACGAGCGGAGTAGCCCATGCGCCGACAGTGCGCCGCCATGATCCCGGCGATCTCTGCGCCTCGGAGGTAGGCGCGCATCGACTGCGAGGCTGAGATCCAGTCATCGCCCGAGGCACCCTCCATGGTCTCGAAGCCCTGGTCGATCAGCATCACCACCGCATACCGGTGATAGGCGGCAATGGGCTTACCCTCCACTTCGTCGTGCGAGTAGTACATCCAGGGCTCGGCTCGGCAGATACCCACGAAATCGGCACCCAGAAAATAGCCCAGCGCCTTGACCGCCTGCGCATTGACGAGCGGGTCGGAGAGATCACCACCAATGCCTGTGGGCACGAGCGGCTCGCGCGCTCCCTGCAGCGGCACCATCCCGGCGATGAGCGGTTGCATGCCAAGCGCATAGGGATGCTTCATCGGAAACCGCATCCGTTCACGCCTGGCCTTCTCACCCAGATCGCCGGCCTGTGCGCGCTTGAAGAAATCGGCGCGCTTGGGCACCCGCACGATCGCCTCGTCTTCGACCAGCGTTGTGGGGCGGTCTCGTCGGGCAATGCGCTCCATCGGATAACGGCCCAGGTGAAGCGGTCGCTGCTCGAGTTCGGCGTCCCACCATGCAGGCCGGGTCCCGTGTCGACCCATCACCACCTCTGGATCGCCAGGCGTAAGCGCCCTTTCCGGATCGAGCGGACAATCTGATTCGAACGCCAATTCAGTGGTAACGACCGACAGCCTGAAACCGCGATTGAGGTAGGGCGCAGCGAGCCGCCCTGCCTCGGTACGCGCAACCCCTGCACGCTGCGCAAGCCGTGCCAGATGCACGGACGACGCGCCTGCCGCATGCCCGGTGGCCGAGAAACCCATCCGCCTGAGATAGCCCGACAGAACCACCGCCAGCTCGGTCGCACGAAGATCGGTGCGTGCCGAGTTGCTGCCCGCAATCCAGGCTTCCCCCGGATCGCCCGCGTGCGGTTCGCGCCCAAACTCAACCAGGATCACGAGCGCATGGGTATGCCCGGGAATGGGCTCCGCGAGCCAGTCGCCAGCCTCCATCCGGCAGCCACCCACGATGCTGGCATCCAGAAAATAAGCCGAGGCTTTCAGGTTGGCCGCCCGCAGTGCAGGATCGTCTGGAATCGGCGCCCGACCCGCTGCCACCGGACCGGTGAGATGGCCTCTGAACAGGTCGAAGTATTCACCCAGAACGTGCGCGACCGCCGCCGGGCCCTCCGCCCGCTGGTCTGACGGGAGCGCGGCAGTGTGATCGGCTTCGCAAGACGGCACGCGCGCCAGCGCCTCGAGCGCAAGCGGGCCCAGATGAAATGCTCGGTCACGGTGGCTGTAAAGGCGCATGGCGACTGGATCTCGGGTGACGGTTAGCCCGCGAGCATACGCCGGGCGAGCAAATCGGCCTCGGTGGGAAATGCCCACGGCTTAGGCCGTATACTTTCCCCACGACAGTGCGCTGTCAACCGCGTGCGTGCACGCCGGAAGCGCCGAATCGCTCCGAGGAGCAACTAAAGGGGTTCAGATGTCCGCCGTGCTGCTGGAGTCATTCGCCAAAGCGGCCGAGGAGGCAGGCTTTCGCGCCTGGGTGGTGCCTGCCGGGGGAGCGCAGGCCGTCTCGGAGCTGTTCTGCCTGATCCACGTCGATCAGCCCGGGCGCAACTATGTGGTCCACGGCATGTTTCCCGATGAATTGACCGCTGCATTCGGTGCCGAACGCTCGCCTGACGATATCGCCTTTCTGCAGCTGACGCTCGCACTTCCGTTCACCGTGGAAGAAGCCGCGTCAGCCGACACCGCGCTTCTCCTTCACAGCCTCAATCTGCTGACGCCAATCGGCCAGTTCATTCTGAGCGATGACGAGGGGCTGATCGTGTTCCGGTCGATGCTGCCGCACGGGGAGCGCGACTTGCCTGTTGCGCTGGTGGTGGAAGCCATCCGGATGACACGATTCTTCGTGACCGAATTCTTGTCAATCATCGAACCGGTCGCGCAGGGTGTAAAGACCTGTCGGGACACCCTGGACGAACTCGCGCGCCGCGGTGTCAGCCTGCCCACCGTGGCCGCCGTCCGGCGAGTATGAGCCGCAGAGCCCCATCATGAGCAGCCACGACGCCATCAATCATCTCCTTGCCCGTTTTTCGTCGGCCTTGCAAATTGCGCCCCCGCTCAAGCTTGACGCGGCCGGCGTGTGTGCTTTCGCGTACAACGATGAGGCAAGCATCGCGATCGAGGTCCCCGATCAGTCTTCTCAGGTCTGTCTGATCGGAACGGTCATGCCAAAACCTGCTTGCGAGGGCGATGCGCTGGCAGCTTTCTACGAACGCCTTCTCAAGCTCAACCTCTTCAGCAGCGACATCCGCGGCGCGAGCATCGCGCTCGATCCACAGTCGGGGGAAGTGCTGCTCTGTTATCAGCATCCCGTCTCGGCGCTTGACGAGACCGGGTTTTACAACCTTCTCACGCATTTCACCCAGACGGCCCAGGCGCTTCGTGCAAGCTTCGATCAGGCCTCGGCATCCGCTGAAGTGGGACACCTGGACTCACCGGGATCTGCACACTTTTTCAATCAGCGCGCCTGAGCGAGCCCATGTCGTCCCTCTTTCCTCCGGTGACCGGCCGATCGACGATCAGCGGAGGGCCAGCGTCAGGGCAGTCGTCGCGACTGTCGTCGCTGGCCCCTGTCGGGGCTTCCCAGGCGGTGCGGCGGCTCACCGCCCTGCCACGCGTTTCGATCGGCAAACTCGCGATGGTCAATCCCCCCGGCCAGCCGCTCAGTGCAAGCCGCGTCACGCAACGCACGGATGCCACTGCGCGCCTGTCGGGTCAGGTCGCCCAGATGACGGATACCGCGCTGCAGGTCGCCGACGGCGTATTCAGCCAGCCGATCGCCGTCACTGACCTGGCGCTCTCGACGAATTATCAGGGCATCCAGCGCGGCGCGGAGCACGCAGGGATAGCTGGGGCTGACAGTCAGGCCACAAGCACAGCCAGCGACATAGGCGACCTGGTTGGAGTGGTATTCGCTGGACTCGATACCGGACTGTCGATTTATTGGCTCAACAAAACGCTGCGCGAGAGGAACGCGGCGAATGGCGAACTGGTCCGCTATCAGGCTGAAGCGACCGCCTTCGAAGACAAGCTTGAGACCCGGGGCGCCGTCAGCGAGGCTCTGGCCACCACCCAGGCCAATCTGGCGCAATGCGAGCCTGTTGAAACCGAATACACGGGCCAGGTCGCAAGCTGGGAGCAACAGCTGGTCCGGCTCGAATCCGAATACCGCCAGCTCGCGCCCGATCCGGGCGACGCGCGTCAACGCAGCCGCGCCGCATTATTGATGCCGGGGATAAAGAATCAATTGATCAAGCTGGGCCAGGAAATCGGATCACTCCGGATCAAACTTCAGAACCCTGAGCGCGTCTTTCTCCAGGAAAGGCGCGCTCAGATTGCCGGTCAACCGGGGCAGAACGCCCGCATCCGCCAGCTCGACGCGTTCGAGCGCCGACAGGCCCTGACCGACGAGATCGCTACACGCACAAAAGAGCAGCAGGCGCTTACCGCCGAGCTCCGCGGACTCGGATCGTCCGCACAACGCCATGCCATCGCGAAGCATGCGCGCGCCGAGGCGCGACGCGACACCGCAGAATCTGCCGTCAATGTCGCGCGCGCTGGCGCCGGGCTGTTGCGGTCCGCGCTTGACGGGACGCAGGGGGTCATCTCGCTTGCGGGTGGTACGGCGGGCAGCGGATTGGTCACTGCCTCCAACATCGCCGGAACGGTAGCAGGGGGCCTCGCGATCGTGGCGGGCGGCGCTGCGATCGGCATTGCAGCGTATCGGTTGAACAAGGCCTCGCAGCGTCGTGACGCCATCGAAACCGCGCTCGAAACGGCGCGGAGGCAGTCAAACAGCGAAGTGATCAACCGCGCCGGACGGCATGCCGTCGAACGTCGCTCCGCTCAGATCAACACCTCGAAGTGGAACATCGTAAAGGGCATATTCGGAATCGTCGGAGGGTCGCTCGCGATCGCAGCCATCTCGGCCACCGGCGTAGGTGCGCTTGCGCTGGGCATCGCCGCGCTCGGCATTGGCATTGTGTCGGCAACAACCAGCATCGGCACGCTCGTTAAGGGGTATCGCGAGGGGAAACGCGACGTTGCGCTCCGGAATGCGGTCGGCACGGAACAGGCGCGCACCGAAGCCCTGGAGGCTTGCAAGGTCAAGGAGCGTGACGCCGCGCTCGCTGCGGGCAACCCCGCACCGAGCGATGAAGAGCTCGACAAGCTTGCTCACGCATCGCTGATCGGGAGCAATCCCTACTACGCAATCCATGTGCTTGCGGAATCGCTCACTCGAGCCGACACCGACCCCGACCGAAACGCTGCGCTCGAGTTCCTCGCTGCGTCGGGGCTCACCGATTCGCGGCTGGAACAGCTACGACTGCTGTCGACGGAAAATGCGACGGAAGAAACCCGAGCGCTTCTCAAAAAATCAATTGAATCGCACCTGCTTGGCTAAGTGCAGGCAGCGGGGCAACTCTCCCCGCCAACGCTCCACCCGCTTCCAGCCATGAATCCCGCCGCCATCGCTTCGCATCCCTGGGCCTACCCGGTGCTCGAGATCATCCATGTGCTGGGTATTGCCATGCTGCTCGGAAACCTTTTTCTGGTTGAACTCCGCGTCTGGGGACTCGGTCGAGCACTGCCCATACAGCCCCTCGCATCACTCTGCCTGCGTCTGGCTGCGATTGGCGCCGCGCTGTGCGTGACCAGCGGGGTGCTGATGTTTGCCTCGCAGGCAGCCGAACTGCTCGCCAACCGGGTCTTCACGCTCAAGATGCTGATGCTCACGGTCGCAGCGAGCAACGCGGTATGGTTTCATCTGCGCGGCTCGCTCACGCGACTGGACCTCACGGCGCGGCTGAGCGCGCTTGCCTCCATGCTGATCTGGATCGCCATTGTTTCGCTGGGCCGCTGGATCGGCTATTCCTGATGATGAAAGGAGTTGGTCTTTCATGATTGCAAACACGGTTTCGAATCGCAGGCAGGTTGTGGGCGGCCTGGCCGCGCTCGCGCTCTCGTCGCATCCGGTCGCCTGGGCTCATCACGGATGGAGCAGCTTCAACCAGGATCAGCCGCTCTATCTGGAAGGCGTTGCGCGCCAGGTGCGCTGGCGCAACCCGCACGCCGAATTCATGCTCGAACCCGTCCCCGGCGCTCAACTGCCGCCCGACCTTGCCCGCCGCAGCGTGCCAGCGCAGTCGGCACCGGTCGATGCTGCGCAACTGCTCGCACGCGCGAGCCTGCCCGCCCGGCAGGCCGCCCGCTGGGAGATCGAACTCGCGCCGCTTTTTCGAATGTCGCAATGGCAGGTGCCCGAGATTCGCGAGGGCGAGCGCGTGGCCGTCGTAGGCTTCGGTCTGCGCGAGCAAGGCGCAACCCCGCTCCTGCGCGTGGAGTTCCTGTTTCTTCAGGCGCGCGCGTTCCCGATGCGCTCGAGCCCGGCCTGAATCGCCTCCGGAAGCCCGTCATGTCCCTTCATCCGCTCAGACAGAAACTCGCCGCTGGCCAGCCCGTGCTCGGCATGAATGTCCGGCTCGCCCGTTCGCCGGACATCGCGCGCATTGCCAAGGCAAGTGGGCATGATTTTCTGTTCATCGACTGCCAGCACTCGATCTTTGATCTCGAATCCATTCAGAGCATCGCACACACAGCACTCGCGATCGGCGTTGCACCACTCGTGCGCGTGCGTGGCGTAGACGATCCCGATGTCTCCCTGCTCCTTGACAATGGCGTCACCGGAATCGTTTACCCCGATATCAACACGGGCACGCAGGCACGCCGCGCCGTTGAAGTCTGTCGATTTGCGCCGATCGGAAAGCGATCGGTCGTGGGCGGCTACCCGCACTTTGACTATCGCCCGGTACCGCTCGCCGAGGCCACCGAAGCGCTGAACGACGCCTGCCTGCTGGTCTGCATGATCGAGTCTGCGGAAGGGATGGCCAACCTCGAGGACATCTGTTCGGTACCAGGCATTGATGTCATTCACCTGGGCACCAACGACTACGCGGCCAACATCGGCAAAGCGGGGCGCTTTGACGACCCTGACATCCAGGCCGCCCAGGCCAGGGTGATCGAGGTGGCAAGGCGGCACGGAAAATTCGCTGGCTGCGGCGGCAACCGAAGCGTTGAACGGCAGGCTGCGTCAATCCGAAGCGGCGCACAGTTTGTCACCACCCAGACCGACATCGGGTTTTTGATGGCGGCTGCGCAGTTGTGGGCGGGTGGCGTTCGCGCAGCGGTGGAACAGGCCAGCTAGCGGCGCGGCACCTCGCGCAGTTCCCGCTCGAGTTCGTGTTTCCAGAAGCGCGCCTGCCCTGTGGTGCCATGACCTGAGGTCTGGGGGCTCGCGGGAATCAGATGAAGCCGCGCATTGTTTACGCGCTTGAGTTCGCGCTCCATCACCCCCAGTTCCGGCGGGTTGCGCTCGTCATCGGCTGAGTTGATGACCAGAAGCCGCGCGGTGATGCGTTCAAGATCATGCACCGCGTTGTAGTCGCGCGAGGCATCCCACTGATAGAGCAGATCGTTCGCATCGGCGGTAAACGGTGCGTTCAGGCGTTCATCAAGCAGTGCATCCGCCTTCTCGCGGGTGGGGGCAAGACGCTGCAAGCCCTGATCGCCACCATTGGTAGCCAGGCCATAAAACACGACCGCCCGCTGCACACCCTTGGGCTGGCGCGCGTAGTAGCCGCCCTGCCAGTCAGGATCGTTGCGAATGCTGTCGATGATCAGCCGGCGCGTCATCCAGTTCCGACCAGACATCTCGGTGGGAAGCGAGGCCATGGGAACGGCGATGTCCATCATGTCCGGATATCGCTGGGCCCAGAGCCAGGTATGCATGCCCCCCATGGAATTGCCGATGACCAGACGAAGCTTCTTCAGGCCCAGGTGTTCGGTGACCAGCCGGTACTGGGCGACGATCATGTCATCGTAGTTGTAACGCGGAAAGCGGGTTCGAAGTCCTTCGGAGGGGCGGCTGCTTTTTCCTGTGCCCAGGCTGTCAGGGATGATGATGAAATGGCGCGCGGCATCGAGCGGCTGGCCGAGTCCGAACAGCTCGCCACCGAACCCCGGCACCAACATGGTCTGCGCGGAGCCTGCCGTGCCGTGCAGGACCAGCACCGGGATACCGTCGGGCTTCCCAAGGGTGGTGTAGTGAATGCGCAGTTCGGGAAAGACGTCCCCGGTATGGAATCGGAAGTCGCGAATCACTGCGACATCATGCTGCGGCACCGGCTGCGCGTCGGCAACTCCTACCAGACACGCCACCGCTACAGCGGCAATACTGCCCTTCAGGGTGACTGACGCGTTCTCGGATCGGGACATGTTCGCTCCGCTGGGGAAACGGGAAACGCCTGAATCAGGCAAGCACCTTCGGCAGCCAGGTGGCGAGTGCAGGGAAAACCACCAGCGCGACCAGCAACACCACATCGGCGACCAGAAACGGAATCACGCCACGGAAAATTTTCTCGACCGGAATCTGCGGATTCTGTGACTGCACGACAAACACGGTGAGCCCGACCGGCGGCGAGATCAGCCCCACTGTGGACATGACTGTCACGAAGACGCCGAACCAGATCGGGTCGTAGCCGATGCCTTTCACGAGCGGCAGCAGTACCGGTACGGTGATGAGAAGCGTGCTGACCTCTTCAAGAAAGGTGCCCAGCAGGAGATAAAGCGCAACGATCGCCGCAATCACCATCCAGGGCGAGAGCCCCGCGCTGTTCACCCAGTCGGCGAGCGCCCCGGGGAATTGCGTGAGCACAATGAGCCGGGAAAAGATGAAAGCGCCGATCACGATAATGAACAGCATGGCCGTGGTCTGCACAGTTTCGATACCGGCCTCCCAGAGGCCGCGCAGCGTGAGCTGCCTGCTGGCAAAGCCAATTGCCACCGCAGCCGCCGACGCCACGGCAGCGGCCTCGGTGGGCGAAAACCACCCGGCATAAATGCCGACTACCGCCAGCACGAAGAGGAGCGCGAGCTTCCAGGTGCCGGCGAGCGCACGCAGGCGTTCACGCAAGGGTTGAGCGGGCGATAGCGGCATGAGGTGCGGACGGATTCGCGCCAGCACCGCGATCACCAGTACATAGCCGACTGCAAGCGCAAGGCCCGGAATCATGGCCGCCGCAAACAGCGCCTTGATCGATTCCTCGGCCACCAGCGAATAGATCACCAGAATGAGCGATGGCGGGATCAGGATACCCAGCGTGCCGGCCGAGGCCACGCTGCCGGTGGCCAGTTCCATGTCATAGCCATAGCGACGCATCTCGGGAATGGCGACACGCGAAAAGGTGGCAGCGGTGGCGATTGACGAACCGCAGATGGCCGAAAACGCTGCACACGAACCAATGGTGGCCGCGGCGAGCGCCCCGCGGATGCCCGAGAAGAGCGCATT
>CAMBZS010000066.1 GCA_945872335.1 Bordetella parapertussis | reverse complement strand
GCGAGCAGCACATAGCCGAATCGCACGGTCATGGTGACCGGCACAAAGCTCTTAAGGCCGTCGTAAGGCAGCTTGGAATACAGATGCGGGTTGGCGCAAATCACCGAGTTGACCGGATACAGCAGGGTGTAGCCGTCGGGCTGCGCCTTGGCAACCAGATCAGCGCCAATAATGCCCGCAGCACCCGTTCGGTTCTCGATGATGACCGTTTGTCCAAGGCTGTCGGTGAGTTTGCCTGCAATGATGCGGGCAGTCACATCGGGCGAACTGCCCGCAGGAAAGGGCACGACAAATCGGACTGTGCGCTGCGGCCAGGCCTGCGCGCGCGCAGGCGATGACCATCCGGTGACCCCAGTAGCAAGACCGAACAGGCTGGCGCTCAATGCGCGACGCGAAGGTTTCATCGACAACTCCGGCTGATGGGATTGTCACGATGGTAACCGCGGAGTACCTCCGGTGTCCGACTGCGTTTCGAACCGCGTTCAGCCCGGCGTGCACCCCCTGCTTCGAGGGCTAGCGCACGCGGATGGTGCCTCGCATCCCTGCCTGGTAGTGGCCGGGCAGCAGGCAGGCAAACTCGAACTCTCCCGTGCGGTTGAAGGTCCAGATCAGGTCACCCGACCGGCCAGGCTCCACATGCGCCATCCAGGGCTCGTCATGCTCCATGTTCGGGTGCTTGAGCATCAGTGCGGCGTGCGAATCGAGCTCATCGCGGGTACCAATCACCATTTCATGCATGAGCGCGCCGCGATTGCGAATGACGAGACGAACCGTCTCGCCGAGCCGGGCATCGAATTGCGAGGGCTGAAAGCGCATGTCATCGCCCATACTGATCTCAATGGTTCGCCGAACTGCCGACGCCACGCCTGCGACGCCCCATGGCTTCTGTTCGGCAGCGGCTGCGGGCCGGGCGGCCTCGCTTCGACCGTGATGCCCGGGCCCATGGGCCACGACCGGCCCGACGGACATCATCGCCATGACACCAATCCAAAAGCTGAAAACCCATTTGATTGATCGACAGGGTGGGCGCACGGTTGTCTCCGAATTTGTTTCTCAGCCGAGTCTACCGAGAAGTCATCACGCCGACCGAGTAGCCGTGATCTGAACCTATGAATCGCATCATCCACGGCAGTCGGGCTGATAATCGTGACAATGACGCACCTCTCATCAACCTCCCGTACGCGCTGGCGCGGCAACCTCCTGCAACTCGACACCCCGCTGCAGGCAAGAATCCTCACCGACCAGGTCATCGAGGTGAACGCGCAGGGCACCGTGCATGCTGTCCGCGCTCCGCTTGCGGGCGAACAGGTGGAGCACGACCACCGGGGCAGGCTGATCGCACCAGGTTTCATCGATAGCCATGTTCACTTCCCGCAACTGGATGTGATCGGTTCGCCCGCTGAGGGGCTGTTGCCCTGGCTGGAGAACCATACGTTTCCCGAGGAGGCGCGCTTTGCCGATCGTGATCATGCTGGCGAAGTCGCGCGCGTGTTTCTGGGCGAACTGCTGAGGCACGGCGTGACCACTGCAGCCGTGTACTGCACCGCTCATCCCGAATCGGTTGATGCGTTCATGCAGGCAAGCGATGAACGGGACCTGGCGATGATCGCTGGAAAAGTACTGCAGGATCGGCACTCGCCGCCGGCCTTGCGTGACGATACCGAGCGATCGCTCCTCGACTCGGCGGCATTGATCCGCCGCTGGCACGGCCGTGGGCGGCTGCGCTACGCGATCACACCTCGGTTTGCGCCCACCTCTACCGAACGGCAGCTCGCCGGCGCCGGCGAACTTGCGCGAGCGTTTCCCGACGTCACCGTGCAATCGCATGTCGCTGAAAATCTCGATGAAATCGCCTGGGTGGGAAGGCTCTTTCCCAACGATCGGAGTTATCTCTCGGTCTATGACCGCTTCGGTCTGGTCCGACCGCGCTCGCTCTGGGGGCACTGCATTCATCTCGACCCGGATGACCGGGCCCTGCTTCGCGAACGCGAGGCAGTGGCCGCCGTGTGCCCTACCTCCAACATGTTCCTGGGCAGCGGGCTATTCAACTTTGCGGCGGCAAATCATCCGTGGTCGCTCGCGAGTGACATTGGTGGGGGTTCCTCGCTCTCGCCCTTCCGGACCATGATGACCGCGTTCGAAGTGGCCCGACTGGGCGGGCATTACCTCTCGCCGTCCATGCTCTGGTGGCATGCGAGCACGGGCAGTGCCAATGCACTGGGCCTGGGTGATCGGCTGGGTCGCATCCAGCCTGGCTATGACGCCGATTGGATTGTGATCGATCCCCAGGCCAAGCCGCTTCTGGCTCGCCGCTGGGCCCAAGCGGAAACGGACGATGCCAAACTGTTCGCGCTGATCGTGCTGGGCGACGACCGCAACATCGCCGAGACGGTGGTGAGGGGGCGGGGGGTGCCCTTTCCCCTCGAACCGGGCGGCTGATGCATCAAGCGCAGGCAATCAACTCATCGAGCAAAGCCGCGACTAGGCTCGCCTCATCGTCAAACGGTCGATAGCCCGGCACCTCGGGCGCGCCGTGAATTGCGAGGACCGGCTTTCCCCACTGGAGCGCAAGCGCCATTTCAGACGTGGTACCCAATCCCCCCCCAATGGCCACCATGATCCGGGCTGCCCGAGCAATCAGCGCATTTCGGGTAATGCCCAGTCCGGTGGGAACCGCAACCGTGAGATAGGGGTTGGCAAGTTGGGTGTCTTCTTCGGGCAGCAATCCCACCACGATTCCGCCACACTCCGAAGCGCCTTGCGAGACGGCCGCCATGACACCGTTTTTACCGCCGCACAAGACCGGCACGCGCAATGTCCCCAGCAACTGTCCCACCCGGCGCGCGCAGACAAGCTGGGCGTCGCTCGCTTCGCGAGGCCCCACCACCGAGACCGGCTGAGGCACAGCGCCAGGCCCCGACTGCCTGGACAAAATGCTGGCAGCGCGCACATGGAGCGTTGTATCGATCAGTAATGCGCGGAGCGGCTCTGGCAGCGGAACAGCGTTTGAAGTCATGTCGGTATCTTTCAGTGAGTGACCTGCAGACGGTCCCGGCCACGCGTGGCCCATTCACCCGCCGCAAGCACCAGCACACACATGCCGAGAAGCAGGAGCGACAGCGCGGCCGCCATCGGGAAATCGCCGCTGCCATCGGAAATTTTCAAGTAGATGAGCAACGGCAGAATATTGATCTGAGTTCCCGCAAGCGCCAACGCGGTTCCATAGGTGCCCATTGCTACCGCAGCGATCAGACACCAGATCGCCGCAAAGGAAGGCGCGAGCTCCCGAAAATCGGTGTCCAGCCATGCCCGCCAGGGCGGTGCCCCCAGCGTGAGCGCCGCGTCATACGGTCGGCGATCGAGGTTAGCGAACAGCGGCACCATGATGAGCGCCACCCGCGGAATGAGGTAATAGCCATAGGCAAAAGCAAGTCCGCCGGTTGAGTAGATCCATTTCCCCACCACTGCCGGATCAGCGCCCAACATGGCGATCAGTTGCGTGATGAACCCGGCACGGCCGAAGGCGAGAATGAATCCATAGGCAATCACCAGCCCCGAAAACGTGAGCGGCACGCCCAGCAGCACCAGCATGAGCTGTCGCCTGCCTTCGGATAGCCGTGCTACCGCGCGGGCAAGCGGCGCACCTGCAAGGAGGGACAGCGTGGCCGTACCCGCCCCCAGCAGGATCGTGTTCCACGCTGCTGTCCCGAGCAGGGCATCGTCGCGAAGGCTCACCGATAGCGCGTCGGATTCGATCGCCACCTCAAGCAGTAACGAGCCCAGCGGCAGCAGCAGAAACAGCATCAGCCATGCATAGGCAGGCAGCGCGCCCAGTCGCCTGACCGCGCCGCTTCCGAATGGAGAAGCCATGATGACTGCCTGCCGCCGATCTGCCTGTGCGCGACTATTTCGCGAGGGCAGCCGCCGCCCAGTCGCGATCGATCTCTGCCTTGCGCGCCGAGGCCTTGATGACATCAAGCGGTCGCAACTGTGGCGCATCGGGCATCTTGCTCCGAACATCGGCAGGCAACTGCACGCCCGGCACCGACGGACGGACAAAGCCCTGGGCAAACAGCGTTTGCCCCATCTCGCTCATGGTGAAGTTGAGCCAAAGCCGAGCCGAGTTGGGGTTGGGCGCTCCCTTCACCAGGCTGATCGCATACGGGGCTGATGCGCTCGCCTCTTTCGGAATAATCACCGCGCAGGCATCGCCCATACCGTCAACGAACTTGGCCTTGAGGCCGTCGTTTTCGTAGCTGATCCAGACCGGGATTTCACCCTTCAGGAATTTGGCATAGGGCGTGGTGCCCTCCACCCGCTGCACGTTGCCGGCGGCGTGGAGCTTGCCGAAGAAATCGGTGCCGGGTTTGGTGTTGTCGATACTGCCACCGTTGCCATAGGCCGCCGCAATCACACCCACCTGACCGACACCGGTTGAACGCGGATCGAGATAGGTCACGCTGTTCTTGTACTCGGGCTTGAGCAGGTCGGCCCAGCCCTGCGGAATATTCTTTACCAGCTTGGTGTTCACCAGGAAAGCGATGTTGAGCGTGTGGATGGTGAACCAGCGGCCCTCGGGCTCGCGAAACACGTCGGGGAGCTTGTCGAAGTTGATCGGCTTGAAGGGCGCCACCACGTCTTTCCTCGCCGCGTCCACCGCTGACGCCGCGAAGTAGTACGCCGTATCGGCCTGCGGACGCCGGCGCGCCTTCTCCAGCGCCACAACAGTGGCCGCCGAGCCCAGATCGTTATAGGTCATTTCCACTTCGGGGTAGCGCTTCTTGAATTCGCGAAACAAGACCTTCCAGTTGGCCCATTCGGGGCCGGTATCGAAGGACACGACCAGACCTTCTTTCGCGGCCTCGGCATAGAGCGCCTTTTCGCCCGGGTACAGCTCAGGGCCTTCAAATGCCTGCACACCGGTGGCCGACAGCGCAGCCATGGCGCCCAACAGGACACGACGTTGGGGGTTGATTGGATGATCAGCATTCATGGCGAACTCCTTTGGGATCAACGGCGGGGTTAAGTGATGGATCAAGGCGCCGGCGGATCGCGATCGAGGATGACCAGCGCTTCGGGAGAAAACGAAACCGCCGCGGACGCCACCGCAGCACCTTCGCAGAGGAGCGTGGGCAGAGGCTCGGCGGCCAGACCCGATTGCGCCGTGACCGCCGGCTGCGCACCAGACGCTGGAATAAAATCCCATCGGCAGGTGGCGCCCAAAAACCGTACCCGCCCGGTCGCTCCCGGAATCCGGTTGGGGGCGTCGGGTGCAGGGTCAGGGTGAATCGATTCCGGACGGACCAGAACGCAAATCGCGGCGCCCGCCGGACGATGCCCGGTATCAGCGTGCAACACGCCCAGCACGGTATGCACCCGGCCCGGTTCGAGCACCGTGCCAGCAATCAGATTGGCATGCCCGACAAAGCGGGCCACCATCAGGTTGGCCGGACGCGCATAGAGCCCACGCGGCGTGTCGATCTGCTGGAGCCTGCCCTGGTGCAGGACGGCCACGCGGTCGGCCATCATCAGCGCTTCCTGCTGATCATGCGTGACAAAGAGGGTGGCTGCGCCGCTTGCACGCTGAATATCGCGGATCTCGTCGCACAGCTGCGCGCGAATGTACGCATCGAGCGCAGCGAGCGGCTCATCCAGCAACAGCACCGATGGGCGAAAAGCGAGCGCACGGGCAAGCGCAACCCGCTGCTGCTGGCCGCCCGAGAGTTGCGACGGACGGCGCGCCTCCAGCCCACCCAGCCCTACCGATTCAATCATCGCCTGGGCCTTGCGACGGCGTTCACCAGCGGCTACGCCCCGCATACGAAGTCCGTAGGCCACGTTCTCCAACACCGACAGGTGCGGGAAGAGCGCATAGCTCTGGAACACCATGCCCACGCTTCGTTCCCAGGGCGGCACCGTGGCGACATCGCGATCATCGATCAACAGTCGGCCCGATTGCACCGGCAGAAGCCCCGCCACCAGCCGCAGCATGGTGGACTTGCCGCAGCCGCTTGCGCCGATCACGGCAAGGAGTTCGCCGCGCGCCACCTCAAGCGATACGCCGAGCAGTCCCTGGGCCGTCCCAGGGTAACGGTGCTCGAGTTGTTCCAGCTGAATGCTCATTGCACCGCACCGGTTCGCCGCGCCGAGAGGCCGGCTGCGCACAAGGCAAGCCCCAAGAGCACCACGGTGGCCGCGCACGCATAGCCGGTTGCGCCGTAGAACGCTTGCAGCAGCACCACCGGATAGGTGCGGTGCTTGAAACTTGCGATGAGGTTGGAGACCTGAAATTCGCCGATGGAAAGCGCCGCCACCATCACCAGCCCCGCCACCAGACTATGCCGCATCGCTGGCAGGGCGACGGTGATGAACTGCCGCCATGGCGAGGCGCCGAGCGTGGCCGCACAGGCCTCGAGATCGGCCAGACCGAGATGGCGCAGGTCAGCCACCAGCGCTTGCGTGAGGTAGGGGAGCGTGAGCACCACATGCGCCGCAATCAGGAGCGGCAGGGTACCCAGCCACGGCGTGGCATCGCTTGAAAACACCAGCACATAACCAAAGCCCAGGGTCAGTGCCGGCACCGCCACCGGCAGCGAGGCAATCAGACGGCCCGCGAAGGCCCCACCCCGCGAGGCGCGGTGATAGAGCGAATAGGCAAGCGGCGTGGCAAGAAGGGCCGTGGCCGCACAGGTGCCGAGCGCCACATAGAGGCTGGTCCAGAAGGCTCGGCGGAACGAACCATCGGCAAAAAGTTCCTGGAACCAGCGCAGGGTAAAGCCCGTGGGCAGGAGCGAATTGGTCCAGGACTGCCCGAACGAACCGATCGCGACCAGCACGATCGGCAGGAGCAGATAGGTGAGGTAGAGCGGAATAACCATGGCAAGGCGGCGATTGTAGGTACCTCTTGATTAAAACGCGATGACGGTTTCGGAAGGTGCCCATTTGTTGCTGGACACCAGGCCACTTTCTTTACAAGGGAATCAGATCTGCATACCCTCTCTGGCTATGGCGGCACTTTTCGCGGTTTTATCAGCACCCTCAACGCTGCCATTCGAACATAAGAACAAGACCTGATCCGGAGACCCTTACGTGAGTTTTGTCGAGAGCTTTGTCCAAATTGACGGCTGCCGGACGCGACTGTTGCGCGGCGGTCAAGGCGCCCCGCTCCTTTACCTGCATGGCGCAAACGGCGTCGCCGATATCCAGCCTTTCATGCTGAAGCTTGCCGAACGGTACGATGTCTGGATTCCCGAGCACCCGGGATTCGGGCAGTCCGACGAGCCGGAGTGGCTCGAGAACATCCACGATCTCGCTTATTTCTATCTTGACTTCATGCGCGAGCACCAACTCACTGGCGCGCATGTGCTGGGAAGCTCGCTCGGCGGCTGGCTCGCGCTTGAAATGGCGGTACGCGACACCTCTCGCATCAAGACGCTTTCAATGATCGGTCCGGCTGGCATTCGTACGCCGGGCGTGGTGCCGGGCGACGTCTTTCTCTGGAGCCCCGAGCAGTTGGTTCGGAACACCTTTCACGACCAGAGCATTGCCGAGCGCATGCTGTCGGTGCCGCCCACCCCCGAGCAGCAGGAAGTGCTTCTGAAAAACCGGTTCACCTTCGCGAGGCTCGCCTGGGAGCCTCGCCTGCACGATCCCAAACTGCACAAATGGGTGCAGCGAATTGATGTGCCCACCCAGATCATCTGGGGCGAGCAGGATCGGATCCTGCCGGTGGGGGCCGCAGAGGCCTACCGTGAGGCCATGCCGCGGGCTGGCATCACGGTCATCCCGCAGTGCGGCCATCTGCCCCAGTCCGAGCGGCCCGACGAATTCTGCAACATTCTTTTCAAATTCCTGGCAGGGAAGTAACGCCATGCAAGTCATTCTTTTCCATCTCATGCCGTATGCCGACCTCGATCTGCAAAAATCGAGCGCCTATGACACCGTCTGGATGAAGCTGCCCAATGCGCTCTTCGATCCGGTGAAGGGACATCAGCTCTACAACCGCTTCCTCGACGAACTGGAATACGGCGAAACGCTGGGCTGGGATGGTGTAGCGGTCAATGAGCACCATCAGACCGCCTACGGCATCATGCCCTCGCCGATCGTGACCGCCAGCGCGCTCGCCCGGCGCACCACGCGCGCCAAGATCGCCATCCTGGGGAGCGCATTGCCGCTGCGCGAACACCCGCTTACCATCGCCGAAGAACACGCGATGATCGATGTGATCACGGGCGGCCGTCTGATCAGCGGCTTTGTTCGTGGCATTGGCGCTGAGTACCACACCTTCGGGGTGAACCCCACCTTCTCTCACGACCGCTTCCACGAGGCGCATGACCTGATCGTGCGCGCCTGGACCGATCCCGGGCCCTTCTCTTTCCAGGGCAAGCACTACAACGTGAGCTATGTAAACCTCTGGCCCCGTCCCTTCCAGCGACCCCATCCGCCCATCTGGATTCCCTCGCAGGGCAGCAAGGAAACCATCGACTGGGCCTCGCACCCCGACAGGCGCTACACCTATCTGCAAACCTTCAGCCCAGCCGCGGCAGTCGCGAAATACCTGAATCTCTATCGCGACACCGCGCGCAAATCGGGCTATGAGCCCGGCGACCACCAGCTCGGCTGGGCGGTACCCGTGTACGTGGGTGACACCGATGAGTCCGCCCGCCGCGAGGCCAAGCCCCATTTCGAGATCTTCAGAAACCGCTTTCTCAAGATGCCCTTCGAGATGCTGCTGCCCCCGGGTTATACCTCGCGCGAATCGATGCGCGGCATTGCCGCGGCCAAGGGTTCGCTATCGGGCGATATCACGCTGGAGAAGGCGGTGGAGCTTGGAATGTTCCTCTGTGGCAGCGCAAGCACAGTGCGCGAAACGCTGGAGTCCTACTGGCGTGACATGCGCTTCGGCAATCTGCTCACCATGTGTCAGTTCGGCACGCTGCCCGCCGATATGACCCGCGCCAACATGGAGCGCTTCGCGCGCGACGTGCTGCCCGCCATTCAAAAGCTCGGCGCCGAAACCGAGGCGCTGGCGGCCGCTTAAGCCGCTGCCAAACCCGCCCTGAGCCGCAGATACTTCTCGGGTAGATCACCAACGGGCTCGTGATCGGCGCGATGTACGCGCTGGTCGCGATCGGTTTCAGTTTGGTGATCGGGGTGCTCGATAAGCCGGCTCCACACCCCTGGCGGCGGTCACGCTGTACTGCATATCTGTTGGGATCGGCCCGTGCCCGAACCGCGCACTGGCGTGATCGACCACCTCGCCTTCAGTGCACGCGGCGTGCCCTATGACCTTCGGCGTCAGGCGGGAAGTGGCACCTGGCAGCTGTTCAGCTTTGACCCGAACGGGGCACGGGTTGAGCTGGACTTCGATCCCGCCGAGGAGCGCTAAGACAGGGGGCGAGCGCCGGGCCTTGCAGCCCGCGCCCTGTTCAACTTACCGCCACAAGATTACCCGTTCCATCAAGCCCGAGACCGCGCGCGCGCGCCTGCGCTAACACGTCTGGATGCCAGCTCACACGACCTGGCGTTGAGGTTCCGAGTATCGTCATCAGCCACTGGTCGTCATGACCAATGTTTCGAATAGCCCGCATCACACCGGCAGGAATGGAAATCATGTCAAACGGATGCAATTCCAACCGATGCTCGCCGTTTTCGCCCCATATCACCTCCCAGTGACCCGTGAGTGAAATGAACACCTCAACTGTCTTGTGGTCATGTAGCGCTGGACCTTTGCCGGGAGAGGAGCGCATGAAGGTGACATTGAAATCCTGCGCGTCAATGATTGACGCTTCAAGCCCGGCATCTTCGGTGACACCCTTTCCGATGACATTGAAATTTTGACGCTCATGGCCTGGAATGACGGTGTCAACGAACGGTCGATCACTGGGTACCAGGTCGACAAAGCGTGCCAGCCGCGTAGCAATCATTTCCGTGCGATACCAGTCCTGGGCGATGGACGAGGCCTGCTGCGCGAGAGCAGAGCCGGAGCTCGGCGCTTGTTGACCAGGTGGCGCCTGCCGAACATTGCCGTGCGAATCAAGATACCAACCATGAGCCGCCGCCTTCTCAATGACCTCAGGATGCCAGTAGACGCGACCAGAGTCGTCACCACCCGTGATCGCTAATAACCACGCATCTTCATTTGACTGATTACGAAAACCGCGCATGACTCCGACAGGACAGGAGAACACGTCGAAGGGCTCGATAGCAATTTCGTCCTGCCCTTTCTCATTGGTCCAGAAAATCGACCACTTTCCGGTCAACGGAACGAACACTTCCGAGGTTGCGTGGGCGTGCAGACTTGCACCATTGCCTGGCGGCGCTTTCACGATCGTGACGTTGAAGTCTTCGGCGTCTGGAATCGCGCTTCGAAGTGCTTCATGCTCGACAACCCCCTTGCCAATCACAAGGTAGATTTCGCGGAGCGCGCCCTCTATTTGCGAATCAACAAAAGGAGTGGGCGTTGGCTTGAGGCTGGCAAAGCGAGCGACCCGGCGAGTCATTTCCTCAACAGAAACATCTCGCGCACTTCTGGTTTCGGTTTGAGTTGTCATTGCACCGCTTCCTTCCACAAATATCGCTATAGATCAGCTTTTAACGAGCAGCGCGCGCCTGAGTGACGCACACGCGGCGTCAAGCTCTTCGCGTACGTCAGAACTCATCGCGAAGGCCCTCACATAACCATGGGGCAACCGTGCCGCCGATCGCAGTTCGACCGACACGCCTTCCCTGATCAATTTTTGTGCGTACAAAACACCTTCGTCGCGCAATGGATCGTGGTTAGCCACCAAGATCATGGCTGGCGGCATGCCCGCGAGATCAGTCGCATGCATAGGGACCGCCCGGTCGTCTTGACTACCGAAGTACGGTCCAAGGTACTGTCGCCAAATCCACTTTGACATTGCGGTGCTCAGAACCGGCGCGTCCCTGTTTTCCTCAAAAGAGGGGAGATCAAACGCTGTGTCGATGCCCGGGTAAAACAGCAACTGGAAGCTCACCGCGGGCGCGCCCTCCCGCTTGGCGATTAACGCAGCAACCGTCGCGAGATTGGCCCCCGCGCTGTCTCCACCTATCGCAATGCGGTGCGGATCAATGTCTAGAGCAATGGCCTCCTGAGCAACCCACCGCAACACGCCGATCGAATCATCGACCTGAGCGGGAAAGGCGTGTTCAGGCGCAAGCCGATAACCTACATTGATCACAACGACACCGGCATCCTGGGCGATCTTCAGGCAAACCTGATCGTGTGAATCGATGCTGCCCCACATCCAGCCGCCGCCGTGGAAATAAATAAGAGCCGGCGCCGGCCCAACAATCGCCTTAGGGCGATATATCCGGACGGGAACCTGATGCGACTGAACAGGCACCAGAACATCGCTAACTGCCATATGTGCTGGTCGTGGTGGCGGCGACTGCACCATCGAGTCCATGATCCGACGAATCTCCTGCGGAGCGAGCGTTTCCGGCGGTTGAGGGAACTCTCGGGCCAGTCGGTCGAACATGGGTTGTAGCTGCGGGTCAAGCATAGAAAACTCCGTCAGTAGCCTCAGGCGGGATGTCGTCAGTCGATCGGGTAAACAGCGGGCCATTGGTAACCCAGCGCCTGCGCCTGCTTGAAGTACGACTTGAAAGCGGCGCTTCCTGGCAACCCTCTTCGATTCGCCTCTTTGGCAGCGTCATTCGGAACGTCTTTCACTGCTTCCGCCCAGGCCTTCCTGTCCTGCTCGGATAACTCAACAATCGTCACCTTAGCCGCGCGGAGGTTATCGATTGCCTGCTTGTGGCCATCAGCTTCAATCGTTGCGCAGGCTTTTTCGTACTCAAGAGCAACCTCCTGAATGATCTGCTGCACTTCGGGCGGGAGTTTTTTCCAGGTTGCGAGATTCATCGTCATGCCGGTCGCGGCGGGAGACCCCAGACCAGCAACAACGTAGGTTTTACTCACTTCATGCAATTTGAAACCATGGTAGGCATTCGGGAATACCATGAAAGCCTGATAAATGTTCGACTGCAGGGCGTTGTAGGCTTCGTTCAAGTTACTAACGACCGGTGTAACCCCAGTGTTGCGCACCCAGGGCGCATTCGGGCCAGCCAATCCCATTTTCTTTCCCTTGAGATCGGCAAAAGACTTCATTGCAAAGTTGGTACCGAACCCATAGTCGGAGAAGCTCCCCAAGGCTAGAAACTTTTGGTTGAATTTCTGCTCAAGGACATCCCGGAAAAAAGGAACCTCGTCGTATACGGCGCGCATTGCCGCAATTGATTTGTGGGGGTCTGGGATGCTGAATGGAATATAAAACCCAAGCGCATGCAGATAAAGGTTGGTCGTATCAAACGAATACGAAATCAGCCCTACATCCAAAACGCCGTTTTGCGTTGCTGTCAAAACTTCTGGCAGCTTTGCGGCAGTTCCTCCATACAGTTCAACCCAGTTCAGGCGGTGGTTCGTCCGAGCAGCAACACGCTTAGCCGTTTCGGGAACAAAGAACTTGTTTGCAGCCACAACGTAGCCGATCGACGTGGCGGGGTGCCCGGCACCGATCCTTAACGTAAAGGTTTCAGCTCGCGCCGACGAGAGCGAGGCTGCAATGACTAACGATGCCGTAGCTAGGATGGCCTTCAACTTTAGGGTCTTCATCAGTCTCTCCATTTGAGTTTCATTGAAAACGCCCTGCTGCTGCCCATCGATATGCTGGGCACTGAGCGTCACATAAGCGATGGCAGAAAAGTGGCGGTTTTGGGAACGAAATAGATAAACCAGGCAAGAATCACCAAAATGACCCAGTACGCGGTAGACCCCTTGAAGATCTGTCCAAGGGTCACATCCGGGTCGGGAACCGACGACTTCACCGTGAAGACAATGAGTCCGAAAGGCGGCGTGACGAAACCCGCCTCAATCACCAAGATACCGATGATTGCAAAGGCGATTGGATGAATCCCGAGTTGCGTTGCAATCGGGGCAAAGATCGGCACCGTCAACAAGATGATCGAAACGGAGTCGATGAAGCACCCGAGTACCAACCAGATGACGATCATCAAGGCGAGCACCCCCCAAGCGGGTAAGCCCAGCGCGGTCATCACCTGTTGAACCTGTCCAGCTACGCCGCCCATCGCCAGCATTCGTGAGTACATCTGCGCAAAAATTAACAGTGTGAGGATCGGAGCAGCGATACGGGCACTCGACAAAACAACTTCACGAAATTCTCGAAGCGTCAGGCCCTTCAGGAAGGCCAATACAAGCGCGAGCAACGCACCGACACCTGCTGCCTCGGTGGGTGTGAAGAACCCGAACCAGATCCCACCTAAAGCCAGCAAGACGACGATAGAGGTGCCGATACCTCCTATCCATTCGTCCCGCGTGAGGCCGGTTATGGTCGCATCCGAAGCGCTCGGCGCGTTGGTGCCACCCGCGCCGAAACGTTCCGGGTACCTGACGGCAAGCTGGATCACGTACAGGGCAAACAACACCGCTGCAAGAAGCCCCGGGATAAATCCGGCCAGGAATAGTTTTCCGATTGAAAGCTCTGTGAGAACACCCCAAACGATCATCAGGACGCTTGGGGGAATCAACATCCCAAGTGACGCGCTACCCGCGACACATCCGAGAGCGACCTGTTTGTCGTAACCCCGCGAAACCATCTGGGGGTATGCGATCCGTGAAAACGCGGCGGCGGATGCGACGCTCACGCCCACTACCGCAGCAAAAATGGCGTTACCCGCCACGGTCGCGACAGCAAGATGCCCAGGCAGCCGCCTGAAGGCGCGATCCATCAGCGTGTACAGGTCGCGCGCGCAGCCGGAACGCGCCATCAGTTCACCCATCAGAACGAATAGTGGAATGACTGCAAACACATAATCACGAAGGGCCTCAAACGCAGTGGCCGAGACCAAAGACAGCGCGATTTTCATGCTGCCGGTCAGAATGAAAAGACCCGTCAAACAAGCAAGCCCAAGAGAGACCATGATTGGAACGCCCACGACCACCAGCGCCAGCAGCAGGCCAAGCGTCAGCGCGGTAAACGATCCGGGATCCAAGTCAGCGCCTCAGTACGGTGTTGAGCTCGCGAGCAGCTAGAACCAGGTAATTGAAAGCCGCAAGCACGCTACCTGCCACGATGCAGAAGCGAATCGGCGTAACAGGAAAAGTAAAGACTCCCTCGACACCTGCATATTCGCCCCTCGTCCACGACTGGACCATCGGGTCCCAGCAAGCGACACCCACCACCCCCAGCAATACTGCGCCCGCGAGATTGCCGAGCGCGATCGGGATAGGGCGCCAACGCTCGGAGATCAAGGCATCGATCACGCCAGCGCGGATCACCCCCCCGGTTTGCACTGCGTAAGCGAGCTGGCAGAAGGCGATGAAAACAACTGAATTCGCGACAAGCTCAGGGGTGCCTACGATGGGCGTATTGAACGCGTCACGACCGATGACATCGGCAACAATCAAGAGGGCGAGGCAAAACATCCAAGCCGCAGCGACTGCAAAAAGCAGGTAGTTGATCCTCTGAAGCGCGCGGTCGAGCACAATTTTCTCTGAGGTGAAAACACGGCTGTAGCCCAGCGGGCTGACTATAGGGTCGGCCCGCTAAAGAGAGCAATGCTTTACGCCATTCCACCTTAGCAAGCGTTCCGAAATACCACTTGGCCTCGAGGAAACACTAGAAAGTGGCTTGAGGCAAGCACCCAGCGCCCGCCCTTTACCGCATGGCCCGCCTTGCCCGGGGCGCAGGCCCGGTGCTGGCCCGAAACACCAGTTGAACCGGCAGGCTCAGGCATCGCTCCCAGACCCTGCCCTCCAGCCGTGCGATCAGATGCTCGGCGGCGGCAGTCCCGATTTCGACGATTGGCGTGGCCACACTGGTCAGCCCGGGCTGCTGGGTTTCGCCGAGCTCGGTATTGTCAACGCCCGTGATCGAAATGTCCTCGGGCACGCGCACGCCCAGGCGACGACACGCAAGCAGCGCCCCCACGCCGAACACGTCGTTGGTGCCCAGCACCGCCGTGGGCCGGTCGGGAAGCATGAGCAAGTCGCTCATCGCGGTTTCGGCTGCACGGAGCGAGATGGGCGCATAGCGCACATGGCGGGGGTCTAGCGTGAGACCCGCCTCGCGGAGCGCCCGCTTCAAACCCGCGCCACGCGCGCGCGCCCGATCGTTATGCTGGGGCTCGGCGCTCAACAGCCCGAATCGCCGATGGCCTAGCGTAATCAGATGGCGTGCAAGCGCATACGTGGCGGCTGCGTTGTCGAAGCCGATGTTTGGGTGCGGCGAACGCGGGTCGGCGCCCCAGGTGAGCACATACGGGCGCTGGTGCTCCTCGAGTAACGCGAAGAGTTCGGGCGCGTGGTCAAGCCCCACAAACATGAAGGCATCCACACCATGCTCGATCAACTGCGCCGCCACGCTCATTTCCTTCGGCAGATCGTAATGATGCTCAGCCACCACCACCGAATAGGCCTGCGCGTTGAGACGCCGCTGCAGCGCGCTCGTGGTGCGCGCATAGAGCGCATACTCGAACGACGGCACCACCGCGCCAATCATCCGGCTGCGCCGGCTCCGAAGCGAGCGCGCCCCGCCATGTGGCACGTAGCGCAGCAATCGCACGGCCTCCTGTACCCGTTCCCGAGTCTGAGGATCGACCCGCTCGGGTGAGTTGAGCACGCGCGACACCGTGGCGCTTGATACCCCCGCCGCGCGTGCCACGTCGAGCGCAGAGGCCCGCGCGATCGGGCTGTCGCCGCGGGCCGCCTGGGCGCGCGCTTGTCGTGCTTTCTTCATTGAAACAAGGATCCTGGACGATTCATCGAAGGTTTGTTATGTTGCCGGATGTAAACGATTACACCAACCCGCCATGGCCGAGCAATACGGTCACGCAGGGACCAGGATGCCAACAAGAGGAGACCCGGATGAGCCATTCCCGTTCAGACGACCGCTTTAACCCCCGCCGCCGCCAGACACTCGCCCGCGGAGGAGCGCTGGCCGGTGCCGCCGCAGCAGCCCAGATGCTGCCGCTTGCCGCGAACGCCCAGGCTGGCGATCTCGCCGCCTATCAATCCGCCAAAATCGACTGGAAGCAGGCCTCGGGCGAATCCATCACCGTGGCGGTCATTCCTGCGAGTTACTTCGACAATCTCATCAGCCTTCAACCCCAGTTCGAGGCGCTCACCGGCATCAAGCTGCGCTTCGAGAAGGTGCCCCCGGGGCAGATCCGCCAGAAGGCGATGCTCGACCTGTCCTCCAAGACCGCCACCTACGCCACCCATGCGGCCGACCCCATGTATTACCCGCTCTATGTGGCCAACAAATGGGTCGAACCGCTCGATCGTTATCTGTCTGACGCCAAGCTCACCGACGCCGCCTGGTACAACTACAACGACATCCTGAAAGCCTGGCGTGATGCGGTTTCCATGGACGGCAAACCCTACGGCGTGCCCTTTGACGGCGAAGTCACCGTGCAGGTCTACCGCAAGGATCTTTACGAGGCCAAGGGCCTCAAGCCCGCCACCACCTACGACGAACTGCTCGCCAACGCCAAGGCCCTCACCGATCCGGCCAACCGCATGTACGGGCTTGCCATGCGCGGCTTTGCCGGCGCCGGCCAGAACATGTACATCTATCCGTCAATCCTGCGCGGCTTTGGCGGCGGTTGGTTCGAAGGCAACAATCTGGTGGTGAATTCGACCGTCGCGGTACGTGCCCTCGAGTGGTATGTGGAAGCCCTCAATCGTTATGCGCCACCCGCGGTTCGCAACTGGAACTGGCCCGATATCGCCGATGCCTTCTCGCAAGGCACGCTGGGTTGCTATCTCGATGCGCACTCATCGGCGGCCGTACTCAATAACCCGGAAAAATCCAAGGTGATCGGCAAGATCGGCTTTGCGCGCTGGCCCAAGGGTCCGGCGGGCAAAGGCGTCACCTCGATCTGGAACTGGAGCTTCCCGATCAACTCCGCGCTTTCCGCGCGCGGAAAAACCGCCACCTGGCTCTTCATCCAGTGGGCCACGGCTGCGGAAACCCAGGCGCTCACCTCCTGGAAGTTTGCGGGTGCCGCCAAGCGCTCGGGCGTCAACCGCACCTCCTCATGGCAGTCAGCCGACTTTGCCTCCTCCATGGCCGGTATGGGCGACAACTTCATCAAGACCGCCATGGACACCCTTGCGCAGGATACTGATGTGGAATGGCGGCCGCGCGTGCCGCAGTGGCCCGCCATTGGCGAAACCATGGCCACGGGCATTCAGGCGGCACTCGTCGGACAGAAAACCGCCAAGGCAGCGCTCGACGAAGCGCAGACGCGCATTCAGCAGATTCTGCGCGGCTGAAGCACGGTCACTGCAACACCACCGGGGCCGCCCGCCGCGCGGTCCCGGTGTCATGATCTGATGACGAAACTCCCTCTCACCCTCGAAGCGCAGGACCGCAGGTTTGCCGCCTGGCTGCTGGCACCGGCGCTCCTTGTACTGCTCCTCACCACCACCACCCCGCTCATCTATCTTGGCTGGAACTCGCTTCAGCAGTTGAACTTCAGCATGCCGTGGCTGCGGGGCTTCGCGGGCCTGGGCAACTATCTGGCGATGGGCAGCGATCCGCGCTTCTGGAATTCGCTCTG
>CAMBZS010000065.1 GCA_945872335.1 Bordetella parapertussis | reverse complement strand
TTGTTCTTCGGCATGGAGCCCCGGTTCTGGCTGAACCTGCAATCCGAGTACGACATCCGGATCGCGGATCGGGAACTGCGGGCCAAGCTTTCCCCGCGGATCCGCGTATTTCAACCGGTCGCAGCGTGATCAAGTGCTCACGGATTACTACTGCGCGCAGCCACTTCACACGGCGGGAGTCACAGGTTCGAACCCTGTGCCGCCCACCAAATCTCCCAAGCAAATCAAAGCGCTTGCAAAGCCCACTGGCTCGGCGAGTAGTACACCTCGAGGTGTACTACAACGCGAGCGGTTTTTGGCCTTGCCCGCGTTTTCCGGACCCCTTAACCGAGCTCTCATGCGGCCTGCCTTTGCTGGGCGGCAAGCCATGCCCGCTCGAACTGCATTGGGCTGAGATAGCCCAAGGTGGAATGTAGTCGCCGATGATTGTAGAACGTCATCCAGTCAATGATTTCATCCATTGCTGCCCTGCGGGTCGGAAACCGCGTGCCGTGAAGCCGACCCACCTTCAGCGAGCCCCAGAAGCTTTCGGTGGGCGCGTTGTCCCAGCAGTCGCCCTTGCGGCTCATCGACGCCTTCATGCCATAAGACTTCAGAGCTCGAGTGAAGTCCTTGCCGCAATATTGGCTGCCCCGATCGCTGTGCATGATCAGCCCCGGCGCAGGGCGTCTGCGAAACCACGCCATGCGAAGCGCATCCACCACCAGTTCCTGTCGCATGTGCGGCCTCATCGACCAGCCCACCACCTCACGGCTAAACAGATCCAGGATCACGGTCAGATACAACCAGCCCTCGTCAGTGGCGATGTAGGTGATGGCGCTGGTCCACACCGTATTGGGCGCTGTCGGCGAGAAGTTCCGCTCGAGCAGGTTCGGCGCAACCGGCAGCGAGTGATTGCTGTCCGTTGTCGCTTTGAACTTGCGCTTGCCGCGGGCTCTGATGCCGTGCTGCTTCATCAGTTTTCGCACTCTCTCTTTACCCACCCGGATCCCCTGAGCGAGCAACTGCTTCCATACCCTCGGCCAGCCGTATTCGCCCCGGCTCTCTGCATGCACCGCCCGGATGTGTACCAACAGTGCGTCATTGCCGATTCGAGCACCCGGACGCGGACGACCCAACGCACGACGGCGGTGTTCGTGGTACCCGCTTGTGCTCACGCCCAACACCTCGCAGCTCAGCGACACCGGCCATTTACCCCTGTGTCGCTCGATCCAGGCGTACTTCAGTCCCGCTGCTTCGCGAAGTACGCCGTCGCTTTTCCCAGAATGTCGCGCTCCATCTTCACTCGCGCCAGCTCCGCCCGAAGTCGCGCAATCTCCATTTGCTCCGGACTCACAGACTTCGCTCCACGACCGGCAAGCCGCCCCTGCTGCTCGGCCTTGATCCAGTTGTGCAGCGTTTGCTCCGACAGCCCCAAAATCTTCGCCGTGGCCGATATGCTCTGGCCCGTCTTTGCCAAGCGTACCGCCTCGAGTTTGAACTCCAGCGTGTACCTCGCCCTCGTCGTCGCTCCCATCGATCCTTACCTCCTTGCTGATCATTCTGAACCACTCAGCAAGGGATCCGGTTTTCAGGGGCAAGGTCACTCTTCTTTGCTTCATCCCGTTTCCCCAAAATTCTCACATTGATCTGACCAGGGGGCGTCTCGCGGGCAGGTCGATGGCTTTTTCGAACCATTCGAGCACATCGCACAGCAGGCGCTCACGATACGGGTTCACCACGACCTGCATGCCCACTGGAAGACCCGCCTGCGTATATCCGCAGGGCAGGCTCGCCGCCGGTTGACCGGTCAGGTTGAACGGGTAACCAAAGAAGGTCCAGAGCCTGTAGCCCGAAAACCCGGCTGGCGCGCGCTCGCTGGTGGGCCAGGCTGCACAAGGAGTCATCGGTGTCAGCAGCACATCCCAGTTCTCAAAAAAGTTTCTGATACGTTCCCGGTGTGCATGCCGTCGGCGCAGCAGCGCCGTGTAGTGACTGGCAGGCATTTGCGCAAACGTCTTCAGCATGCCTAGCAAGATCGGATCAATGTGATCGCTCTGGTCGGGCAACGCAGACCCGAGCCTCGCGTGAACGCCCCCGATGAATTCGGCGAGAAACAATTCCGACTCGTCCTCACATATCTTTTCGTTGGCCTCCGCGATCTGACAGGTAGCCCTCAGACGATCAACGGCTCCGCGCACCACTCCGGCAATCTCTGGTTCCAACCGCCCGTAACCGAGCGATTCAGCATATGCAACCCGAATCGCTTCCCCGGGCCGCCAACCGGGCGCCGCCGATACTGCCGGCATCGCAGAGTTCCAGTCGCGCACATCGGGGCCAGCGACAACATCGAGCAGCAGACGCGCATCGGCAGTACAGCGCGTCATCGGACCAACATGTGCGAGCGTGGCCGTTGCGCTGACCGGATAGACCGGCACACGTCCGAATTGTGGCTTGATCCCGACCAGCCCCGTAAAGCTGCTCGGATTACGGATCGACCCGCCGCCATCGGTGCCAAGCGCGAGCGGAGTAACGCCCGCCGCCACACTGCTTGCAGCGCCACCGCTTGATCCACCAGGCGTACAGCGAAGATCCCAGGGGTTTCGGGTCAGGCCATTCAACGTGTTGTCGGTAAACCCCCGGAAGCCGAATTCGGAGGTGTTGGTCATGCCGATGATGACAGCACCGGCACGCCGCACCCGGGCAACCGACGGGGCATCCTCAACAGGAACATGAGACGACATGGTGCGCGAGCCGTATCGACAGGGCAAACCCGCCACCTCGATGAGCTCCTTGACCGATATCGGTATGCCATGCAGCGCGCCGAGCGGCGCGTGTTGCACGCGATGTCGGGCACGGTCCTGATCGCATTGCCGTGCGGCCCGAAGCGCGCCCTGCGCATCGACATGCGTAAACGCATTCAGGGATGTGTGGGTCGCCTCCAGTCGATCGAGCGAATTTCGAACCAGTTGCTCAGAGGAAATCTGTCCTCCATCAAGCAACAGCCTGAGTTCGCCAGCGCTGGCAAAGGAAAGGGACAGGTCGACCGCCATGGTGCCCGGGCTCAGCAGGCGCAGGGATCTGGATAGAACACGCCGGAAGGAAGTGCACCGCGATCAGCCGCGCCACGCCAGAGACGTCGGCAGCATTCGGTGGTATGCGCGCGCACGCGTTCCATGTCGGAGCCAGGAACACGGCCATTCATGACAACCGGTCGCCCCGAAACAAGCGTGGCCCGAATGTTTGCGGCTGTCGAGTAGTAAACCAGTGCCTTGATCGGATCAAAGACCGGAGCATTGAACACAGACGTCAGATCGACGATCACCGCATCGCCCTGTGCACCGGGCTCAAGATGACCAAGATCCGACCGCCGCAGCGCCTTGGCTGCGCCCCAGGTTGCGCATCGCAGGACCCGCTCTGCGGTGATGCGCCCCCCCGCACCGCTGCGAATCTTTCCAAGCATTGCGGCGAACTTCATGTCGAGAATGAAGTCATGCGAATAACTGTCGGTGGCCAACGCGACATTGATCCCCTGATCCAGAAACTCCCAGAACGGACTGGTGAGCGCCTCCTTCGCCTTGCGGTACGCGATGTGAACGCAATGGGTACCGGTACGCGCAAGAATCGGAAAGTCGCCGGGTTGCAGATAGGTGCAGTGGGTGGTCATCACATCGCTGCCCAGAAAGCCGATCGAATCCAGGTAGGCCACCGAACTCATGCCCTGCGATTTTCTGGCGACGGTCTCGAGTTCAAGCTTGTGCTGGGCCAGATGCAGATGAATCGTGATGTTGCGTTGATCGGCCTGGCGACGTGTTTCCCGCAAGACCTCTTCAGGTACGGTATCGGGGCCATGCGGTGACAGGTGAATTCGAAGGCGATCATCAAAAGCGCCGTGCCAGCGATCATGCAGCGCAAGGTTCTCTGCAAGCCCCGAAGCAATATCGCCCGGGTCGCCCAGCACAACCCGACCTGTCGACTTGTCGTAGTAACCGATTGCCGCATAAGTGCTCGGAAACGATTTCCCAAGATCCGAGCGAAAGCCCAGGCGGTCGACCAGCGATATCCAGGTGTCGGCAGAACCGAATTGCTCCGCCACAATGGTCGTCGCACCTCCCAGAAGCATCGCCAGGCAGTCCCACTCGACAATCGGCGCGAGATCCTCTGGCGAGATGAACTCGGGGGACACCATCTGAACCGGCATCGTCATGTGATAGTAGGCGGCTCCGTCGGGAAGCGTGATGTCTTCCGCCAGACCACGACTGCGCGGCGATGTACCAGGATGAACATGCGAATTGATCAGCCCAGGAATGACGACGCAACCTTCCGCGTCAACGTCGAGATCGGATCGCCCGGAGAATCGGGGCTCAAGACTGGCCACACGACCTGACTCGATGACCACATCGTGATCATGCAGAAGTCGGGGCTGTTCGCCTCCAGTCCAGACCGTTCCGTTGCGGATAACGGTTACGCGATTGTGAGCCTTGTCCAATTGGGTACTCAATTGCATCCTCAACGATCGTCGCCCGCTGTGGGTGAACTCAGGGAGCGAGTTTGATCTGAGCGTCGCGCACCACACGCCCCCAGCGAGCAACATCCTGCCGAACCTGCTCGCCAAAGGCGGCAGCGCTCGAGCCTACGGGCTCGACGCCAAGCTCGCTCAACCGCCTGCGCAAGCCTTCATCGGAAAGAACCTTGATCGACTCTGCCGACAGCTTGTCGGTGATGGCAGGCGGAGTCTTGGCCGGAGCCATGATGCCAAGCCACGTGTCGACGACGAAATCCTTGAGACCGGCTTCGGTAAAGGTTTGAACCTCGGGCAACATGACCGACCGGCTGCCTGTCGTCACGGCAAGCCCCTTGAGTTTGCCGGATTCAATAAGCGGCCTTGCAGTTGCGACGGCCGTGAATGCAAGGTCGATCTGGCTCGAGATGACGTCGTTGACCGCCGCGGCGCCCCCCTTGTACGGAATGTGCACCAGCGCCAGTCCGCTGGCAGTGCGCAACATCTCGCCGGAGACATGACCTGGACTCGCGGTCCCCGATGACCCGTAGTTCAAGGCTCCCAACGATTTCCCGCGACTGATCAGGTCTGAAAGTGACGTTGCGGGCAGCGACGGTCTGGCAACCAGGATCTGCGTCGAATTTCCGATCTTCGTGATGGGCGCAAAGTCTTTTACCGGGTCAAAGCCGGGCCTGGCATACACATGCGGATTGATGGTGAGCGTGCCATCAAACGCGAGCAACAACGTGTACCCGTCGGGTGCGCTTTGAGCAACCAGTTCGGTCCCGATGTTCCCGCTTGCACCCGCGCGGTTTTCAACGACCACAGACTCACCTAGCCTGCGTTCGAGGCCTTGCGCGAAGGCTCTTGCCACGATATCGGTCACGCCGCCAGGACCGAACGGAACGATCAGGCGAACGGGTCGGTTAGGAAAGTCTTGCGCGACGCTTGGCACAGACAGAGTGAACAAGCCACAGCCCAACGCCATCAACGCAGAGCGTATCCATCTGTTCATGCCCCACCCTCCAAAACAAAACCGATTGGACCGCAATGAAACTTGCTGTCAAATGCAAGACCACTCGATTGTGGTCGCCCGACCGGCCGGAAAATAGCACGAAACATGATGGCAACGACGACATCAAGCACGTAACACGGCCGGTCCGCAGCCCGCATGGCATCGTGATTTGAATCGGTGTTGAAAAGTCTGCTGATCAGCGAAAAGGCCAAGCTGAATCGCGGACAACTCACCAAGATCAGCACCGACGTGCCGGCTCATCGACGCGCCTCTATAATTGATTGAGCATGAAAATCAAGGAGTAAACGGTGGCGCAAAAACAGGTCGTGCATGTTCCCGGCATCACAGAAGGCCTCGAGGCCAAACAAGTACCCATTTCGGCAGCAGTGAGGGCGAACGGTTTCGTGTTCGTCTCTGGCATGCCCCCCATGGATCCGAAGACTGGAAAAATCAGTAACGGTGATATCGAGTCGCAGGCGAGACAGGCGCTCGATACCGTCAAGCACTGCCTGGAGAGCGCGGGCTCGTCCATGGATAAGGTGGTCAGCGTGCGGGTCTACATCACCAATGCTGCACACTTCAACCGCGTGAACGAGGTATACAAGGCCTACTTCGGAGCCAACCCCCCGACACGCACCTTCGTTAACGTGGGCTCCTGGCCGATGGATTTCGATATCGAGATCGAATGCGTCGCACTCGAGTAGCCTCAAAATGAAGCACTTCACGGTCCTGGGCGCCGGTATCGTTGGCGTGTGCAGTGCCCTCGCACTACAGCGCGAGGGCTGGCGGGTTACGCTCATCGACCGCGACGCTCCGGGGCAGGGCTGCTCGTTCGGTAATGCGGGCATTCTGCACTCGGGCGGTGTGTTGCCTTTCGCGCGCCCGGGCATCCTTGGCATGGTGCCGCGCATGCTGTTCGACCGAGAGAGCGCTCTGGTGCTGAAATGGCGATACCTGGGAAGCCTTGCACCCTGGTTCGCTCGTTTCTTATGGGCCTCGCGCCCGAGCCAAGTCGAGCGGGCGTCTCGCGCGCTGGCGCCGCTGGCGCTTGGCGCGCGCGCCGCTTACGAGCCACTCCTGCGCGAAGCCGGCGCCCAAGACCTGCTTCGCCCCCGCGGAGAGCTGTACGCGTACCGAACGCGGGAGGGCTTTGAGGCAGAGCGGGCCGACATGAACGCCCGCCGAGCCCTCGGTTTACCTGTGGAAGAGTTAAACCAGGCGGAATTGCATGCCCTCGAGCCAGCTATCGCGCCTGACTACCGCTATGCGTGGTACCAGCCAGCGAGCGCGTATATCGCCAACCCCGCCCGCCTTGTCCAGCGACTTGTTGCGCTATTCACCGCGCGAGGCGGCGAGTTCCGCAGCCTCGATGTTCGCAGCGTCTCCCCCACAACCCTCCTCACCGATCACGGTAGCCTGGAAGTGGAGAATCTCGTGATCTGTGCTGGCGCGCACTCGCGGGCTTTTGCTGCAGCGTTGGGCTGCAACGCACCGCTTCAAACCTGGCGTGGTTACCACATTGTGGTCCCCAGCAACAGCGTGCCGTTGAATGGTCTGCTGGTTGACGGCGACATGCACTTCGCCGTCACGCCCATGGAGGACGGTATTCGTGCAGCGGGCCTGGTGGAATTTGCGAGCCTCGAGGCGCCGCCAAACTACGATCGCGCCAATCTGTTTCTCAAGCTTGGTCGTCGGTTGCTGCCAGACTTCCCGCGCGAGGCTCAGTCACGCTGGATGGGACATCGGCCAGGCATGCCCGATTCGGTGCCTGTCATCGGTCGCAGCCCGACATATCCAAACGTCTACTTTAATTTTGGGCACGGCACGCTCGGGCTAACCTTCGGGCCAATCACTGGCGGCCTGCTAGCCGACGTAGCCGCCGGCCGGCGCGGCGCACTCGACCCCGATCCCTACGACCCTGCACGGTATGGCGCATGATGCAGCAACGTATGCGTCGCTGAGAATCCCACAGCACAACAAGGCACGCCCCCGTGTCTTTTTTACTTCCGCATCTGTAGTTCCCGACCCTCGAGCCGAAACTCCGAAACGCCAAGGGGCTCGAGATAATGCTTCAGGTAAGCAGGTTGGTCGGTCCCAACAGCCGAGCGCAGGACATGCCTTTGGGATGAGGTCTTTTCCTCGTCGACCCTGCCGCCCTCGATTGCCACACCGTACACGTCGAACGCATACGCTGCGGTGATCCGTTCTTCGCGTACATCATCCAGTACCCGGACAGACTCGCGCTCAAGCGGGTCGCCGACACCGGCGCCACCTGCCCCAAGGTGTTCAAACACTTCCTCCCTGCGCACGCTGACCGGACCCATGGGATTTTGAGGCAGCACGCGCTGTCCGGCAGCTGACTTGACCAGGTGGAACGAGGGCGTGCCGGGCTGTCCGCCCTCGAGCGCCCAGGGCAGGAAACGCTGGCGGTCAGCGCGCATGACGATAACGATCTCTTCGCCGAGCACCCGATAGCGGCGAAGGATGCCGGGCGCGCCACGGCGCCGGCCTGGACCGCCGCTATTCGGAATCATGCCGTAGGCCTGGATTTCGATCGGATACAACGACTCGATCATCTCCACCGGCTGGTTAGTGAGGTTACCGCCAGGGTTTGGGATGCCAAACATGCCATCTGCCTGGCGCATGGCGCCGAAGCTTCCAGCCAGGGTCTCGGCGAGGACAAAGCGCCTGCCCTTGTGCCAGCCACTGAACGCCGGGAAGGTGACACCGCCCTCGCCTGCTGCGCCCACCCGGTCAGGGACGATCTGCGCGAATACACCCATCAGCGTGTCGATCGCCCGCCAACCGATGATGGCGCGCGCTGCGCAGGCTGCTGGCTGCGTCGGGTTTACGATCGTGCCTTCTGGCAATACGATGGTGAGCGGGCGCAGCGCGCCCTCGAAGTTGGGAATCTCCTGCTGCGCCGCGCACTTGAGGATGAGGTGCACCGCTGACTTGACGAATGGCGAGGGGCAGTTGATCGCCCCCTTTACCTGAGGCGAAGAACCCGTCCAGTCGACCGTCATCTGGTCATCTTCGATGGTGACCGTGGCCTTCAGCGGTATGGGCTGCGGATTTTCGCCCAGCCCGTCGATGTAATCGGTGAAGCTCCAGGTACCGTTCGGGAGCGCGCGGATCTCTGCCCGTGCGAGGCGCTCGGCATAGTCGTGCAGTTCCTCCAGCATCGCTCGAAAGCCAGCAGAGCCATAGCGCTCAACCAGCGCCCTGAAAGCACGGTCCGCGCTGTTGCAGGCGGCGATCTGCGCCCGCATGTCGCCGGCCAGCTTATCGGGGATGCGGGTGTTGAGATGCATCAACTTGAAGAAAGTCTCGTTCGGAACCCCACCCTGCATCATCTTGATCGGCGGGATACGCAAGCCTTCCTGAAAGATCTCCTGTGAATACACGGCGGTCGAGCCAGGCGCGATCCCACCCATGTCAATCTGGTGAACCAGCGTGCAGCAAAAACCCTCCACTTCGCCCGCTACGACAACGGGCTTGACGATGTAGACATCGGGCAGATGCATGCCGCCCGCCACGTACGGATCGTTGAAAACAAAAACGTCGCCCTCCTGCAGGTCGTTGCCGTAGTCGCGCAGCAAAGCCCGCATGGCGTCCGGGAACGCCCCCAGATGCAGCGCCATGGTGAGGCCATGGGCGATCACCCGGCCATGCCGGTCGCAAAGGCCAGTGGAGTAATCCATCGAGTCGCGCACGATCGAGCTGTACGCGGTGCGCAGGATAACGAGTGCCATTTCGTCTGCAATCGACGAGAGGGCATTCTTCAGAACTTCCAGAGTGATCGGATCGGTCTTCACAACAGGCTTATCCCTCAACGGTCCAACATCAGGTTGCCTTCGTCATCGAGTGCCGCGCGCCAGCCCGGTGGTACGACGCAGGTGGCGTCGTATTCCTCTACGATAAGCGGCCCATTCAATGCACCCGCAGCCAGTTCGCCACGGCTCACAACCGGCACATCGTGCTCCCCGGCCTTGGGCCCGAAGTAGGCGTTGCGCCGGTCCGAGCGGCCGCCAACGAGACGCGAGCGGGCCGGCAGCACGTCGGCCGGAATGCGCGCTGTGACGCGCAGCGCGACGCACTCGACTTCTTCGCGCTCTGCCTGGTGTCCATAGGTGCGTTCGTGCTCATCTCCGAATGCGGCAGCAAGCGCCTGCAAGTCGATGGGGCCCAGATCAGCGGGGACAGTGATCTCGTGCGCCTGGCCGGAATAGCGCAGGTCGGCGTGACGTTCCAGTTCGAAGCCGGCAACACCCTCTGTCTGCATGCGGCTGCGTAGATCCGCCTCAATCGCCTGGAAGCGGCGCTCGAGTTCGCCTGGCGCGAGTTCGGAGAGGCGCGCCAGAAACCCTCGCACCACCTCATGCGCTACCTGGGCATGGAACAGGCCATAGGCACTGAACACGCCCGGGTGCGGCGGTACCAGCACGCGCTTCATCTCGAGAAGGTCAGCCACCAAAGCCGCTACCAGGGGGCCGTTGCCGCCAAAGGCGTACAGAGCGAAGTCCCGCGGATCGCGCCCGCGATACGTGGAGACTGCTTTTACCGCGCGCACCATCGTGCTGGCCGCCACCTGCAGCACGCCATAAGCAGCCTCGCGATCGGCCACGCCCAGCGGCATCGCCACCTGCTCGCGCAGCGCCTCCTGGGCAAGCGCGGCATTGAGTTGCAGGCCGCCGCCAGCGATAGCCCTGGGGTTGAGCCAGCCAAGCACCAGCGCGGCGTCGGTGAAGGTAGCCTGCCTGCCCCCGCGCCCGTAGCACACGGGGCCTGGCGAGGATCCAGCGCTCTGCGGCCCCACGCGGAGTAACCCCCCCGCATCGATCGAAACCAGGCTGCCGCCGCCCGCGCCGACTTCCGAGATATCGATCACCGGCAGTTTCAGAGCGTAGCCACCGCCCATCACAAGCTTGGAACTGAGATTGATTCCGGCACCCACTTCATAGTCGCCGGTATGCTGAATTCGTCCGCCCTCCACCAGCGATACCTTGGCAGTGGTGCCTCCCATATCGAAGGTGATCGCGTCCCCGGAAACAAGCCGCGCTGCCGCACCGATCACGCCCGCTGCCGGGCCCGACTCCACGATATACGCAGGCCTCTCGGCGGCGGCGCGAATCGACATCACGCCGCCATCGGATTTCATGACCAGGATCGGCGCGCGCACGTCGATGGCGGCGAGATGCTTCTCAAGGGATCCGAAGTAGCGTGCCGCCGTGGGCCCGAGGAAAGCGTTGATGACGGTGGTGCTGGTCCGCTCATACTCGCGGATCACTGGCAAAACGTCAGACGAGCAGGATACGAAGACGCCTGGCAGCGCTTCGCGCAACACGCGCTCGGCTGCCTTCTCGTGAGCTGGGTTGGCATAAGCATGAAGGAAACAGATTGCAACCGACTCCACGCCATCTTCTCGGAACCGCTCGGCGGCTGCGCGCACGCTCGCTTCATCGAGGGGGCGGCGCACTGAGCCATCTGGCGCCATTCGCTCGAGCGCCTCGCGTCGCAGGCGCCGCGGCACCAGCGGATCAGGCTTCTGGTAGTTGAGCGCATACATTTCCGGGATACGCAGGCGGCGCATCTCCAGCACATCGCGAAAGCCCTCGGTGGTGAGTAGACCCGTCACCGCGCCCTTGTGCTCGAGGATGGCGTTGGTAGCGACCGTGGTTGCGTGGATGACCCGCTCTAGCGCGGCAGGCTGCACATCAGCCTTGGCGAGGACAGCCTGGATTCCTTGGGCGATACCGCGGCCGAAGTCGTCCGGCGTCGTGAGCGTCTTGTGAGTGAACAAATCCCCCGTGTCGAGGGCGAGAAGGACGATATCCGTGAAAGTGCCGCCGATGTCGACAGCCACACGATGCGTTTTTTGAGTAGTCATAGTTCCAGAATGATTCGGCCGCGACTGTTCTGCCCGGCTTCGATGAGTCGATGCGCCTCAGCGGCCTGCGCAAGCGGAAGCACGAGGCTCACCTGCGCGCGCAGCGCGCCCTGCCCCGCCAACGCCATGACCGCTGCGTTGACCTCGGGCTTGTCCACGATACGAGCCTGCACTGTGCGCACACCGTACTGCTTGGAGAGGTCGCGAAAAGGGCTCGCTATCAGCCACACGAGAATGCCGCCCGGTCGCAACACAGGGTAGGAGCGCTCGTGCAGGCTACCGCCTACCAGGTCGAGTACCAGGTCGATTTCGGACAGACGGTCCCATCCTTCGTCACGGTCGTAGGCAAACGCCTCGTGAGCGCCAAGGCCCAGCACATAGTCGCGATTCCTGGAATGGCAGGTTGCGGCGACCCATGCGCCCAGGTGGCGACCAAGTTGTATCGCCATGCCGCCGATCGCTCCCGAGCCGCCGTGCACAAGCAGGCGCTGCCCTGCCTGGGCTTTGCCAGTTTCCGCGAGGGCCATCCATGCGCAGGTGGCCGCGTGCATCAGCGCAGCGCCCTCGCGAAACGAGAGCTTGTCGGGCATTCCCACCATGCTGTCAGCGTCGCGCACGATGTGCGTGGCGTAGCTTCCCTGAACCGTGCGCTCGGCCACGAAGCACACGCGATCACCGACCTTGACAGAGTCGACGCCCGCTCCCAGCGCGACGACACGCCCTGCTCCGTCACGCCCCGGTATGTAGGGCAGTGACACCGGGAAGATCGTTTGGAGCAGACCGGCGCGTAGCTTCGAGTCCCCAGGCGTCACGCTCGCCGCAGCGATCTCGATCAGCACCTCGCCTGGACCGGGCACAGGAAGCGGGCGCTCAGCCATGGCCAACACCTCTGGTGGACCGAAGCGCTCGAACTGAACGGCTTTCATCAAAAAACCCCAGTAGCGCGTTGTCAGGTGATGGAAGGAAGCCAGGTGGCTAACTTGGGGAATGCGAATATCGCGGCGGTAAGTGCTAAGCCGAACAGCACATAGGGAATGGCAGCGGAGATCACCTCGCGCATTGTCACCTCAGGTGGCGCAACGCTCTTCATGGTGAACAGGAGGAGCCCGAACGGCGGCGTTAGCAACCCGATCTGCATGCACATGAGGAATAGGATCCCGAACCAGATCGGGTCGACACCCAGGCTCTTGACCAGCGGCATGAACAGCGGCACGGTCAGCATCATCATGCTCGCCTGATCGAGGAAGAGACCAAGCGCCAGGAGAATTGCCAGCATCCCCGCAACCACCACGCCCGGCCCGAGTTCAGCCTTCGTGACCAATTCGATCAGGCCGCTCGTCGCTCCCGAGAAAGCAAGTATCTGGGCAAAGGTGGTTGCGCCGAGAATAATGAACATGATCATGCCGGTTACAAGCGCCGTCCCGATCAGCGCGTCCTTCAGCGCCTTCATCTTCAACTCGCGAAACAGCGCCGCCACCACCATGGTTGCCGCCGCACCGATCGCCGCCGACTCGGTGGGAGTGGCCCAGCCCATGGCCATGCTGCCGATGACCGCAGCAATGATGGTGCCGAGCGGCAACACATGAAGAACGAACGGGCGCCAGCGCGCCCAGCCCTGAATGACCGGCTCATCGTCCAACGGCGCGAGCGCCGGGTCGCGCCACGCGCGAAACACAATGTAGGCGATGAATACAGCGCTGAGAATAATGCCAGGCACCACGCCGCCCACCAGCAGGTCCGAGATCGAAATGCCGGCGAGGCCGCCGAGCAGCACCGCCAACCCCGAGGGCGGAATAAGCATATCCACCCCGCCAATTGCCATGATGGGGCCCATGGCGAGTTTCCGGTCGTAGCCGCGCTTGAGCATCTGCGGCAACAGAAGCGAGCCCAGCATCGCGGTGGTGGCAATCGTGGAACCGGAAATCGCTGAGAAGATGGTCCCTGCTACAAGCGCGATGACCGATAGGCGTCCAGGCACGCGCCGGATGAGGGTCGCCACGGCGTCAATGGCCTTTACCGCCAGCCCGGTATGAAAGAGCACCTCGCCCATGAGCACGAAAAGAGGAATTGGCGTGAACGCAAAATTCGATACTGACGCGGTCATGTTGCGCGCCAGCTGCGCGAGGCCTCGCTCGCCCCCCAGGAAGAACCATGCGCCGACAGCATTCACCGCGATAAACGCTACGGCCACGGGTGTGCCAAGGGCCATGAGCGCAAGCACGCCCAAGGCAAGAAGTGCGAGAACAGTCGGCCAGTCCATTGCTTCGGTTTAGAGTTGGCCGCCCTCGACCCGGGCCTGGCGAGGACCCAGGGCCACCCGGCGGAGACGGAACAGGAATTCCACCGCGATAAACGCGAACATGAGCGGCAGCGGCCAGAGCACCCACCATTCCGGGATGGTGAATTCCTTGACGATCCGTGTACCCGACGAGTGACTTGCCACGATCACGCGCCATCCGTAGGTCACCAACAGCAGCGAGACGGCGAAGCCGATGACGTCGCAGGCAAGCTCGCAGGCCCAGGCGAGCCGCGCCGGCAGGTTCACGAGCACCACATCCAGACGCACGTGCCGACCAAGCCGCAACAGCCAGGGTGCGGTCAGTGCAGTGATAAGCAGCATCGCGTACTCGGACAACTCCATGTCGCCCTCTACATGACCGCCAACCAGCGCTCGCAACACCACTGAAAGCGTGAACATGGCCATGACAGCGAAAACCAGCGCCGCCGCGACGGCAGCGCAGGCGGCAAGGAGCCGGCCGTACGCTGCTTCCAGTGCATTCAATTCGTCATCAGCTTGCGGATCTGCGGGATCAGTTGCGGGCTCAGGCCCTGCAACTCGTTCCAGAACGCGTCATGCGCGCGGTTTCGAAGCTCGGGGCCCACGCTGACTACCTGAACACCTGCCTCCTTCTGGAACCGCTCCTCGTCGGCACGCGACTCGGCTCGCCACTTCGGCCATTCGGTATCCATCCAGGTAGCCATTTCCATCAAGAACTTCTGCTGGCGCGCATCAAGCGACTTCCATTTGTCGAGATTGACCATGATGTTCACAACCGAGCTGTAGAAGCCTGGGTCATAGCGAAACTTGGTGAGCTTGAGCCAACCCAGGTCCTTCAGGCCAAGCATCGGCCAAACATAGCCCTGCACCATGTTGCGCTCAAGCGAGGTGTACACCTCGGTGGGGGCGATCACCACTGCGCGTGCGCCAACCGACTCCAGAAAGGCCTTCTGTGCGGGAGAGGTACGCAGCGTCATTCCATCGAAGGGCTTGGTCCGGTCGGTAAGCGCCGCAGGACGGTTTGTATAAACGTTGAAATTCACCCCGTCGCCGAAACCGGTCAGCAACATCACGTTCATTTTCTCAGCATGGAGTCTGTTCATCAGATCCCAGGCGCCGTTTTGCTTGAGTTCAGCCACCGACTTCTCGGACAGCGTCATGGCCTCGGCCTCAACCAGCGTTCCGCGATAGAAGGTGGGCGGGCCTGAGTGCAGGTCAACCACGCCAGTCTTCACCGCATTCGGTTGCTCCGGCAACGGAATTGCCTCGGGCCCAACCAACACGATCTGGACAATGCCCTTACCACGCCGGTTCACCTCATCCACCCAGCGCTTGGCTGGTATGCCAAAACTCTGGTTTGCCGGCAGGAAGCTGGCCATACGCAGGCGCGCCTCCTGGGCCTCCGCGGTGGTGTGGAGCGTGAGCGAAAACGAGACGGCTGCGAGCGCTACTGCGAGCTTCTTCATGGACTCCCCTTATTCGAAGATACGGATACCGAGCGGGGCCGACTTCCCGCCATTGGTGGGCGAGGTATCAGCGGGACAGGCCGAGACCGCGGCGAGGACATCCATCTCGGCGCGGAGCTCGATGTAATCGTGTCGGGTAACGGTGGTTGGGCGAATCGTGAACCGGCCATCAGGATGCAGATCGACATTCATGAATACGTTGAAGACGTCCATGACGTCGTCGCCCGTCATCCCGTAGGGCGCGAGCGCCTCGGCGAGGTTCTCCTGGCACGAGCGATGACCATGCGAGATTCCGTCGCGCAAGGCGTAAAGCTTAGTCGAGCAGCGCCCGCCGTTGTTACCCCAGTGGTTGGCGTAGGTGTCCTCGAGAACCGTAAGCATGACGTTTTCGCGCGGCGGTTTGGAGTAGAAATACCGGAAGCTCTTGGCGGTGCCGGTGCCAAGAATTCCGTTGATGGCCCAGCTCTGGCCAACATGGAACCACTCGCGGTAGTCATGCGCGTTGTAGAACACGCAATCGCCGACCTGACCATCTTCCATGGGGAAGATTCGGAATACCTGACCGCGCTTTATCTCGAAAGCGCGCCCGTGTCGTGCGGGAATCACAAACTCGCTGGCGACCTTCATGTTGCGATAGACCTAGCGCCCCTGGCGGGACCCGTTAAAAAGCCCGACGGGCGGGGAAAACAAGCGGTGAGCTCTGAATGCGTTCATGGTGAAGCAGATGCAGGCAGTCATTGCTACAGTCTGTCCGAGTCGAACACACTCATGCTCGCGACGTCAACAAAAACGGTACGTCGCCGCTGCTTTGCCGATCCAAGGCTACCCGACTGGCCGAGTTGATGCGGCATGTGGAAATGCCCTGGGGTCTGCGGCTTCTGCTCGAGTTCATGGATCACCGTCAAGTGACAGTCGTGATTTGATCCGGCTATTCCATTGCGCAGACGCAACCTGACGCCAGCGCTGCTTTGCGATTCTCCCATTCGGTTCGGACGTCTAAGGTTGGACGTTGCCCGGGCCCTCGGCTGCACCGGAGTACTACGCGTGATTTCGCAAATAGGCTCTAGTTACCGCCATCACGGGTGTCCCCGATCATTGACACAGGAGAGTTGCGATGCGGATTTGTTTGAAGTGGGTTACCGGATTGAGTTTTGTGGCTGCGTTGTCGGCCTGCAGCGACAGTTCCGATTTGGGGAACCTGGCTGAAGTCGCGCAAGCAAATGGCTACTCAAGTCTCGTTGCTGCGATCGAAAAGGCCGGGGTCGGCTCGACCCTTACCGCACCTGGCGCCGGCCTGACTGTGCTGGCACCATCAAATGCCGCCTTCACCACCCTGGCCGGTCAACTCGGATTCGCCGACTCTGCCGCGATGCTGGCCGCGCTGTCGCCAGCCGACCTCGCCCGAATCCTCCAATATCACGTGCTTCCCGGACAGAAGCTCGCAGCAGATCTCCAGACAGGCCCCGCCACACAGGCGACCGCCTACAGCTTCAGTGGGGCGCCTGCGACGCTGTCGGTCTCGGTCGCCGACGGGGTGGCGATCAGAGACGCCGTTCTGGCCTCGGCACGAGTGACGACGGCAGACATTTCCGCCAACAATGGCGTGCTGCACGCGATCGACAAGGTACTCGTACCGCCCGGAGTCCTGAATATTGTGCAGATGGCTCAGGCCAATCCGGGCGCCTTCAGCTCACTGACGAATGCAGTCGTGGCAACCGGTTTGGCAGCCAACCTGAGCGGGCCTGGTCCATTGACAGTCTTTGCGCCCACCAACACGGCATTTGCTGCCGCGCCGGGCGGTCTGACGACCGCACAGCTCACCTCGGTACTCACCTACCACGTCCTCTCAGGGCAGGTTCTCTCAACTGGCATCCCTTTCGGCACCCCCGTCCCCACCTTGGACACCACAACCCTTGCCGGCGCCACCGTGGCCGCGCAGACCATCACGATTAATGCTGATCTGAGCATCACGGACACAACCGCCGTACCCGCGCGCATTACCGCCGTTGACGTACGTGCGAGCAATGGCGTGATTCATGTCATCGACAAGGTACTGCTGCCAAACTGATCAACACAAGAGCGACAAGTGGGAAGCGGCCTGAGCGCCTCCCACTCACACAGAGAGTTGGGATCGCGATGATCAATCGGGCCTGTCCCTTCCCCCGTCACTTTGGCTGGAGCAGCTTCAGCAACGGGTCGTAGCCGGCTTCTTTCAACGCCTTGCCGCGCAGTTCGTGCAGCGTAGGGTTGCCCGTGATGCCGTGCCCTTCCAGCAATCGATTCATAAAATTGAACAGGCAGATTGTGAGCACCGCTTCGTGTAGCGCAATTTCACTCCAACCCGCTTGAAATACCGCTTGGGCGTCGGCTTGCGTCAGTTGAGTGGGTTCTTGCGTGAGCTTACGCGCATAGCGCAGCAGGGGCTTGAGCGCTTCATCAATGGGCGCGGAGTCAATATCAACCAGCAATTGATCCAACAAACCCTCCGGAACTCCGAACGCCTGCGCGGTTT
>CAMBZS010000064.1 GCA_945872335.1 Bordetella parapertussis | reverse complement strand
GGACTACACCAAGGCGTCGGTGTTCTTCGACTTTGGCGCGGGGGGCACGGGCAAGGTCTTCTACCTTGACGATGTATCGATTGGTGGTGCGGCGCCTGCAGTCGTTCCCTCCGCGCGAACCGTGGATTTCGACTCGGGCGATTCGGATTATCAGTTGGGGGGCTCGAGCGACTTTGGAAATGCCGTGTCGTCGCGCGCTGCCGATCCAGTGGTGAGTACCAATTCTGTGGCGAAAGTCATCAAAGCAACCGGTGCTGAAACCTGGGCTGGAACCACATTCATGAAGACACCCGGTTTCGACCTGATTTCATCAGGCAGCGAAACGGTCGGCATGAAGGTTTGGGCGCCTGCAGCCGGGATTCCGGTGCGCCTGAAGCTTGAATCGATCGCAGACAACACAAAGACCGTCGAAACGCAGGTGAACACGACAGCCGTCGGTTGGCAGGATCTCACCTTCAATTTCGCGAGCCCGGTCGTCGGAACCTCGCTGCTTGACCATGCCAGGACCTTCGATATGGCGTCAGTGTTTTTTGATTTTGGATCCACTGGATCAAACAAGACTTTCTATTTCGATGATGTGACCTTCCGGGTCCTGCCGGTTTGAGGGTCTCGATGACCGACCCCACCCCCTCCTCCCCACTTGCCATCTTCATTTTCGGTGGCACGGGGGACCTGTCGTTCCGAAAGCTCCTGCCGGCGCTCTTCATGGCGTTTGCGCATGAGCGCATCAGCCCGGACACCCGGATCATCGCCACCGGTCGGCAGGCGATGTCGGGCGACGCGTTCCGTGAACAGGTGACGGCAAGGTCAAAGGGGAAGGCCTCGAGTTCGGTCGACGAGGCGGTCTGGCAGCGGTTCATCGCCCAGCTCGAGTATGTCGAACTCGACGCGTCGGACGCGAAGGGGTACCTAAACCTGGGCGCAGGCGCCCGACCCGGCGAGGTACGGGTGTTTTATCTCGCGACCGCACCCGCGCTCTTCACCACCATCTGCGCGAATCTGGACGGCGCGGGCCTGATCGATGCCGACGCACGCGTGGTGTTGGAAAAGCCGCTGGGTCACGACCTGATTTCGGCGCGTGCGATCAACGAGCAGGTATCACGACACTTCGCCGAGAACCGTATCTATCGTATTGACCACTACCTGGGCAAGGAAACCGTCCAGAACCTGATGGTGCTGCGTTTTGGCAATGCGATTCTCGAGCCGCTCTGGCGTGCGCCTTACATCCGCAGCGTACAGATCACGGTGGCAGAGACCCTGGGAGTGGGGTCGCGCGCGGCCTTTTACGACGGGACGGGGGCGCTCCGCGACATGGTGCAGAACCATCTGCTGCAATTGCTCTGCATCGTTGCGATGGAAGCCCCGATCTCGCTCGATCCGGATGATGTGCGCGACGAAAAGCTCAAGGTGCTGCGTTCGCTCAAACGCATGACGCCCGAGGATGTGATGCGCTACACGGTGCGCGGCCAGTATCGTGCGGGTGTCGTGGATGGCGAGCCTGCTGCGGCCTATCTGTCCGAGCCTGGAGTACCTGCGGGCAGTGCTACCGAAACCTTTGCTGCACTTCGCTGCCAGATCAACAATCCGAGATGGGCGGGCGTACCGATTTTTCTCCGCACAGGAAAGCGCCTGCAGGTTCGACGCTCCGAGGTGATTGTCGATTTCGCGCGTCCGCCTTTTTCGCCGTTCGACGACGCCGACACCGAATCCAATCGTCTGATCATCAGCCTGCAGCCCGAGGAGTCCATCAAGCTGCAGATGCTCATGAAGGAGCCGGGCTCTGGAATGCGACGCCGCCCGGTTACCCTTGACCTCGATCTTCACGAGGCCTTCAGTACGCGCCGAGCCGAAGCCTACGAGCGGCTGCTGGTCGACATCACGCGCTCGCGCCTCACCCATTTCATGCGGCGTGATGAGCTCGAAGCCGCCTGGTCATGGGCCGACCCCATTGTTCGCGCCTGGGACGATTCCGGGGCGGCGCCCAAGCCTTATGCGGCGGGCAGTTGGGGGCCAGCTGCGGCGTCGGCTCTGATCGCATCCGAGGGCCTCGCCTGGCATGAGGAGGCGGCGGGTTGATGCGCGAGGAGTCGTCAGCGGGACAGGCGGTGCCGCGCCATCCGGTACTTGAAAAGGTCACCCAGCGCATCATTGACCGAAGCCGCACGCGCCGCGCTGCTTATCTGGCGCTCTGCGCCCGCATGGCTGCGCGTCCGCGCGGCGTTCAGAGAATGGGCTGCGCCAATGTAGCGCATGCGCTGGCGGCCATGCCGGTGAACGAACGGCTCGCCGCGCTCGCGCCCAGGGCGGTCAATCTCGGCGTGGTGACCGCCTATAACGACATGCTCTCGGCTCACAAGCCCTACGAACGCTATCCCGAGATGCTGCGCCGTGCAGCAGCCGAACTGGGTGCAACTGCGCAGGTCGCAGGGGGCGTACCCGCAATGTGTGACGGCATCACGCAGGGGTTTGAGGGCATGGAGCTCTCGCTGTTTTCGCGTGATGTCATTGCGATGTCCACTGCGGTGGCGCTCTCCCATGATGTCTTTGATGGCGCACTCATGCTGGGCGTGTGCGACAAGATCGTGCCCGGTCTGGTGATGGGGGCGCTGCACTTCGGCCATTTGCCGGTGCTTTTTGTTCCGGCTGGACCCATGCCGTCCGGGCTCTCGAATGTCGAAAAATCATCGATGCGGCAACGCTATGCGCTGGGCCAGGTGAGCCGGGACGACATGCTGAAGGCAGAGCAGGCCGCTTACCACGGTGAGGGCACCTGCACGTTTTATGGCACCGCCAATTCCAACCAGATGCTCCTGGAGGCGATGGGTCTGCAACTGCCAGGCTCATCCTTTGTCAATCCCGGCACCGCGCTTCGCCGCGTGCTCGACCTCGAAGCCGTGCGAGTCATCGTACGACTGACCCGAAGCCGGCGCGCGGCGTCGTCGATCGGCTCGATCGTGAGCGAGCGCTCGATTGTCAATGCCATGGTTGGCCTGCTGGCAAGCGGCGGGTCAACCAATCACACCATTCATCTCGTTGCGATGGCGCGGGCCGCAGGCATTCTGATCGACTGGGATGACTTTGCCGAGCTCTCGGGGGCTGTACCGTTGCTCGTCAAGGTGTATCCAAATGGACAGGCCGATGTGAATGATTTCCATGCCGCGGGAGGCATGCCGGTGCTGATCAGCGAACTGCTGCGCGCAGGCCTCATGCACGAGGACGTGGAAACGGTGCTCGGCCCGGGGTTCAAGCGTTTCACGGTTTCGCCTGTGTTGAACCAGGCGGGCGAACTGGTCTGGGAGCCAGCCGGCGCGAGCCGCGATACGTCGGTGTTGCGGTCTGCGGAGCATGCGTTTTCACCGGATGGCGGGCTGCGCGTCCTTGCCGGCAATCTGGGGCGTGCAGTGGTGAAGGTATCGGCGGTCAGGCCTGAACATCGCCGGGTCACCGCACCCGCGGTGGTGGTCGGCAGCCAGGAGGAGCTTGCTGCGCGGTTTGCGCGTGGGGAGTTGCAGCGCGATCTCGTCGCTGTGGTGCGGGGCCAGGGCCCCCGAAGCAATGGGATGCCCGAACTTCACAAGCTCACGCCACTGTTGGGCGCGCTGCAAGACCAGGGTTTCAAAGTGGCGTTACTGACTGATGGCCGGATGTCGGGCGCATCGGGCAAGATTCCGGCGGCGATTCATCTGAGCCCGGACAGCGCGGCGGCAGGGCCTGTCGTGCGTCTTCGCGAGGGCGATCTCATTGAGCTCGATTGTGATCGGGGCATTCTCAATGTTCGGGTAGACGCGGCAGAATGGCAGTTGCGCGAGCCCTGGGTTCCGTCGCCGCGCGAATCGGATGATTCGCTGGGCCGGGGTCTGTTCGCCCTGTTTCGCGAGCACGCCTCGCCCACCGAGGCTGGTGCATCCGCGCTTCTTTCCTGAGCCCTTTCATGACTGAATTGCCGTTGTTCCGCTCACGGGTCGTTCCGGTGGTGTCCATCAATGCTGCCGAGGAGGCGGTGCCGCTCGCCGAAGCGCTTCTGGAAGGCGGCATCGACGTGATCGAGATCACGCTCCGCCGCCCGGGCGGCCTCCCGGGCATTGCCGAATTGTCGCGTCGCGCGCTGCCAATCTGCGTAGGCGCCGGCACGCTGCTTGATGGCGACGATGTGCGGCGGGCAGCCGATGCGGGCGCAACGTTCGGACTCTCGCCAGGATGCACGCCTGCCCTCGCTGAGGCGGCGCTGCGCGCGCGTTTGCCGTTCGTTCCAGGGGTGATGACGCCGTCTGAAGTGATGGCCGCGCGCGACCTCGGCTTCAAGCTCTTGAAACTTTTTCCAGCCGCTCAGGCGGGGGGCATCGCCATGCTCCGCGCAATGGCCGGCCCGCTTCAGGATGTGAGGTTCATCCCCACTGGTGGCGTACGCGCTGACGCGCTTGCCGAGTGGTTGCGTGAACCGAATTGCGAGCGCGTGGGCGGCACCTGGATCGCCCCTGCCGATCTGATTGCACGTGGAGACTGGGCGGGTATCGCACGGCTTGCGCGGGAGGCGGGCGCGATCGCCCGCACCACCTGAGCGCTGTCACTGGCGGGACTTGCCGGCGCGTTCCGGGCCCTTGTATTGCAAGCGGGCCAATCATTGCCGTTTAGCCCCCTACAGATACTTCGAGAAAAAGTCCACCGAGTGCGCCAGCGCCTCGTTTGCCTCGGCCTCTCTCCAGGTGCGCCCGCCATGCCTCGCGAAGGCATGGTCGGCCTCGGGGTACTTGTGAATCGTGACGAGCGGGTTCGGTGACAGGCGTCGCTCGAGCAGTTCATTGACCTCGGCCTGTACCCAGCGGTCCTTCATGGCCATATGCAACATGAATGGACGATGGAGTGTTGGTGCCTCACGAATGTTGTGCTCGATGTAGGTACCGTAATAGGCCACCGCGCAGTCGATCTCGGTGCGGCAGCACATGAGGTAGCAGAGCTTTCCGCCCAAGCAGTAGCCGACGCTTCCCACCTTGCCATTGCCGCCCTGAATCTTGCGCAGATACGCCATGGTGTCTTCCATGTCGCGCACGCCAAGGTCATAGTCAAAATCGTAGTAGAGGTCGAACGCCTTTCGCACATCCTCGGGGTTGCGGTCGTAAAGCTCTACCCCGGGCTCCTGGCGCCAGAACAGATCGGGCACCAGGCAGATGAAGCCCGCCTCAGCGAACTCCTGCGCATGCCGTCGCATGGTGTCGTTGACCCCCCAGATCTCCATGATGGCGATGATGGCGCCGGCTGGTGTCCTGTCGGGCCAGGCGATGTGCGCACCCATCACGCCATCACGCATCGGGATCTTCACGCTTTCGGTTCTCATGGTGCTGCGACTCCTTGAATCGAATGACGTTGGCCCAGCCTCAGTAGGCGAGCCAGGTGGATAGAGAAGGGAAGAAGATCAGCAGCCACAATACGATGAACATCGTGGCAACGAAGGGGAGCGAGCCCGCGAAGATTGTTTCCAGCCGAATGCGGTCGACTCCGATGGCGCTTTGCACGGCAAAGACCGAAAGGCCGAAGGGGGGCGTGAGGAGGCCGATCTCGACCGCCACGATGGACACGATTCCGAAATGCACCAGATCAATGCCGAAGCTCTTCGCGATCGGCACTGCAATGGGCGTGACGATCAGCAGAATCGATACTGAGTCGAGAAACATGCCCAGGATCAGCAGGCAAATCACGTAGGCCATAAAGAAGCCATAGGGGCCCGCACCAAGTTCCGAGATCCAGGAGGCCATCATCCCCGGGACCCCAGCCATGGTGAGCATGCGCGAATAGAGGCTCGCAGCCATCAGCAGGAACAGGATCCCTACGGATACATGCCCGCTTTCCACCAGCACCCCCCACAGACTCTTGCGATCGAGGCTGCGCCGCCATCCGGCGATCGCGAGCGCACCCAGCGCGCCCGCCGCTCCAGCCTCGGTGGGCGTGAACACCCCACCGTAAATACCACCCAGCACCAGTACGATCAGAGTTGTGATCGGCAGAAGCTTGGTCACAACCGAGCGTGCATTTTCCGAGGGCTGCTCCACCGCCGACTGGGTGGCCTTTTCATAGACAAATTCTGGTTTGAAGCGCGCAAGCGTCACGATGATGATGATGAACGCAATCGACATCACGATCCCGGGAATGACACCAGCCAGAAACATCCGTCCGATCGACACCTCGGCCAGTACGCCGTACACGATCATCAGGATGCTGGGTGGAATCAGCATGCCCAGAATTGAACTCCCTGCAACAACCCCCACTGCAAACCGCATGCTGTAGCCGAAGCGGATCATCGGCGGCACCGCTACCTGGCTGAACAGACTGGCTGATGCCACCGACACCCCGGTGACCGCGGCGAAGAGCGCGTTGGCAGCCACCGTGGCGACGCCCAGTCCGCCCTGCACCCGCTGGAGCAGCCACTGTGCGACCGAGAACGTGTCGCGACCGACGCCCGACAGGCTGACCAGTGTTCCCATGAGTACGAATAGCGGGATGACCGAAAATACGTACTCGGCAATGCTGGTGAGTGCGCCGCTTCCCACCAGCCGGATCGCAATTTCGAGGTCGCCGCGCAAGGCCCAGGTGCCGCAGAGCGCAAGCAGGATCAGCGTGACGCCAATCGGGGCACCCAGCATCACCAGCCCGATCAGCAGGCCCACCAGCAGGAGGCCGATCCCGAAGTCCATCAGAACTCCCCGTGCTTCGGACCGGTGCGTGCGGGCGGCCCGTGAACGACCTGCGCGGTGAATGCCGCGAGCGCACCAAAGCTGCCTGACAGCACCAGCAGCCAGATGGGCCACTTCGGGAACGTGAAAACGCCCTGCGCACCGAATTGATCGTTGGTGCGCCAGGCATGCCCTAGGCCCGATACGGCCGCCCAGACGATAGCGAGGAAGACGAGCGCGCCCAGCATGGCGAAGGCGCGCTCGATCGTGCGCGCTGCACCGGGCGAGCGCTCGCGGATGCGCTGCAGCACCAGATCTGCGCGCGCAAGCCTTCCCTCGCGAACCGCAGCGGGCAGCTGGAGGAAGGTGATGGCGATGACCGAGAACCCGGCGATCTCGGCGACCCCGCTGATCGGTGAGTTGAAGGCGAACCGGCTGACGATATCCGCACCGACCAGCAGCATCAGTGCGAATATCCAGGCAATGCCGATCGCGCTCAGCGCACGAAGCGATCGATCAAACATGCTGGCGGCTCAAGTCGCTCAGAGCTTGTCCCAGGCGCGGGCGGGTTTTTCGCCAGCGGCCCGCAGCGCATCCATCCAGGCCTTCAGTACATCCTGTGCCGGGGCCTTCGGATTGGCTTTGATCCAGTTCGCGGCGACGTTTGGCATGGTGTCGATCCACTTCTGGCGCTCGTCAGCCGACAGCGACGAGACTTTCATGCCCGCCTTGGTCATCTGCTCGAGCGAAGCGTCTGAGCGCTCGGTGGACACCCGGCCTACCGCTGTGGCGTACAGCTTGCCGCACTCGCGCATGACAGCCTGCACTTCCGGCGGGAGCTTGCCGAACGCCGAGCGATTGGCGGCAAGCCCGCCAACGTATTGCGCGCCGATGCCCACGCGAGTGAAGTAGGGCGCGACCTCGTAGACCCGGGTGCCCAGAATGGCAGTGGAGAATGACACCGCGCCGTCGGTGACGCCCGACTTGATGTCGGTGTAGAACGCAGGAATGGGTGAATTGACTGCCACAGCGCCGGTACCTTGCAGAAAGGTGGCCACCGCACCGGGCGTTGAAAACTTCCGCCCTTTGAGCGAGGCAAGCGAGGTCACGGGTTGCGTGGTCCAGAGATGGTAGGTTTCGACGCCGCTTCCACCCAGATAGACGAGGTTGTTGCTCTCCCAGGTCTGGCGAAGCGCTGGCACCTTGTCGTGCAGCGCATCCATGATCGAGATCACGAGCGGCAGGTTGTCGGTGGCGAACGGCGAGAAATAGGTGACGTTGTGAAGCGGCATGGCCGTGGGCTCGAAGATGGAGCCCACCCAGCCGATATCGACAATGTTGTCGCGCACGGCACTCAGCGTTTCCTGAAATTTGTAAAGCGTGCCGCCATAGGCCTCTCGCCATTCGATCTTGAAGCGTGTGCCCGCAAGCTTTTTGTCCACCTCGGCCTGGAACACCTCCTTCATCATTCCGACGAAGATGTTGTTGAGGGGATGGCTTGCGCCAATCGCCACCCGGATGGTCTGCTGACCCTGGGCGATGGCTGGCGCGGCGACCGCGGCGGTTGCCGCTCCAAGCAGTTTCAGCGAACTGCGGCGTGACTCGTTGTGCATGGCTCCTCCTGTTGGTGCTTTGACCGAATGATTCGCCAGATCCGCTCTGGCAGTAAAGGCATATCAAGGTGTTCGGTTCCGAATTCGCTCAAAGCGTCCATCACCGCGGAGACCGCAGCAGGGGGCGCACCCAGGGCACCGCCTTCGCCGGCGCCCTTTGCGCCCAACAGGCCCGTCGTGGAGGGAGCCTGCTGATCGAGTAGCGTATCCATGGCGGGTAGCAGCGTTGCCCGCGGCAGCGCATAGTCCATGAGCGAACCGGTCAGAAGCTGCGCCGAGTCGGGGTCGTGCACGACGTGCTCGAGCAGTGCCTGCCCGAGTCCCTGCACCACAGCGCCCCAGGTCTGACCTTCGACGATGACCGGATGGATCACGGTACCGACATCATCGACCGCCGTGTAGCGCTCGACGCTCACCTCGCCGGTGGCGGTATCGATTTCCACTTCGCAGATATGGCATCCATTCGGGAAACAGAAGGGCGAGGTGGCGGTTGCCGCCACACTGCAACCAGACTTGCCCCTGGCCTCTGCGATCTCAAAAATCTGATCGAGACCGGGTGGGCTTTCGAGCCCCAGGTGTTTGAGAAGTGCGTGGGTGGCCTGCACGATGGCTGCGCCACCGATGTAGAGTGATCGCGAGCCGTAGCTGCCTACGCCCGAGGACACCCGGTCGGTGTCGCCCTGGATGATGCGTACCCGTTCTGGTGACACGCGCAGGTTGGCCGCCACCAGTTGCGTGTAAGCGGTTTCAAGACCCTGGCCCATTGCCTGCGTGCCTGACAGCACGGTGACCGTGTTGGCCTCCAGCGAGAGGGTAGCGGTTTCACTCGGCGTGATCCCGCTTGTGGAATCGATGTGATAGGCGATTCCGCGGCCTCGCAGTCGTCCGCGTGCTCGCGCGGAATCGCGCCGCCCTTGAAACCCATGCCAGTCTGCGCGTGTCATCGCCTGATCGAGCACCGCAGGAAAGCGTCCGCTGTCGTAGGTCTGGCCGACCACGTTGGTGTAGGGAATCTGATCTGGACGGATGAGGTTTCGCCTGCGCAGTTCCGCGGGGTCCATTGCCATCCGGCGCGCCGCCACATCAATCAACCGCTCAAGGCGGTATACCGTTTCCGGGCGACCCGCGCCCCGATAGGGCCCGGTGGGCGGCGTGTTCGACAGCACCGCGCGAATCTCCGCATGAATGAAGGGGATGTGATAGGCGCCGTTTGCCACACGGTTACCCGTGCGCGTGGCGATGGCTGCGCCAAAGAAGCTGATGTAGGCGCCCATGTCCGCCCAGTCGCGGACCTTGAGGGCAAGGAACCGCCCCTCCGCGTCGAGCGCGAGTTCGCACTCGCTCAGATGGTCCCGGCCGTGCATGTCGGAGAGAAAGCTTTCGCTGCGATCGGCCACCCAGCGCACCGGGCATCCCAGTGCACGCGCGGCGAACAGGACGAGCACATCCTCGGGAGAGATGGATACCTTGCTGCCAAAGCCTCCGCCAATATCACCCACCTTCACCCGAATCGCGGATTCAGGCACGCCAAGAACGGGCGCGAGCAGTTGGCGCGTGAGGTGCGGGGTCTGGCTGGCTGCGTGCAGCGTGAACCGCTGTTGGTTGGCGTGCCAGACACCCACCGCGCTGCGCGGCTCCATGGCGGTGGGTGCAACGCGCTGATTGACGACCCGCAGTCGCACGACGTGGGCAGCTGATTGCATCGCATCGGCGACGGCTTGTGTGTCGCCGTATTCATAGCGGCCGACGATGTTTCCAGGCGCGCCCGGCCAGAGTTGCGGCGCATTCGGGTCCAGCGTCTGAGGGAGGCCGGACACGGCAGGTAGGGGCTCAGCCTTGACCTCGATCCGCTCGGCAGCATCAAGGGCCGCATAGCGGCTGGCCGCCACCACAAGTGCGACCGGCTCACCCACATGTCGAATCTCATTGCGAGCAAGCGCGTGGCGCGGCGGAGCGGACATCTCGCCACCGTTCTCGGCGGGGACTGCAGCATGAAAACCAATGGGCGAGACGCCCGCTGCGAGCAGATCGTCGGAGGTGAAGACGCCCAGTACGCCAGGCATCTTTTGCGCCGCCGACGTATCGACGGCGTGAAGACGGGCCCGCGCATGCATCGAACGGAGGATCACCGCATGCGCCATGCCCGGCAGATGAAGGGAGCCAACGAAGCGCCCCTGACCCCTCAGCAGATGATCATCTTCAACGCGTGGCAGCGATTCACCAGCGCCTGGAAGGGGCGTGTCGGATTGCGTGTTCACCGTGCCTGCCGATCAGCGATCAGGCGGCCGGCGGCCGTATCACCTTGTCAGGCGACTCACCATAGGGTGGCGCATAGATCACGAGAAGCTTGACGGGTGTATCGCTTGTCACCGTGAAGACATGCATCACGTCCGCCGGAAAAAAGCAGGTGTCGCCCGCCTGCATCTCGAAGGATTCGTCTCCCACCTGCGCCGTTGCCGTACCCTCGAGCAGGTAGCAGATCTGTTCGATGCCGGGGTGTGCGTGGGGGAGGGCACCCTGACCTTTTTCAATCACGCCCAGCAGCATTTCGACCTGCTTGGCGCCAACGGTTTCGGGCCCGATCAGGCGGCGGTTGGTGGTGCCGGTATGGTTGGCGGGGTGATAACCCGGCACGTCAGCCGTTCGAATCAGATAGCGCGACACGGGGGATCTCCCGATGAGGGTTGAGGGCGTTTACCCGATGGTAAGCGTTTATCGACAGCGATCAAGCGGAAAGTCCGTTCCTGAGCTGCAGCGGGTCCCAATAGCGTGTTCGAGGAAAAGTGGCGGATTGTTGATGAGCGCTCAGCTGTTTCCCATGCGCAGAATCGGCTTGATCACCGCGCCGGTATGCGCTTCTTGAATTGCCTCGTTGATTCGCTCGAACGGGAAATGCGTGACCAGCCTCTCGAGCGGCAGGCGGCCGCGCGCGTGGTGCTCGACCAGCTCGGGGATGAACTCGTCGGGAATACTGTCGCCCTCCGCAATGCCGCGAATCGATCGCCCGCCCACCATCAGCTGCCGGGTGACGATGCCAACTTCGGGTTCGCGAGTGGCGGCGATCACGCCGCAGGTTCCGAGCGGGGCCAGCGATTCAACGGCGGTCTTGACCGAGCGTGCAAGCCCCGAGGTGTCGATTGCAAACTTCACTCCGTGGCCCGTGATCTCGCGCAGCCGGGCTGCTACGTCTTCTCGCGACGCATCGATCGTATGGGTGGCACCCAGATCACGCGCTGCGGCCAGTCGTGCAGGATTGACATCAATGGCAATGATCGGATCCGCACCCACAATCCGTGCGCCCATGATTGCACTCAATCCCACGGAGCCGGTGCCGAACACCGCAAGCGACTGGCCATCTCCCACCTTGAGTGATCGCATGACCGCGCCGGCCCCCGTCTGGACGCCGCATCCCAGCGGCGCGAGCAGATCGAGCGGCGCGCTGGCCGCAACCTTGACCACATTGCGGCTGCGGCAGAGCGCATGGGTTGCAAACGACGATTGCCCAAAAAAATTGCCGAAGACGGGCGCGCCGTTCGTATCGGTGTAGGGGATGCTGCCCGATGGCTTCTTGCCTGAAAAATTGCGTGCGAGCAGGTGCTGACAGTAGGACGGTGCCCGTGCGCTGCATGACGGGCAACTGCCGCAGGAGTCGAAGGTGAGCAACACCGAATCACCGGGTTTCACCTTGGTGATTGCGCTTCCCACGGCCTCAACGATACCGGCGCCTTCGTGACCCAGTACGATCGGTTTGGGCACCATGCCCTCGACCTCGATCGCCCGCAGGTCCGTGTGGCAGACACCGCTTGCGACCAGCTTCACCAGGATCTCGTCATCAGCCGGATCGGCCAGATTGAGCGATTCGAATCCGAGCGGCTCGGACCGGCCGCGCGCAACGGCAGCGAGAATGTTCATGGCTGGCTTTCCTCGGTTGGCAACGCACGCTGCGGGTTTCGTGGCGAAAGGCCGCCCGCGCGGTCGTTAGAATGCCATCACACAAGCCTGCAATCACCAACGCGGCGCAAATTCCGGGAGACCAGACCGTGCAGCCAGTCAGGATGGCGGTAGCGGGCGCGGGCCGATCCATCGATTGCCTCCAGCGAACTTGCCCGGCAGCTCGGCATTCCGATTCTCGTGGGCCATCACCGGCTCCACAGTTCGGTCATGACGCGTGCGGCCGACGTGGTGCGGAGCGGTGTGCTCGGGCGCATTGTGGCGAGATCACGGCGGTTCAGGCCCTCACCACGCACGCAACCCGCGGCTTTGCCGTAGACGACAGCGCGGCACGGCGCTGATCCTCGAACGTCACGCAGCTGCTACGATTCCCATTGCTGGTTCGGATCATTGACTGGAAACCCTGGGAGATACCCGTGAGGATTCGCTTACTTGTTGTCGCGACTGCGCTGACCCTGGCCTCGTTGACCGCTGCCGCTCAAACGCCCTCTGATCGCACGCTGAGGATCATCGTTCCCTTCGCGCCGGGGGGCGGTGTCGATGTCGTTGCACGGGCGTTTGCACAACAGGTTTCCCGCGTACTGGGGCAGTCAGCGATTGTCGAGAACCGGCCGGGCGCATCAGGCAACATTGGAGCTGACGTTGTCGGCAAGTCGGCCCCTGATGGCATGACTGTTCTTTTCAGCGCTTCGACCTTCGTTGTGAATCCAGTCGTGGCTGCGCAGAAGCCGCCCTTTGATCCTATTCGGGATTTTTCAGGGATCGCGCTCATTGCGAAAGGTCCCCTGCTGTTCATCACCAATCCCGCGACTGGTCAGTCCCTTCAGGAATTTCTCGCAAACGCCAAGGCGCGGCCCGAGGCTCACAACCTCGCGACAGGAGGCTACGGCTCCGCCGGCCATCTTGGCGCGGAGTCGTTCAAACTGAGAGGTGGCCTATCCATTCCGGTCTTGCTCTACAAAGGAACAGCGCCCGCTTTCACCGACCTCGTGGGGGGGCAGATCAGTGGGATTTTCGATCCGCTGGTCACGTCCTTACCCCTGGCGCGCAGTGGCAAAGTACGGGCTCTTGCACTCGCCGGACCCAATCGCAGTCCGCTTGCACCTGATGTGCCCACCTTCGCTGAAGCAGGCATGCCCGGATTCGAGTTCTTTACGTGGTATGGCCTCTGGGGACCTGGCACCCTTCCGCCTGCGGTGGTTGGCAACCTTGAAAAAGCGGTTGCAAGCGTCAGCACATCGGCGGAATTCGTCAAGTGGCTGGAGTCTCAGGGGCTGGAGCCAGGGAGGCTCACCGGCGCACAATTCGTTGAGTATTCGAAAAAAGAACAGGCGATGTATGCCGACATTGTTCGGAATGGAAATATTCAGAAACAGTAAGTCGTAGTCAGATCAGGCCATTGTCCAAATTCTCGAAAATCTCCCGCAGCCGGGTCAGTTGAACCTTACCGTAGTGCGAACGAGGCAGGGCTGCAATCGTGTGGATGCGCTTGGGTCGTTTGTGTGGGGACAGTCGTGCCGCGCAGTGAGCAGCGAGTTGAGCGTGGTTAACCGATTGACCAGTCTCAACAGTGATTGCTGCTGCCACGACTTCTCCCCACTCTTGGTCTGGCAATCCAAATACCGCTACGTCTGCCACTCCCGAAATTTCACGGATCACCTGCTCAACTTCGCTGGGAGACACCGACTTTCCTCCCGTACGGATCATCAGTTTCAGGCGACCCGTTACGGTGAGGCGTCCCTGCTGGTCGATGATCCCCAGGTCCCCGGTGTGTAGCCAGCCACCTCGAAGGGTCGCGGCTGAAAGTTCGGGTTTATTCCAGTACCCGGTCATCAAATGCGCGCCTCGAATGAGGATCTCGCCCTCGCCCGTTGGCCGGGGGGTGCCGCTTCCATCTTCAATCGCGATATCACACCCGAAAACAGCGCGGCCTGCACTGCGCAATCGGCTTGGATTGAGCGCTGAGTTCTCCATGACATCGGTCGGCGGCTGGTAGCAGCTCCATGGCGCCTCGGTCAACCCATAGAGCACGCCGATCCTCGGGCCAATCAGGTCGATGAGTTCGGCGAATGTTTCTGGCGGAATGGCGGCGGCCCCGACATCGATTGATCGAAGCGATCGGAGCGCGGTCAACGCGCCTCGATCAGCCTCGCGCAGCATTCTCACCAGGTGTGTGGGAACAAGACTGGTGAAGCTCGCGCGGGTCTGCTCAACCACAGACGGGAATCGCTCGGCAGAAAAATGATCTGCTGTGATGACGGTACCTCCTGCGCAGAGGTGTGCGAGAACGACAATCGCGGCAATTGGCCAGAGCGGCCGTACGTTCAGCATCAAGTCGCCCGCCCCGGCGCCGCGCGCGAGCACGATATTTTGGACCGCTGCCCGCAGGGCGGCGTGAGTCAGTATGACTGCCTTGGGTTCGCTCGAGGTCCCTCCTGTGTAGTTGAGCGACGCGATATCGTCCCGAGCGGGGTCGGGCCCGTTTGGCGGGCCAGCGGACGAGCGCAAGACCTCGCCTACGGTTTCCTCAATGCTATGAATGGACACCTGTGCGAGCGTAGCGACCGCATGACCGAGCTCGCGGCGCGAGTGGCTGCAAAGAATCAGTCTGGCGCCGGCATCACCAACCTGTGCAGCCAGTTCGGGAGCTGACAGTGCTGGGTCAAGCGGCACCCGCACGAGGCCGCCAGCCATTACGCCGTAGTCTGCAATCAGGTAATCAAATTGCTGGTCGCCGATGAGCGCGACCCGATCCCCTCGGTCGACAGAAAACGGCCGTAGCTGCGCACCGAAGCCAAGGCATGCGTCGCAGAAAGTCTGGAAGTCCAGGCTACGGTCGCCCGCAGGGGTTCGAACGGCCGTGCTCGAACCCCATGTCTGTGCGGTCGCGCGCAGGAGTCCTGCTATCGCCATGATCACCAGCCCTGCATCACGACTCGCCCGTTTGTCTGTCGCGTGTCCAGTAGCCGGTGCGCATCGCTCGCACGATCAAAGGGAAGAATTGCGGAGATGACAGGTTTGATCAATCCCGCTGCGATCATGGCCAGGGCCTGTCTGACCTCGTCGATCGGAGCCATGCCGGAGCCTTGAACTCTGACGCGCCGTGCGATCAGCAGCCCGGGTTGGATGGACGCGGCCGATTGATCAAGATTGCCGAGCACCACAACAGCGCCGCCTGTTGTAACGCAACGCACGGACTGCGCAAGCGTCTGACCCAGATTGTCGATGACGAGATCCACGCCGCGCTTTCCGGTCAAACTCCAGATTTGTGAGGCAAACGCCAAGTCGGGTGATACGACCACTTCGGATGCGCCCAATTCGCGCAGAAAGGCGGCCTTGTCCGGACTGCTGGTGATCGCTATTGGCAGACCACCGAGCGCGCGGACGATCTGGATTTGATGAACGCCCAGGCCGCCGCTTGCTCCCGTGATGGCTACGGTGTCACCTGGCTGAATCTGACCCACGCTTCGAACTGCGCGCAGGCTGGTTGCAATCGGGCAGCAGGCCAGCGCCGCAGATGACCAGTCGATTCCCACCTGGAACGGTATCGTCATGGACGCGGGCACGGCGATCAGTTCAGCGTATCCGCCCTCGGTATCGATCGCTGGCGCGCTCAGCGCTCTGCACACGTCTTGACGTCCGATCAGACAACTTCGGCAGACGCCACAGAATCTGCGCTGATACACCACCACGCGGTCGCCGATCGATCGGTTAGTCACTGCAGACCCCAAGGCAACCACCTCGCCCGCGATTTCGTGGCCAAGTACCACCCCTGTCTTTGCCCCGGGCAGCTTTCCTGCGCGATGCAGTACATCGTGGTGGCAAACCCCCGCGGCGTGCACGCGGACGACGACATCTGCCGGGTTGGGTGTCGGCTCGGCAACGTCCCGCGTTATCAGATTGTCGGGGCCGCCGAACGCTTCGAGGATGATCGCTTTCAAGTCTGGTTCCTTGCTCGGTCCAGCATGCGGTTTGGTTGTCGATCAGGATGTCGCCCCGTATAGTCGCAATCCGCTGCGGGGTGGTCAACGCGTCGTCCCATCGGACGAAACCCGAACTTTGTCCGAGCAGAAACAGGAGCATCAATGACCCAAGACATTCTGACCTCGGAGCCAGACGACGGTGTACTGGTAGTTACGCTCAACCGTCCCCATGTGCTGAACGCGCTGGACGTTCCCGCCAAAGAACGCCTGGGTGAGGTTTGGGCGGAGGCGGCGCGCGACGCATCGGTCCGTGCGGTCGTCCTCTGCGGGGCGGGTGATCGTGGTTTTTCGGCAGGTTCCGATATCAAGGAAATGCGACGCACTGGGCGGATGGTGACCACCGACACTCTGATGGCAGCCATCCCAGGGGTGTCCCTGCCATTTGAGAAGCCAATCGTTGCCGCGCTGCACGGCTTCACCGTTGGGTTTGGTCTTACCCTCGCAATTCATTGTGATTTTCGTGTTGCTTCTCGCGGATCGCGAATGGGCTTCCCGGAGGTCCAACACGGAATGCTCTCTGGGATTAGTGCGATCACGCTGCCCGGGGTGATTGGCGAAGCCCGGGCGCTGGATCTGATGCTGACGGGCCGCCTACTTGAGGACCAGGAAGCGCTGGCGATCGGCCTTGTTCATCAGCTATCGGATCACGCGCTTGATGACGCCATGAAGCTCGCGCGCCAGCTTGCGGGGAACTCCTCCCTTGCGATGCAACTTACCAAACGACTCGTGCTCGAGAGCCGGCGAGCCCGTATCCACGAGTTTTCGCAGTCGGTCGATCAGGCGCGCCAGGAGGTGACGAGGTCACGGGAGTTTGGCGATGTCGTTGAAAATCGAGCGGGGACAGGGCGTGCGCGGACCTGACTTTTGAACGTATCACGCCGGCCTGCGGCCTCCCAGACATCCATCTTTTGTAAGTGCAATCATGCGAATTGTGATCATTGACGATTACGCAGACAGCGTCCGATCTCTGAAGGCGTTTGCCGCCGTCTCCGCTCACGAGGTGCTCATTCACCGCACGCCTGCGTCGTCGCTTGGCCAGTGGTCCGAACGGCTGGCGGGGGCGCAAGCGCTGGTGTTGATCCGCGAGCGATCCACCGTGGATGCGTCAGTCCTGGATCTTGCGCCCAGTCTCAGAATCATCAGTTGTGCGGGCGCGCTTCCTGGCGCACTGGACGTTGCCGCTTGCAGTGCGCGCGGCATTGCGGTTGCCGCAAGCCGGGGCGCAGGTCATGCCACAGCCGAACTGTGCTGGGCGATGATTCTCGCCTCCGAGCGCAAGCTCGTGAGCCAGATCGACTCGCTGCATCAAGGGCGGTGGCAGGCAGCGATCGGTCGTCAACTTCACGGCCGTTGCCTTGGCCTCTGGGGCTTTGGAAAGATTGCTCAGCAGGTTGCTCAGTACGGACGGGCGTTCGGCATGAAAGTTCAGGT
>CAMBZS010000063.1 GCA_945872335.1 Bordetella parapertussis | reverse complement strand
ATTGAGCGTGCGTGGACCGTCGAGCGGAAAGCGGGTACCGAGCCGGCGGTTCAGTTCACGCAGGCTCACCGATCCGTCAACCTCGATCTCGCCCGCGCTATCCCAGTGCAGATCGGAGTCCGAGCCACCCGGCGTGGTGGTGGTGAATTCGCCAATGATTTCCTCGATGATGTCTTCCAGGGTGACCAGCCCCAGCACCTCGCCGTATTCATCGACCACCAGCCCGATGCGCTGCCGGTTCTCCTGGAAAAACTGCAACTGTGAAAACACCGCGGAGCCGCTTGGAATGAAGTAAGGCTCGATCAGCAACTCGCGCAGATCGGCGGCATCAAAGCTGTCGCGCTGCAGGAGCGAAAGCGCGCGCCGCACATGGAGCATGCCCACCACCCGGTTGATCTCGCCTTCGAACACCGGAAGCTTGTTGTGATAGCAGGTGGCGAGCTGCTCGCGAAGGCCGGCCTCGCCGGTTGCGAGGTCGAGTGCCTCGATGCGGCTGCGCGGAATCATCACGTCATCGACCGTGATGCGCTCGAGGTCGAAGAGGTTGAGCAGAATCGAGCGGTGTTTGGCCGGAAAGAAATGGCCTGACTCGAGCACGATGGTGCGCATTTCATCAAGCGACAACCGGGTCTGCTGCGGCTCGCGCGGATCAATGCCCACGACGGCGAGCATGCGTCCCACGATCAGGTTTACCGCCCAGACCGCGGGCGCAAACAAGGTCATCAGCACGCGCAGCGGGTAGGCGGCCGGCAGCGCGACGCGCTCGGGCCAGGTGGCCCCGATCACCTTCGGGGTGATTTCGGCAAAGATGATGAGCACCAGCGCCACCACCGCGGTGGCCGCGAGCAGCACCGTATCGTTGTGTCCGAAGGCGCTGATTGCAAGCGACGTGACGATGGCCGTGACCGCAGTGTTGACCAGATTGTTGCCCAGCAGAATGGTGCCGAGCAGACGGTCGGTCTGGCCGAGCAGCGACGAGGCGAGGCGCGCGCTCCGGCGCCCCTGTCGCACCAGATGCCCGAGCCGGAACCGGTTCAAGGCCATCATGCTGGTCTCGGCGATGGAGAAGAACCCGGAGATCAGCACCAGCACGACGAGCGCAATCAGAGAGACCCAGAGCGGGATGGCATCCAAGCGTAGTTGTGCAGAGTTGAAACTTTTCTAGCCTACCGTAAACGGCTGCCTGCCGCATCGTGAGCCCTGCAGTGCCTGGTTGATACACTGCGGTCCATCAAGTCATTGGAGCCCGCTCATGTCATCCGGCGATGCTGCCCGTCCACCCCGTCTTCGTTCGCGCGCATGGTTCGATAATCCCGGCAATCCGGGCATGACCGCGCTCTATCTCGAGCGCTACATGAACTTTGGCCTCACGCTTGACGAGCTGCGCACCAGCGGCAAGCCCATCATCGGCATCGCCCAGACGGGCAGTGACCTCTCGCCCTGCAACCGCCATCATGTCGAGCTCGCCTCGCGGGTGCGCGACGGCATCCGCGATGCTGGCGGCATTCCGATCGAGTTTCCCGTGCACCCCATCCAGGAGACCGGCAAGCGCCCCACCGCGGCGCTTGATCGCAATCTCGCCTACCTGACACTGGTCGAGGTGCTGCATGGTTACCCGATGGACGGCGTGGTGCTTACCACGGGCTGCGACAAGACGACGCCAGCCATGCTGATGGGCGCGGCCACCGTGGATCTGCCCGCGATCGTGTTGTCGGGCGGACCGATGCTCAATGGCTACTATGGCGGCGGGCTGGCGGGCTCTGGCACCATCGTCTGGTATGCGCGCCAGGAACTCGCCGCCGGCCGCATCAACTACGACAAGTTTCTCGAGATGGTGGCATCGGGCGCGCCGTCGGCGGGCCACTGCAACACCATGGGGACGGCGCTGTCGATGAATTCGCTCGCCGAGGCGCTGGGCATGTCGCTTCCCGGTTGCGCAGCCATCCCTGCGCCTTATCGCGAACGCGCGCAGATGGCTTACCAGACCGGGCGCCGCATTGTGGCGATGGTGGCCGAAGACCTTCGTCCGTCGAAAATCATGACGCGCGCGGCGTTCGACAATGCGATCGTCGCGGCGAGTGCGCTGGGCGCCTCGACCAACTGTCCGCCGCATGTCACGGCCATTGCCCGCCATATGGGGGTGCCGCTCGAGATCACCGACTGGGACCGGATCGGCTATGACATTCCGCTCCTCGTGAACTGCATGCCGGCAGGCGAGTACCTGGGCGAGGAATTCCATCGCGCAGGCGGCGTACCCGCTGTGATGCACGAACTTCTTGGCGCGGGCAAACTGCGCGCCGATGCGCTCACCGTGTCCGGGCGCACGATCGGCGAGATCTATGCCCAGACCGAGGCGAGCGACCGCCGGGTGATCCGATCGTTTGCCGAGCCCATGCTGAGCCAATCGGGTTTTGCGGTGCTGTCGGGCAACCTGTTCGACTCAGCCGTGATGAAAACCTCGGTGATCTCGCCCGAGTTCCGCAGTCGCTATCTCGAGAATCCGGCTGATCCCCAGGCTTTTGAGGGGCGTGCGATCGTCTTTGAGGGACCCGAGGACTACCACGAGCGCATCAACGACCCGGCGCTCGAAATCGATGCCGACTGCATCCTGTTCATTCGCGGCACCGGGCCGGTCGGATACCCAGGGGCGGCGGAGGTGGTGAACATGCTGCCCCCTGATTCGCTGGTTCGACAGGGCATTACGCTTCTTCCCTGCGTGGGGGATGGCAGGCAGTCGGGCACTTCAGCGAGTCCGTCGATCCTGAACGCGTCGCCCGAATCGGCGGTGGGGGGTGGGCTTGCGCTTCTTCAGACCGGCGACCGGGTGCGGATCGATCTGGGCCGCCGGCGCGCCGACATTCTGGTGACCGAGGAAGAGTACGCGCGCCGCCGGGCTGCGTGGACACCCAGTTATCCGGCCAGCCAGACGCCCTGGCAGGAACTGCAGCGTCGCCATGTCACGCAGCTCTCCGATGGCGCCTGCCTGGATTTTGCGGTGAGCTATCAGCGGATTGCGGTCACCCGCGGTCTGCCGCGCGACAACCACTGACCCGGTGCGCGCGCTCGCCCGGGCGTCAGCGTGATGGGCCGCGATACGGCTCGATGCGCGTGGCATCGAGCACGTAGCCGCTCACGCCCATGCGGGTGTCGCTTCGGCCAACTTTGAGTGTGCCGACGACCCATACCGCGTCCATGGTTTGCAGCGCCTGACGCCTGGCCGATACCACCTGAATAATCTGATTGGCGGGTGGGGGCGGCGTGTGGATGCATGCGCCCATGTAGGGCACCAGCAAAAACTCCCGGATATCGCCGCCCAGCATGTCCAGCGGTACCACATAGCCCGGAATCCGGATCCGCAGGCCCTCGAGCTCGCCCCGCGTGGGCGCCTGATCCCATTGTTCGCGGATTTCCCGCATCAGCGCTTCGCTGCGCGGATCGCCATCGCTGATCGCATCCAGCCCCCGACCTTCCAGGAGCTTGAGCGGGTCCCAATCTTCCGGCATGAGATCGTCCCAGCCGATTTCACGAACGCCTGCGCCGATCAGGCGACCTGGAAGCTTGACGGGTTCAGCGGGCCGGGGGGTAGCCCCGCCGCGCGCTGCGGGCGGCTGCGAGGCGGGCGCGCCGCCCGATTGCGCCCAGCCCTGGTCTGGTACCCCCACCAGGCAGATGGCTGCTACCAGCAGGAAGAAAGCACGCAGCAGGCGTCGAATGGTCATGGTCGAGTGCAGATTGGGCAATCAGGATCGCGGGGACAGTCCGTCGGCAAGCGACAATCGCCACGCGCGTAGAGCAGGCAGCAGACTTGCGAGGATACCGGTCGCGAGCACCGCCGCAAGTAACAGCCATTCCCCGGCGCGCAGAAAATCTGTGCCGAGCGTGATGCCGAACTGCGCCTGGAGTGGCGACACGGCGAACACGGTGAGGAACGCCCCTGCAGCCACCCCCAGTGCAATGCCGCTGAGGCAAGCGAGCGTACCCTCGGTAAGCAGCAACAGGACGAGTGTGCGCGGGCTCGCGCCCACGGAGCGCAGGATGGCGAGCTCGCGCCGTCTGGCATCAAGCCCCGCCAGAATCACCGACACCAGACCCGCCAGGCTGGCGAGTGCCACCAGCGCGCCCATCAGGCGAAGCGCGTGCTCGCCCACACCCAATGCCTTCCACAACTCATCGAGCGTGACCCCTGGTAATACCGCGGTGAGCGGCTCCTCGGGTTCAGCCTGCAGCCGGCGCTGCACGGAAAAGACTGCGCTGCGCGCACGCAGCCCCACCAGGGCCGCCGACACCGTGGCGGGGCGCGTATCCGGGTCGGCCGAGGGCTGCGCTCCGCGGGCTGGCCGCACGCCTGCCACCCAGCCCGCGTGAAGCGCATGCATTGACTCGAGGCTGATCAGCACTGCGCGATCGACCGGTGAACCCGACGGTGCGAGGACACCGGTGATGGTGAAGGCCTGATCGTCATGTGAGCCCTCGGCCAGCGGACCGCTGCCGTGACTGAGCGTGATCCGGGCACCGGCACCGAGGCCCAGTCTCCGGGCGACCTGCGCGCCAATCACCGCCTCGGCATGGCGACCGTGCTCGCGGCCCTGCGCCAGGGTGAGTGGCTGGCGATCACCCACCCGCACATGGCGCAAGAAGCGCTCATCGGTGGCGATCACTGGAAAACCTCGAAAGGTATCGCCCAGCGCGATCGGCACCACCCAGGCGACCTGGGGCAGCTCGCCGATCGCCTCGATTCGTTTCAGGGTCACCGCCTGCGTGGGCGAGCCAAGATGAAACACGGTATGAAGCAGGATCTGGGTGGGGCTGCCGCGTGCGCCCACGATCAGGTCGGTGCCCGAAAGCGCCTGCGAAAAACTCTTGCGGATATCGTGACGAAGCCGTTCGGTGGCAAGGAGCAGCAAGGTGGAGAGCGAAACGGCGATGATGGTGAGGGCGAGCGTGAAGCGGCGGGCCCAGGCGCTTCTCGCAGCCAGAACGATCATGGCCCTCATGACGACGTTCCCGCGGGCAAGGAAGCCTGGGCCGATCGGCTCACAAACGTTGGGGGAGCGCGACCAGGGTCGGTGCGCGAGCCCAGTGCCAGGCTGCGATCGAAATGCGGCTCGAGCGAACGGTCGTGGCTCACGAACACCAGGGCGCTGCCCGCTTCCTGGCAGGTCGCGAGCAGTCGCGCCATGAATTCGTCTCGCCGGTCGGTATCGAGTGCCGAGGTGGGTTCATCGGCGAGCAGCAGCTCGGGCGCACCGATCAGGGCCCGTGCCGCCGCAACGCGTTGCTGTTCGCCCACCGACAGCGTGCCTGCGGGTTGGCGCCAGAGGTCCGGGGCGAGGTCAAATGCAGCGAGCCAGCTGCGCGCGTCGCGCTCGACCGACCCCGAGCGCGCTGCCGCGCGTTCAGCGCGCCGGGCAGAAAACCGGCAGGGCAGGCACACGTTGTCGAGCACCGGCAGCCAGCTGAGAAGGTTGAACTGCTGAAACAGGTAGCCGACGTGATCGCCACGCCGGCGGTCGCGCGCTGAGCTGCCGAGCGCGCGCCAGTCGGTGCCAAGGAGCAGCACGGTGCCCTGCTCCGCGATCAGTACGCCGGCGAGCAATGACATGAGCGTGCTTTTTCCGCCCCCGCTCGGCCCATGAACGAACAGGCGTTCACCCGCGCCGACCGACAGGTGCTTCACGGCCAGTGCGTCGCGGGTCTGTCCCCGGTAACGGAAGACGAGATCGCTCACCTCGACGACCGGATACCTGGCGGATTGGACGGGCGGGTTGTCGGAGCCGGTCGACATGGGGTGCGCTTTAGCTTTGGACGGCAGGCCGGGCGCGGCGCGATCAGCGAGCGAGCTCGAATGCCTTGCGGTTGCGCTGCAAGGTGCTCGCCTGGGTGCCGCCCGGTCCCGCGAAACGCGCCTCGATGCGGCGCAGCCGGCTGAGAACATCGAACAGGCCAATCTCGACCGCGCCCAGACGTGCCGGACGCTCGCAGTCGAATGCATGCGTCACCAGAAGATCGAGATGCGTGTCATCGCCGGGGAGTCCGCCCGCGGCGGTGGCGGGTTCGGCGGAGCCCGACCAGCGAAGCGCCTGGGTGGCGGGCCGGCAGGCCGCCTCGGGCGTCGGGCGAAAAACGCCGGTGGCGCGCAGCGCATCGAGTGCGCGCTGCAGGCGTGCCCGCTCGTCCTCGTTGCGTGGCGCCCGCTCGAAGCCGGTGAGGGTTTCCATCGGCAGCTCGGCCTCGATGGTGAGCCGAGCGCCCTCGAGCGTGAGATCGAGGCGCGCCTGGCCGTGTACATGTCCGTGGCCGCCAGGCGCGCTTGCTGCAGGCGCCGCCGGTGCGAGGGTCAGAAACGCAATCAGCAGCGCACGTCGGATGCGCGCCGCAGCCTCTGCGCACGGGCGAGCGGTACCCCGGTCGACCCGGTCCGGCCTGTTCACGATTGGATGGCAGGGTGTCATGAGTCCGATCATACGGCGTGTTCGCAAGCTGTGCGGGATGAAGCCCCAACGGTGCGGGGAGCGCGCGCCGGGGGGCTTGAGTTCCCCTCTCGCCACGGGCAGACTGGGCCACTCAAGCGCAAGGAGCTTCCATGGCAAACCTGCAGCGGTACTGGGCGTTGGGCGTGGCGTTACTGGCACTGTTTGCCTCGGCGGGCGCTTATGCGGGCGGCTGGCTGCACGGCGCAGTGCCGGTCATCTGCCTGATGCTGGTTGTTCTGGGCGTTCACGACCTCCTGCAGACCCGACATGCGGTGTTGCGCAACTACCCGATCATTGGGCACTTCCGGTTCATGTTCGAGGAAATCCGACCCGAGATCAGGCAGTACTTCATCGAGTCCGATACCGAGCGTGTTCCGTTTTCGCGTGAGCAGCGGGCGATCGTGTATCAGCGCGCCAAGGGCGTGCTGGACAAACGCCCCTTTGGCAGCAAGCTCGACCCGTACCGCGACGGCTATGAATGGATGCATCACTCGGTGCTGCCTTCCACCATTGAGTCCTCGGATTTCCGCGTCACCATTGGTGCCACGCGCGAGCAACCCTACAGTGCCTCGGTATTCAACATCTCGGCGATGAGCTTTGGTGCGCTCTCGGCCAACGCCATTCTTGCGCTCAACGGCGGCGCGAAGATGGGCGGCTTCGCACACGACACGGGCGAAGGCTCGATTTCGCGCTATCACCGCGAGCCGGGTGGCGACCTGATCTGGGAGATCGGCTCGGGTTATTTCGGCGCCCGAAAGCCCGACGGCGGGTTCAGCGATGAGCGCTTTGCCGAGAACGCCTGTCAGCCGCAAGTCAAGATGGTCGAGCTCAAGCTTTCACAGGGCGCCAAGCCCGGCCACGGCGGGGTGCTGCCTGCGCCCAAGGTCACCCCGGAGATCGCTCAGGCGCGCGGGGTGGAGCCTTGGGTGACGGTGGAATCGCCTGCACGCCATTCGGTGTTTTCAACCCCGATCGAGATGCTCGCCTTCATCGAGCGAATGCGCAGGCTCTCGCGCGGAAAGCCCACTGGATTCAAGCTCGCGGTCGGCCACCCCTGGGAACTCTTCGCCATTGTGAAGGCGATGCTCGAGACCGGCATCACACCCGATTTCATCGTGGTCGATGGCAAGGAGGGCGGCACCGGTGCGGCGCCCGCCGAGTTCATGGACCGTGCCGGCATGCCGATGCATGACGGGCTTCTGCTGGTTCACAACACCCTGGTGGCGTGCGGCCTGCGCTCGCAGATCCGACTGGGCGCGGCGGGCCAGCTCATCACGGCGTTCGATGTTGCCCGCACGCTCGCGATCGGGGCCGACTGGTGCAACGCCGCGCGCGGCTTCATGTTTGCGCTGGGCTGCATTCAATCGCTCAGCTGCCACACCGATCGCTGCCCCACCGGCGTGGCCACCCAGGACCCGCTTCGCCAGCGCGCGCTGGTGGTGCCCGACAAGGCGCAGCGGGTGTTCCAGTTTCATCACCACACGCTGGAAGCGCTGCGCGAGCTGCTCCAGTCGGCGGGTCTGGTGCACCCGTCCCAGCTTCGCCCGCATCACATCATGCGGCGAATCGGTCAGGACGACAGTCGGCCCTTGTCGGAGGTGCATCCCTTCCTGCCAGAAGGCGCGCTGCTGGTTCCGGGTGGCGCTGCCGACTGTGGCCCGGTGTACCGGGCCTGGTGGGACCGCGCCCGCCCGGACAGCTTCCACCCCCTGCCGGCCTCGAGGCTCGCCGCCTGAGCGGGGCGCGCGGCGCGGCTCAGTTGACGGGTGGCAGATCCGACCCCGTGCGAACGCTTCTGATTGTCTGGTGGTCGGTGACCGGCGCGGCGCGTGCGCTTGCGCAAGCCGCGGCGGCCGCGGCGGCCGCAGCCGAACCGGGGATCAACGTGCGCAGGCTTCGCTGCGATGAAGCGGATGCCAACGACCTGTGTGGGGCGGATGCGATGCTCATCGTCTGTCCGGAGATGTTGGGCAGCGCAGCCGGCATGATGAAAGACTTCTTTGATCGTACCTACTATCCGGCGCTCGGGCGCCTGTCGGGGCGGCCGTATGCGCTCATCGTGAGTGCGGGCTCAGACGGCGAGGGTGCGGTCCGTCAGATCGAGCGGATCGCGAGCGGCTGGCGGCTGCGGGCGGTGGCGCCCGCCCGTATCGTCTGCACACACGCACAGACGCCCGAGGCGATACTTGGCGACAAGCACCTTTCCGAGTCAGCGCTTGAAGGCGCCCGCGAACTCGGTGCCACGCTCGCCGGTGGACTCGCGCTTGGCCTCTGGTGAGGCGGCGATTGCCGCAGCCGATGCCGGCGTTGCGCTGTTGCGAGGTTGCGCGGGTGGCGGTGCCGATTGCGTGGGTCGCGGTGCCGATTGCGCGGGTGGCGGTGCCGATTGCGTGGGTCGCGCTCGCACTGCGTGCATGGTGCGCCATGTTTGCCATGCAGGCCCAGCGCGCGCTGTGCGCCGGGGGCTGCGGCATCCCGCCCATGCCAGGAGCGGCCAGAACGCTGCGCTGAGCGCAAACGGCCATTGCCCGGCGCCGCCCGAGCCGGTAGCAAGCCAGCCGCCCCAGAGGGCAGTCAGCCCGATCAACGCGAGGGCAAGGGCAAGGGGGAGCAGGCGACTGAAACGCATTTCTCTCGGCATGGAACCTCCTGGGGACGTCGGCAGTGGGCGGTGGCTACCGGAGGCGCTGTGGGCGGGGGCTCCGGTTCGAGCGCCGAATGATCAACCGCCGCGGGTGCGCGGCGCGACCGCGGCGAGGGCCGGTAGCAGCACGCGATACCGGTTCGGCCAGCGGTTGACACCTTCTCACTCGGTGCAGCCTTGCGGTACGCGTGCTACGCTCGGATTCACGGTCGTGCTTACCGCGACCGCGCGTTCATCGGGCAGTCTGGTTGCACCATCGTCTCTGGGCTGCCGCCATCGCATTTCTGATACGAACAACGGAGGGGTCCTGTGAAATTGCGCGCACTTTGCATTGCCCTGCTGGCGGCTGCCGGCATCCACACCACCGCGTCGGCTCAGTCGGTCACGCTCAGTTTTTCCGCCTGGGTGCCACCCTCGCACATGCTGGTTCGAGACGGCATGATGCCCTGGATGCAGGAAGTCGAAAAAGTGACCGAAGGCCGGGTGAAAATGCGTCTGCTGCCCAAGGCGGCGGCCAATGCCGTCAACCACCTCGATGCAGTAGCCGAGGGCCTTGCCGACATCGCCTTCATTTCGCACAGCTACACGCCGGCGCGGTTTCCCATGACGCGGATCGGCGTGCTGCCGTTTGCAGGCGATAGCGCCGAGGTGGCGTCGGTTGCGCTCTGGCGCATCTACGACAAGCACTTCGCCAAGTTGAATGAGCACAAGGGCGTGAAGCTGGTCACGATCTACACGCACGGCGCCGGCGTGTTCTGGAACGCCAAGCGGCCGATCCGCGCCGTGGAGGATTTCGCCGGACTGAAGGTCCGGGTGGGCGGTGGAATTGCCGCTGACGTCGCCAACGCGCTGGGCGCGATCGCCGTATCCAAGCCCGCCCCCGAGTCCTTCGAGCTGCTCTCTACCGGCGTGGTCGATGGCGTCATGTTTCCTGGCGAGAGCATCGTTTCCTTCAAGCTCGACAAGATCGTGAAATTCGCCACCGCTTTCCCGGGCGGTCTTTACTCCGACAGCCATGCGGTCATCATGAACGAGGCGGCCTGGAAAAAAATCTCCAAAGCCGATCAGGACGCGATCAACCGCATTTCGGGCGAAGCCATGGCACGGTCGGTTGGCAAGGCCTGGGACAAGAATGCCGGCGCGGGCTTTGACGCCTTCAAGGCGGCGGGCGGGCAGATCATCGCGGCCGACGCCGCGCTGGTGAAAGCGGTGGCCGACCGCACGGCCCGCTTCGAGCAGGAGTGGGTCAAGTCGGTCAACGAGAAAGGCATGAATGGCGCTGCGATCGTGACCGAGTACCGCGCCGAACTGAAGAAGGTCGCCGCCGGGCAGTAATCCGCCACGAGCGATCCGAGGGGCGCGGTTCAACGACGCTCGTAGAGCGTCACGATCTTGGAGGGGTCGGCCGCGCCCAGCCCGCAGGCCTGCAGTTGCCGGAACAGCTCGGTCACCGCGCCGGCGACAGGCATCGGAACGCCTGCATCGCGAGCGGCGGCGAGCGCTGTATCGAGATCCTTCAGCATGGTGTCCGAGGCGCCGATGGGCTCGACCGCATCGGCGAGCATGCGCGGCGCAAAGACCTGCAATGGTTTCGAATCCGCCCAGCCGCCGGCAAGCGCCTGGGGAAGTCGTGCCGCGTCAACCCCGCTTGCCCGTGCGAGCCGCACGGCCTCGTTGACGGCAACGATAGTCGCCGCGACGATCACCTGATTGCAGAGCTTCGTGGCCTGGCCTGCGCCGCTGTCGCCCATTCGCGTGACCTGCGCCGAATAGGCGGCCAGCACCGGTCGGATCTGTTCGATTGCATCGACATCGCCGCCGCACATGACCGCGAGCTCACCGCGTGCGGCGCCCCCGACACCGCCCGATACCGGGGCATCGATCCAGAGGCCGCCGGTTACGTCTTTCAGGCGGGTGGCGAACGCCCGGGTGGCCTGTGGGTCGATGCTGCTGTGATCGACCAGAATGGGGGGCGGTGCGCTTGCCTGAATGAGCCCGTTCGATCCGAACACAACCGCCTGAACCGCCTGCGCATCGGTGAGGCAGAGGATCACGGCCGATGCGCCGTCGACCGCTTCTGCGGGGTGTTCAGCCCATTGCGCACCCTCGGCAAGGAGCGGCAGGGCGCGGCTGCGGGTGCGGTTCCACACCCGGACCGGATGCCCGGCCGCGAGCAGGCGCCGGATCATGGGCGTGGCGATCAGGCCGGTGCCGAGAAAGGCGAGCGCAGTCATTCGAGCGGCCACTCCAGATTCCCGCTGTGCGTGACAGCACCGAGATGGGCGGGGCCTACAAGGGCTGCATATTTTTCGAGTGCGCCCGCCAACCGGACTGGGCGCGCCGGCGTCCAGGCAGCGCGCCGGCGGGCGAGCTCTTCCTCGCTGACCAGCACGTCAATGCGCCGCGCCTCGCAGTCGATCAGGATCGGGTCGCCATCGTCAAGCAGCGCAATCGGACCCCCGCGCGCGGCTTCGGGACTGGCGTAGCCGATGCAGAGCCCCCTTGTTGCGCCCGAGAAGCGGCCATCGGTGAGAAGTGCGACGGCCTCGCCCATGCCCTGGCCGTAGATCAGCGCAGTCGTGCCCAGCATTTCGCGCATGCCGGGGCCGCCGCGCGGGCCCTCGTTTCGGATCACGAGCACATCGCCCGCCTGGTAGCGACGCTCGCGTACCGCCGCTGTGCACGCTTCCTCGTTTTCAAAGACCCGGGCGCGTCCTTCGAACCTGAGCCGCTTCAATCCGGCGATCTTGATCAGCGCGCCGTCAGGGCAGAGATTGCCCTTGAGCACCACCACGCCGCCAGTGGGATGGAGCGGCGCGCTTGCCGGGCGGACCACGCTGCCGTCGGCCTCGGGCGCGTCTTCGCAGAGTCCAGCGAGCGTCCGGCCCTCGATCGTGGGGCAATCGCCGTGCAACCAGCCGCCGCGAAGCAGTTCACGCAGCACCACCCGCACGCCTCCCACCTCGTGCAGATCGCGGGCGAGGAATCGGCCGCCCGGCTGCATGTCGGCGATCAGCGGCGTGCGCTGAAACACGTCGGCCACATCATCGAGCGTGAAGCGGATGCCGGCCTCGTGTGCGATCGCCGGCAGATGCAACCCGGCATTGGTGGAGCCGCCGGTGGCCGCCACCGCCGCAGCCGCATTCTCGAGGCTTTTTCGCGTGACCAGTTCGCGCGGTAGCGGCCCGTTGTTTTTCAGCAGGCGCATCACCGTCTGGCCGGCACGCCGGGCGAGCGCAATGCGTTCCGAATACACCGCGGGCAACATCGCCGACCCGAGCGGGGCAAGACCCAGCACCTCCGAGACCATGGCCATGGTGTTGGCGGTGAACTGGCCCGGGCACGAGCCCAGGGTGGGCGAGCAGTCGCGCTCCAGCGCATCGAGCTCGGCGAGCGACACCGTGCCGGCGTGCAGCGCACCCACGCGCTCGTAGGCATCAACCGTGCTCACGGTTTTCCCCTGATGCCGGCCCGGCAGCATGGCGCCTCCGTAGACAAAGACCGAGGGCACATTGAGCCGAACCATGGCCATCATGATGGCGGGCAGGGTCTTGTCGCAGCCGGCAAAGCCCACCAGCGCGTCGTAGGCGTGACCGCGAACCACGAGCTCAATCGAGTCGGCGATCAGCTCGCGCGAGGCAAGGCTCATCCGCATGCCCGAATGCGCCATCGATATGCCATCGGAGACCGAAATCGAGGTGAACTCGAACGGCGTGCCGCCGGCAATGGAGACACCGGTCTTGGCCGCTTCGGCCTGCGGCCGCAAGGACAGCGAGCAGGGCGTGTTCTCGCCGTGGGTGCTCATCACGCCCACGAAGGGCTTGGCGATGGCCTCGTCATCCAGGCCCATCGCACGCAGGAAGGTGCGGTGGGCAACCCGATCGGGTCCCTCAACGGTGGTGCGCGAGCGCAGGCGTCGCTCGGGTGCAGCGTCGGACATGCCGGACTCCGGGAAAATGACCTCGGTCGAAAGCTTGATAGAGTAGCCGATCGCGCGCGAGGTGCTGTCCCGCCATGGTGTGCGCGGCTTCATCCTCGAGGCGAACTTTGGGAGACGCGTTCGTGACTCAACCGCAAGCGACCGGCGGCGGCTCGAATCTGCAGGCCCCGCCGGAGATTCCGGCGCGCGCCGCGGGTTGGGCGGATCGCCTGCGACCCGAGCGGGCGCTCGAGATGCTCGCGGCAGCCCTGCTTTTTTCGATGATGATCCTCACCTTTGTGGATGTGGTGCTGCGCTATGTTTTCAACGCGCCGATTCGTGGCAGTTTCGAGGTGAGCGAGACCATGATGGCGGTGCTGATCTTCGCGGGGCTGCCGATGGTGTCCCGCAAGGGCGAGCACATCGCGATCGACAGCCTGGTGAGGCTGGCCCCGCCGCTTCTTCGGCGAATGAGCGCGCTGGCGGTGCAGATCGGCTGCGCCGCAGCGCTGGTGGGCATGGCGTGGCTCCTGTGGTTGAAGGGCTCGCGCTTTGCAGTGGCCGGCGACGTCACCCAGACGCTGAAACTTCCGATCGCACCGGTCGTGCAACTGATGGCGCTGCTCACGCTTTTTACGGCGCTCATCCATGTGGTGCTTGCCTGGCAGGCGCTTCGCTCGCCGCAGATTGCGCCGCAGGCCGCCAGTGAAGACGGCGCAGGTGTGCTGTGACTGAGGCACTCATCGGCTTGGGGGCGATGATGCTGCTCGCGCTCGCGGGGCTGCCAATCGCCTTCGCCATGGGCCTGGTCGGGTTCTTTGGCCTTGCGATCGTTCGCGGCTGGAATCCGGCGCTCGCCTCGGCCGGAACGCTTATGTACGAGACCGGTTTTTCCTACACCTTGTCGGTGGTGCCGCTCTTCATCCTCATGGGCAATTTTGTGAGCAGGGCGGGGTTGTCGCAGGAGCTGTTTCGGGCGGCGTATGCCTTCATTGGCCATTGGCGGGGCGGGCTGGCCATGTCCACGATTGTCGCGTGCGCCGGGTTCGGCTCGATCTGCGGCTCCTCGATCGCCACCGCTGCCACCATGGCGCGGGTGGCCTATCCCTCCATGCGGCAGTTCGGCTACAGCGACGCGCTCGCCTGTGGCGCCATCGCCTCGGGCGGCACCCTGGGCATTCTGATTCCGCCCTCGGTGATCATGGTCATCTATGCCCTCATGACCGAGGTCAACATCGGTGCCATGTTTGCGGCCGGCCTGATTCCGGGTGTGCTTGCCACGCTGCTCCTCATGGCGGCGGTTGCCTGGCAGACCTGGCGCGATCCGAAGAGCGGGCCGCGCGGCGAACGCACGCCGTGGCCGGAGCGGTTGCGCGCGCTCCAGGGGGTGTGGGGCGTGATCGTGCTGTTCGTGGTGGTGATGGGCGGCATCTATGGCGGGGTGTTCACTGCCACGGAGGGCGCTTCGATCGGTGCATTCGGCGCGTTTGTGTTTGCGCTCGCGCGCCGCGCGCTCACCTGGCGAACGCTGGTGGACGTTCTGGTTGAAAGCTCGCGCACCACCGCAATGCTGTTCGGCATCCTGATCGGCGCGCTGATCTTTGCGAACTTCGTGAATTTCACCTCGATGCCTGATGACCTCAAGAATTTCGTCTCACAGTTTCAGCTGCATCCGATGGCGGTGATCGTGGCGATCTGCGCAATCTATGTGCTGCTCGGAACCGCCATGGAAGAGCTGTCAATGATCCTGCTCACGGTGCCGGTTCTTTTTCCGCTCGTGGTGCATCTGGGCTTTGACCCGATCTGGTTCGGCATCCTGGTGGTGGTGGTGGTCGAGATCGGCCTCATCAGCCCGCCGGTCGGCATGAATCTCTTTGTGCTGAGAACGCTGCTCCCGCATGTCTCCACCATGACGATCTATCGGGGCGTCGCGCCCTTCGTCGTGGCCGATGTGATTCGGCTGGCAATCCTGATCGCCTTCCCGGTGATCTCGACCTGGCTGCCTGGCGTGCTCTTCAAGTAGCGGCGCTGCGCGAGAGCGGGGCGTCGCTACCGACGGATGCCGCAGCGATCAGGTCGGTGAGATCGCGGTCCTCTGGAAGGCCCATGGCGCGCGCGCGGCCAAAGGACCGTTGACGAGGCCAGCGCCCAAACATGGGTTCGATTGCCGGGTCAGGTCGAAAGTCCACCAGCGCGCGCGCATCATGGCCACCCACCGCACTCACCGCGCGCAGGATTTCGTCAATGCTAGCGGCGATCGCAGGACATTGAACGACACGGGCGCCATCGCGTGCGCCGCCCGAGCCCGATAGCGCAGTTGCGAACGCATCGCGTGCGGACGACAGCGACTGCACCCAGATCACTGCCTCAGGCGATACCGGTGAGATCACCCGGCGTCCGGCAAGCGTCTCGCGGATCAGATCGCTGTTGAAGCCCGACAGCGCGCCGTTTGGCAGCGCAGGGCGAACCACCACGCCAGCCAGTCGCAGACTGATCCCGTCGATCCAGCCGCGACGCGACGCTTCGGCGATCAGGATTTCGTTGATCAGTTTTTGTGCGCCGTAAGAAAGGCTGGGCGAGGCGGGTGTGCGGTCGTGAATGTCCGCCGGAAGCGGCACTCCGTGCACGGCGATGGAACTCGCGTAGACCACCCGCGGCGGGCGGCCTGCGCGGCCCTGGGCCATGCAGCGCTCAAGCAGCGCGCGGGTGGAATCGAGATTGACCTTCATGCCGAGATCGAAGTCGGCCTCGGCAGCCCCGCTCACCACGCCCGCCAGATGTGCAAGCGCGTCCACGGGCTCTGCAAACAACTGGTCGAGTAGGCTGGCCGAGGCGATGTCGCCCTGTATCCAGACGATGTCGGCGCGATCGGCCGGGCACCAGTCGGGGCGCGGCATCCCGTCGGAGAGAACGAGCCGCCCGGCGGGTGGCTGGTCGAGTGACGTCTGGGCGAGCCTGCGGTCAAGCAACGCGCGGGCGAGTGCGCCACCCACGAAGCCGCCCGCGCCAGTGATGAGGCAGGCGGTCATTCGGGCACACGCCGGCCGTGATGCCCCATGTCACTGCCCGGCGACGAAGCTGCCGCTTTTGCCGCCGTGCTTTTCGAGCAGGCGAACGTCGGTGATCACCATGCCCCGATCGATGGCCTTCACCATGTCGTAAATGGTGAGCAATCCCACCTGCACTGCGGTGAGTGCTTCCATTTCCACACCGGTCCGGCCATCGCACTCGGCCTGCGCCCGACAGTGCACCGTGGCGCTGGCCTCGTCGACGGTGAAGTCGACCGTGACACGCGTGAGGGCGATCGGGTGACAGAGCGGGATGAGGTCGGCGGTGCGCTTGGCGCCCTGAATGGCCGCGATGCGGGCGATGCCCAGCACATCCCCCTTGGCGGCCGATCCTTCGCGGATCCTGGCAAGCGTCGCAGGCAGCATCCGGATCGAGCCGCCGGCGATCGCAATCCGGCGGGTGATGCCCTTGTCGGCGATGTCGACCATATGCGCCTGGCCGGCGGCGTCAAAGTGCGTGAGCATGGGGAACTTGCAGGAGGGGGACTGCGGCTATGATAGCTGGATGAGCCTGCATGCACGTCGGCCGCTTCTGACCCGGGCGCTTCCGGGGGTGATCAGCCTGTTGCTGGCGGTTTTGCCAATGGGCCCGTCCGGCGCTCAGCCGGCCGAGCTCCCCAGGCTGGGGGATGCCGCTGGCGACCAGTTGTCGCCGCTTGCCGAGCGGCGCCTGGGCGAATCGATCATGCGCGAGATTCGACGTGCGCGGGCCCTGCTCGACGACCCTGAACTCACCGATTATCTGAACCGGCTGGCGGCACGTCTTGCGGCACAGCCTGCGGCGACGGGTTTCAGTTTCGAGCTCTTTGCGGTCGAGGATCGCAGCATCAACGCGTTCGCGCTCCCCGGCGGCTTTATCGGTGTGCACACCGGGCTGGTTGCTGCGTCGCAGGCCGAGTCCGAGCTCGCCTCGGTACTCGCGCACGAGCTTGGCCATGTCACGCAGCGACATATCGCGCGCATGCTTGCCACCCAAAACCAGAGCTCCACCGTGCTCATGGCCGCGATGGCAGCGGCGCTGCTGGCCGCGCGCTCCAATCCGCAGGCGGCAGCCGGCATCGCCTCGCTGGGCAGCACCATTCAAATGCAGCAACTCCTGGGTTACTCGCGCGATGCCGAGCGGGAAGCCGACCGGGTGGGTCTGGAGATGCTTCAGCAGGCGGGTTTCGATTCCCAGGGGATGGTCGATTTTTTCGGGCGGTTGCAGGCAGCGTCGCGGTTGTCCGAGACCGCCCTGCCTGCCTACCTGCGAACCCACCCGCTCACCGGCGATCGGATGAGCGACATTCAAAACCGGGTGATGGCGCTGCGCTACCGCCAGCATCCCGACAGCCTCGAATTCAGCATGCTGCGGGCCCGCTTCCGGGTGCTGGCTGACCGCAGCGTTGACGGACTGACCCGTGCGCGCCAGCTGATTGCGCGACAGGTCGAGGACGGAGCGGTCACGCCCGTCGCGGGGCATTACGCGATGGCAGCCGGCGCGCTCGCGGCTGCCGACACGGCCGGCGCAAGGCGTTCAATTGCTGCCGCACGCGGCGCCGCGGTCAGGCCACACGCGTTCATCGAAAGCCTGGCTGCGCAGACCGAGCTCGAAGCT
>CAMBZS010000062.1 GCA_945872335.1 Bordetella parapertussis | reverse complement strand
GGGCTGGCCAACGGTTACGTGGTGAGCCTGTATCCCATGGGTGCCATGCTTGGCGCACCGGTCTTTGGCTGGGCAATCGAAGTGTTCGGCCTGCGCGCAACCTTGGCGGGTCTTGCCTTGCGGGCGCACTCTTTTGCATACCCCTCGCGCTGCTTCGCGCGAGCACGCGTGCCGACATCAGCTGGCGTACGGTTTTCGAGGCGCTCAACGACGGCGCTCGCAACACGCTTGCGGTGGCGATGGCATGCGCGTGCGCGGGCCTGGTGATCGGCAGCGTCACAATCACCGGTCTGGGCATTGAATTCACGCAGGCGGTGATCGGACTGGCAAAGGACGCGCTCTTTCTTGCTCTGCTGCTCACTGCCATTGCAGGCATCATTCTGGGCATGGGCATGCCCACCACCCCGGCCTACATCGTGATGGTGTCGCTACTGGTGCCTGCAATCATCAAGCTCGGCGCGGTCACGCCGGCGGCCCATATGTTCGCGCTCTATTTCGCCATTCTGTCGGCCATCACGCCGCCCGTGGCGCTGGCAGTTTTCGCGGCAGCAGGGCTCGCCAAGACCAGCATGTGGGCCGCGGGCTTTGCCGCCATGCGCGCAGCCGCTCCCGCATATATCGTGCCCTTCATGTTCGTGTATGAGCCATCAATCCTTCTGATCGTGCAAGACTGGAGCACGCAGTGGTTCCAGGTGCTTCTTGCCGTGGGTTCGGCCACCATCGGCGTCATCGCGCTGGCCGGAGGCCTCTTCGGCTGGTTCGTGGGCCCCACGAGGATGTGGCAACGGGTGCTGCTGGTTGTCGCAGCGCTGGCCCTGATCAAGCCCGGTTCCATCACAGACATGATCGGCCTTGCGCTTCTCGCGATCGTGGTGGTGTCGCAGAAGATGGCCCCGCTGAAAGAGCCGGCCTAGCAGCGCATACCGCTCAGAAATCAAGCGTCTGCTGTTTGCAGACTGCCGGCTCGGCTGTCGCCGGGTTGGCTGTTACCGAGACGCGCGGGCGCCTCACGCCCTCGCGCGCCGGGTTGCGGCTCCCGTGCTTCTGGAAAATCTGTCGCGCAGCATCCTGTGAGTCCGCATCGTTTCTCAGGCTCCAAAGACGATCACGCGCAAGGCGCGCCGCCTCCAGATGATCAACGATGGGCGCAGGATAGGCGGCGGTTGCGTGCTCGGGCACCCAGCGGGCCACGAATTCGCCGTGCGGATCCTGATCCTGACGCTGCTTCTCGGGGTTGTAAATACGTATCGTGTTGATGCCGGTGGTGCCGCTTTGCATCTGGATCTGCGGCCAGTGAATGCCTGGCTCATAGTCGGTGTAGAGCCGCGCCAGATGCTCGCCGGACAGTTTCCAGTGGAGCCAGAGATGCTGGCTCGCAAACGAGGTGAGCATCGCGCGCATGCGAAAGTTGATCCAGCCGGTGGACGCGAGAGAACGCATGCAGGCGTCCACGAACGCAAACCCCGTCCGCCCTTCTCGCCAGGCCGCCAGGCGCGCGGACTCGAGCGCGCTCAGCGCACCCTCATTGCGCAGACCGCGCGTGGCGGGGTGCAGACATCGGAACTCGAGTTCGGGTTCGGACTCGAGCTTCTGCATGAAGTGGCAGCGCCAGTGCAGGCGACTCTCGAAGCTCTTCAGGCTCGCAAGCATGGAACGCTGCTGGGGATGACCATTTTCCAACTGCCAATGGGACCGCGCACGCCATAGCGAGGCAAGCACTTCGCGTACCGACAACGTGCCCCAGGCGAGGTGCGCTGACAGGCGGGAGCACGAATGCTCTGCGGTCCCCGGACTGCTCATGTGCAGGCGATAGGACGCTCCCCGCCCGGCGAGAAACGTCCTGAGCAACTCGAGACCCTGTTCGCGGCCGCCCTGCTGGCGACCGGGGCAGGGATCGGTGTCGGCGAGCGCCCGCCACGGCCGGAGCGCGGCTGCCGCAGCGCTCGACGACAGCGCACCGGAAAGGCCACTCACAACGCGGGCCGGCAGCGCGACGAACCGCGGTGCTGCGAGTACCGGCGCCGACATCCGGGCATCGTGCAATCGCGACCAATCGTCGCGCGATCCGAGCGCGCGCACCACACCGTTCTGCGGCAACTGATGCCAGTCGATGTGGTGTGTGCGACACCAGGCGAGCACCGCACGATCGCGCTGAAAGCTTGCCCAGTTGCCGGTTTCCTCATGACTGTGAAGCACAAAGCTGCCAACTGAGTGACGCAGACGCTCGAGGAGTGCCGGCATCTCGGCCGCCTCCACCATCATCGGCAGGTTGACCGTTCGTGCCACACGCAGCAGATCGTGGAGGCTGTCGGCGTAAAAGGCCGCATGCCGCCCGCTCGCATCGGGCAACGCCCAGAGTGAAGGCTCGAAGACCACCAGACCCAGCACCGGCCCCCGCGCAGCCGCCGCAACGAGCGCGGGGTGGTCGTGCAGGCGCAGGTCGCGCTTGAACCAGACGATCTGTAGCGGGGATGAATCCAAGGTCGAGCAGACTGCAGACGATGAACGGGATGCAATTGTGGCCGGGCAATCAACGGCTAGAGGTTCAAGTCCCTGTCCGGCAAGGGCCTTGCTCGAAAACGCCTGGGCTGCCCCCCTCGGGCTCTTCGGCGTTGACAATGCCCGCCGGTGTGAACAGACTGCGCCATCGCCAGCCAGCCGCCAGACCGGTCGGTGCGAAGCCATGGTAAGGAGACGTTCGTGATGCTCAGAGCCCTGATGTGCGCGGTCGTTTCGGCCGTGGTCCCCTTCTCGCATGCCAGCGCGCAGGATTTCCCGCAGCGGCAGCCAGTCAGATTGATCGTCACGTTCGCACCAGGCGGCGGTGCCGATTCCGCAGCCCGAGCCCTCAGCGACAAATTTGGCGAAAAGCTCGGCCAGTCGGTGGTCGTGGAGAACCGGCCGGGCGGCGGCGGCGTCATCGCAACCGGACTGGTGGCCAAGGCTGCGCCCGACGGATACTCGGTCCTGTTCACGGTGTCATCGCATTCCATCAACCAGGCGATGAACCTGAAACTGCCCTTTGACACCGAGCGCGAGCTGCGTGGCGTCACGCTGGTGGGCCTCCTGCCGCAGGCCATCGCAGTTCACCCCTCGGTACCCGCCAACACCCTTCAGGAGTGGCTCGCGCTTGCGAAAAGCGATGCACGCTTCGGTCAGTATGCAACCGGCGGCGTGGGCTCACCCGGGCATTTCGCCGGCGCTGTCCTGCAATCGATGAGCGGTCAGCCCCTCACGCATGTGGGTTACAAGGGCGCGGGCCCCGCCATGACCGACGTGATCGGCAACCAGGTGCCCGCCGTGCTCGGAACGCTGGGCGGCATGATGCAGCACATCAAGGCTGGGCGGCTCAAACCGATCGCGATCACTTCGCGCACACGCAGCACCCTCCTGCCGGCAGTAGGCACCATCGGCGAAGCGTTCCCCGGTTTCGAGTCCGATACCTGGGTAGGCATGTTCGTACCAGCCGGAACCCCTGCAGCCGTCATCGCACGGCTGCATGGCGCGGCAGCGGCTGCGCTGGCCGAGTCCGATGTGCGTGGCCGGCTGGAGGCGCAGGGGCTCACGATTGTCGCAGGGCCACCTGCTGATCTCGATGCGCTGGTGTCACGCGAAATCAGGGTGTTCAGTCAGGTGGTGAAGGAGCAGGGCATCAAGGCCGAGTGAGCCGGTCTCGGTGATGACCTCTCAGCGCGCGCTCAATCCCCAAGCATCAGTGCCGCGCCGCGCTCACCAACCATGATGGTTGCCGCGTTGGTGTTGGCTGACACCACGCGAGGCATCACCGAGGCATCGATCACCCGCAGGCCGGAAACCCCCTGCACGCGCAATTGCGGATCGACCACCGCCCGTGCGTCACTGCCCATCCTGCAGGTGCTGGTCGGATGGAACACCGTGCCGCCAAATCGGCGTGCAAAATCTTCCAGACTGGCCTGCCCGGGAAGCTTTTCCTCGACCCACCGGCCAGCAAATGCCGGCTGCCGGTAAATATCGCGGCACATCCGCAGCCCGTCGACCAGGGTTTTCAGGTCGCGCTCTTCGAGCAGATAGTTGGCAGTGATGCGGGGGGCCTCGGTTGGATCGGTGCTGCGAATCCGGACCGATCCGGTCGAGTCGGGTCGGCATTGGCAGACCGATACGGTGAAACCAGGAAACTCGTGAAGCGGCGTACCGGGCTTGTCGACCGACAGCGGCATCACATTGAACTGAAGATCGGCACGCCCACCCTGCGACTGCGAGGAGCAGGCGAAACCTCCCACCTGCCCTGCCCCGACAGTGAGTGGCCCACGCGCATCGGTCAGCCATTGCCAGCCCATTCGGGTGAGGCCGGCAAGACTGCGAACCTGGTTGTTGAGCGAGACGGGGTCTTTCAACCTTACGATGGTTCTCGCCTGGTAGTGATCCTGCAGGTTCTCGCCCACCTCGGGGGCGTCATGAACCACCGGGATGCCCAGCGCACGCAGATGATCCGCCGGTCCCACGCCCGACAGCTGAAGCAGTTGCGGCGACTGCAGGCTTCCGGCAGACAGGATGACATCGCCGTCGCAGCGGAATTCGTGTGTCACGCCATTGATGCGTGCCTCCACCCCGACGGCACGCCCCGCTTCGAACAGAACACGCGAGACCAGCACGCCGGTGCGGACGGCGAGTCCGGCATGCCCGCTCACCGGTTTCAAAAATGCCACCGAGGCACTGCAGCGCCAGCGGCCCAGGATCGACAACTGATAACGCCCCACGCCGTAATCAGTCTGCGCGTTGAAATCGGCATTGGCGGGCAGCCCGAACTGCTGCGCCGCTTCGAGCCACGCGAGACAGCTCGGATCGTCGTTTCGCAACTCGGACACGCCCAATTCGCCATCGGTGCCGTGGTACGCGGATGCCGAACCGTTGAAACGTTCGGACCGGCGAAAGAACGGCAGAACCTCGCGATACGACCAGCCCGTCGCACCGGCACGCGCCCAGTCATCATAGTCGGCATGCTGACCGCGGATATAGATGAGGCCATTGATTGAGCTTGACCCGCCCACGATCCGTCCGCGCGGCCAGATGATGCGCCGATCGCCGGTCTCAGGCTGCGGCTCGACTTCAAAGAGCCGCGCAAACCGCTGATCGAAGATGGTGCGGAAATAGCCGACCGGCAGTCGGACCCAGAACGCACCATCCGGGCCGCCCGCCTCCAGCAGGAGGACCCGGCGGCCGGCGCGCACCAGCCGGTTGGCCAGCACGCAGCCCGCCGAGCCGGCCCCGACGATGATGTGATCCCAGCGGTCAGCCAGCACGACCTGGCCCTCAGCCCGTCACATTGTTCACGAGAAGCGACGTGTCGAAATAGGTTTTGGCCGGCACAGGATTCTGAATGCCGCCTACCCGCGCATAAAAGTCGGTCACCTGCTGGAGCCACCCAAGTGCGGTGCCGTCCTGGTAGAGCTTGCGCCACTCGGCCGCAGGGTAATAGCGCGAAGCCTTGAATTGCTCCTGCAGTTCCTCAAGGGGCACCTGGGCATAGTTCTTCGACTGGATCACGGGCAGGATCTCGGCCGAATTCCGGATCAGGTCATCGTTCGAGGCCGCCCATCCGCGTACAACACGCTCGAGAATGGGACGATTTTTCTCGTAGTAGTCGGCACGCACTGCCCAGCCCCCCACAATCGCCGACTTCGGAAAATAGGCTGACGCATCGACCAGCATTTTCGCCGATGGCACCCGGGCCCGGACCTGGATGTTGAACGGCACCCAGAGCGCCACGGCGGGCACGGCGCCCGAAATGAAACTGGTGACCGCGACCGGCATACCCTGATTGACGAGTTCCACATCCTTTGCAGGATCAAGCCCGTTGGCACGCAGGGCGGCGTCGGCAAACACATGGGCGGTCGTGCCCAACGTGGTGGCGATCTTCTTCCCCTTGAGATCGGCCCAGCTCTTCACGCCCTGGTCTTCGCGTACCCACAGCTGTGCGGTCGCGAATTCGATGTTGTTGATGAGAAAGGCCTTACCCTGGCCTCGCGCGGGGAAGTTGGAGATCACCGCGCCGGTTGACAGCATATCGAGGCTGCCGCCAATCATGGCGTTGAACAGCTCGAGGCCGGTGTTGAATTTGACCGGATCGAACTCGATGCCCTCCTTCGCCCAGTGGCCACGGTGCACACCCGTCCAGATCTGCCCGGTGACGGCGAGTGTATCGACATAGCCCACCCGGATGCGGGTTCGCTGCTGGGCAATGACAGGGGCGCCCACGCCCGCGAGCCCCAGGGCCGAGGTACCTGCCACCAGCAGCTGGCGGCGATCCGTTCTGATGTGATGGTTCACGCTGTCTCCCTTTACCGGTCTTGGCCGGCGGTGGTGTTAAAGAGGCCACATGCTGCCTGTGCAAAGCAAAGATGCATGTCAGGCGGCACCCATACCGGCCGAGCCGAGCTGCTGCTGCACCTCGTACTCGGCCATGACCAGATCGCGCACGTGTGCCTTGAGCGCACCGAATTCAGGTGTCTCGTGAAGGCCTTCGTGGCGCGGGTAAGCAAACGGGACATCAATAATTGCCTTGATGCGCGCGGGCCGCGCAGTGACCACCACAATTCGCGAAGCCAGGTAGATCGCTTCATCGACCGAGTGGGTGATCATCATCACGGTCTTGCCCTCGCGTTCGAGCACCTCCAGCAGCAGATTCTGCATCTTGGAACGGGTCTGCGCATCCAGCGCACCGAAGGGCTCGTCCATCAGCAGAAATTCAGGCTGCGCAGCATAGGCGCGGGCGATGGCCAGTCGTTGACGCATACCGCCTGACAGCGTTTTCGGAAACGCCTGGGCAAAATCGGCGAGCCCCATCAGCTGAAGATACTTCTGACACACGCTCTGCTGCTCGGCCGCCGGCACCCGGCTGCTTTTGAGTCGAAGACCAAAGAGGATGTTGTCGCGAACGGTCAACCAGGGAAAGACGCCGTATTCCTGGAAGATCACCCCGCGGTCGCGCCCTGGTCCGGTGACCGGCTGACCGTCAAGCGTGACCCGTCCAGAACTCGGCCGAACGAAGCCCGCCACAATATTCATGAGGGTCGTCTTGCCGCAGCCCGATGGCCCCACGATGCAGATGAACTCCTGGTCGTGCACCGCAAGCGATACCCGATCGACCACCCGGAGTGGTCCGCGTTCGGTCTCAAAATCAACCGAGACATCGTCAAACACGATTCGCGGGACATTCACGACACGCTCTCCATCACTGCGCCTCGACCCGGTCCTGCCAGCGGATCAGGTGACGCGTGAGCGCGCGCAGCGCAAGGTCCATGCTGAGCGCAACGGTTCCAATGCAGACGATCCCGACATAAATCACGTCGATCTGAAAGAACGATCCCGCACTCTGAATGAGCGCACCCAGCCCTTGCTGCGCGGCAACCAGCTCCGAAGCCACCAGTGTCGCCCAGGCGACGCCCAGGGCCACCCGCAGTGCGGTCAGGATGTGAGGCATGGTGAGCGGAACGATCACCTTGAAAAAAATCTCGCGGTCGCTCGCGCCCAGCGTTCGTGACACCTTGATGAAGATTGGACTGATCTGGGCTACACCCTCATACATGACGATGACGCCCGCGAAAAAGCTGGCGTAGAAAAGGATGATCACCTTGGCCGGCTCGTCGATACCGAAATACACGACCACCAGGGGGATCAGGGCGATCGGTGGCAGCGCCCTGAAAAAATTGATAAGCGGATCGAGAAATGTTCGCGCGTTGCGATACCAACCGATCAGGAATCCGACCGGGACAGCAAGCAGAATGCCCAGCAGCACGCCCAGCGTGACACGCTGTGTGGAACGCAGGATGTCGATTGCAAGCCGATCCCCGAAGAGCAGGCTCACGAGCTTGCTGCCGACCTGCGCGGGCGTTGGCATGAGGCCCGGATTCACCATGCCCGACACGGCAACTGTGTGCCAGACCGCCACCAGCAGGCACCAGGGCAGAATGAGCAACGCGACATGGCGCAGACGCTTGAAAATGACTGTCTCCGGGATTGTTGTGGTTTGGCGGCGACGATACACTAGAAGCGCTCGCAAAACATCCCGCATATTCAAGTTTGAAAGGCCCGCTGCGTGCCGCGAATCGCGCTTCAGGTTCACCCCTCGGACAACGTCGTCACGCTGATCGACTCTGTGGTTGAAGAAACGCTTACGCGCTGCGGGCTCAGGCTGCGCGAGCCGATTGCCTTCGGCCACAAGGCTGCCTCGCGAGACATCGCCGAGGGTGAACCCGTCATCAAATATGGTGTGGTCATCGGGCTCGCCACCCGATCAATCGCAGCGGGCGACCATGTCCACGTCCACAACTGCCGTTGAATCATTGCCGGGGTTTGCTGGCTACCGGCGGGCTGACGGCCGTGTGGGGGTTCGCAATCATCTGGCGTTGGTCTCGACAGTCGCGCTCGCCAATCGCATCGCAGAGCTGTCGGCGGTGCGATTCGACGCATCTCGCCCGCCGGGCATCGATCAGGTCCTGCTGGTGCGAGGCGAGTTTCAGCGCGGGCTCCAAACGCAGGATGCACTGCTGCAGGATGAGGTGTTGCTGAGCCTCATCACCCACCCCAACATCGGTGCGGCGGTGGTGCTCTGTCATGATCGAAGCACGGCGAAGCGCTGGGCACATCGACTCGCGGGCGGCCACACGCCCGTGCGGGTCCTGGCGGTAATGGATCATCAGGGCATCAACGACGCGATCACTCAAACCGTGAGGGCGCTCACCCAGCTCGTATCGGTCCTTCAACCCATGCAGCGGGAGTGGTGTCCGTTTTCCGGGCTCACGTTTGCGCTTGAATGCGGAGGCTCCGATGCCTCGAGCGCGGTGTGCTCGAATCCGGCCATCGGTCGCTTTGTCGACCGTGCAGTCGAGCTCGGCGCAAGCGTGATCGTGTCCGAAACCGCAGAGTTCATTGGTGGCGAAGACGTGGTGCGCGCGCAGTCTGCCAACGCAGACATCGCCCGACGGATCATCGACCGGATCGCGCTCACCGAATCACGCATGACCAGCGATGGTGACCGCTATCGGGGCACTAACCCGACGGCAGAGAACATCGAGGCGGGACTCACCACGCTCGTCGAAAAAACCATGGGTGCGCTCTGCAAGATTGGTCGTGCCCGGTTTGCAGACTGTCTGGATTTCGGGCAACCGCCCTCGCAACCTGGACTGTCCTTCATGGACACGCCGTTTTTCAGCCCCTGCTCGATCACCGGCATGGTGGCAGCCGGCGCGCAGATCACGCTGTTCTCCATGGGCGTGTTCAACCCATCGGGCAATCCGCTCGCCCCCACGCTCAAAGTTTGCGGCAATCCGGATACCGTCAAGCGCTGGCCAGACGGAATCGACGTGGCGCTGGTCGATTTGATCGAAGGTCGAATCAGCCTCGATCAAGCGGGCGATCGCGTGCTGGCCGCGGTTCTTGAAGTGGCCGGCGGTGCCCGGCCCCATACCGAGTCGTGGGGCGAGGGTCAGTTCATCATCCCGAGAATGCTGCCTACCTTCTGAGCCTGCTGCGACGCAGACATCGCGGTCGCAGCGCGGGTGCGACCCCGCCCCCGCCATGCCCACAGCCCGATGGGGGCAATGATGTTCGTCAAACGCGGTGCCGGTTAGCCTTCTTTTTTTGACTGGAGGTCCGTCGTGCGCCGTTCCATTCTGATTGTCGCAAGTCTCATCGGTCTGTCGTGGGCGGGACCTGCAATGACGCAGCCGTTTCCCACCCGGCCGGTCAGTCTGGTGGTCCCCGCCCCGCCCGGCGGTATCGTCGATTCGACAGCCCGCATGGTGGCCGAGCCCATGGGACGGATCCTGGCGCAGCCGGTGGTGGTGGACAACCGCGGCGGCGCGAGCGGCAATATTGGCTATGCGCACGTGGCGCGCGCCACACCCGACGGCTACACGCTGCTTACGTCGTATTCGGCCTTTCACCTGGCCAATCCGGTGTTGATGTCGGGTCTCAACTGGGCGCACAAGGACTTCGCACCGATCGGCATGGTGGCGGTGGCCACCAATGTGATCGCGGTGCACCCGTCGGTACGCGCAGAGACGCTCGGCGAACTCATCGAGCTTCTCAAGCGCGAACCCAACAAGCTGAACTATGCCTCGCAGGGCAATGGCTCGCTCGCCCACATCGGAACCGAACTCTTCAAGCTCCAGACCGGCACCCAGATGCTGCATGTCCCGTACCGCGGATCAGGCCCCGCCATGCAGGACCTGCTGGCAGGGCAGGTTCAGCTGTTCATCACCACGCCGCCCTCGGTGATGCAGCATGTGCAGAGCGGAAAGCTTCGCGGGCTTGCCATCACGGGCAAGAACCGGCATCCGGGTCTGCCTGCCGTGCCCACCACGGCGGAAGCGGGTCTGGCGGGCTTCGAGCTTGAGGGCTGGGTCGCCTTGTTCGCACCGGCGGCCACGCCGGCCGACGCGCTCGCGCGACTCACGGCGGCGCTGCGCGACTCGCTCGAGCAGGACGACACGCGCAAGCGCGCCGCGGCAGCCGGGGTCGAAATCCGATTTATGGGTCCCGAAGCGCTGGCATCACTGGTACGATCGGAGTCGGAATCCTGGACCCGCGTCATCCGGACGGCGAACATCCGGGCTGATTGACGCGCCGATCACACGTTGCAACACTGAGACTTCGTTGAACGCCCGCTAGACCGCTGCCCGTTTCAGTGCCGCGCGAGGACGCTTCGCTAGCGCATCCGCTGCCTCCGCGACCATCGCCCGTTTGCCGCCGATTGTGCAGGCGCAGAGCAAATCCAGCGGCCCGAACAAAGGAACCCCGTTGCTGCGCGAACGCATTGAAGGCAAATGGATCGACTGTTTCGCCGAGGTCTTCACGCTTTGTGGCGTCAAGGCGGGCGATGCAGTGGCGATCCTGTCCGAAACCCAGTCCCGACAGGTCAATGTCGAACTGGCCGAACTGGCCTTGCTGTCGATCAAGGCGCGGGCCTTTCACCTCACACTTCCAAGCCCCCGTCTCACCGCGCCCGCGCCGGTACGGTCGACTGGCGCAAGCGATGCGCTGCAGCGTCTGCAGCCAGTGATATCGGCACTCGCCGCTTCCACGCTGGTCGTCGACCTCACCGTTGAGGGCCTGCTCCATGCGGCCGAACTGCCCGACATCCTGAAGGGCGGCGCGCGCCTTCTCATGATTTCCAACGAGCATCCCGAGGTACTCGAGCGGCTCTCGCCCTCGCCCGTGCTCGAACCCAAGGTGAAGCTCGGCATGCGCATGCTAAAGGAGGCGCGTTCCATGCAGGTGCACTCCGAGGCTGGCACCGACCTGCGCGTGTCACTCACGGGCGCGCGGGTGGGCGGGGTCTGGGGCTATTCCACCCGTCCTGGGTCGGTCACGCACTGGCCGGGCGGGCTATGCCTCGCATTCCCCGCGGCATCGTCGGTGAACGGTGTACTGGTGATGGCGCCAGGCGATGTCAACCTCACCTTCAAGCGCTATCTCACCGACAGCGTCCGTCTGGTGATTGAGAACGACCATGTCACCGCCATCGACGGACACGGTGCAGATGCCGACATGATGCGCGGCTACTTCGAGGCCTGGGGCGACCGGGCGGCCTACGCGGTCTCGCATGTCGGCTGGGGGATGAACCCCGCCGCGCGGTGGGACGCCATGACCTTCTACGACCGGCGTGACTTCAACGGCACCGAGCTTCGCGCCTCCGCAGGCAACTTCCTCTATTCAACCGGCGCCAACGAAGTGGCGGGCCGCCACACGCTGGGGCACTTTGATCTGCCGGTCCGGGGCTGTACGATCCGGCTCGACGGGCGCGCCATCACCGATCGCGGCCGTCTGCTGGGTGAACTCGCGTGACGAGTCACCAGCCTGCCTACCCTGGCCAGCCACCGATTTGGCGGCCCAACCCGCAGGCAAGGGCCGAGCCGCTCCGCCACGCGCCGCCAGCGCACCTTTTCACTGACAGAGCACCATGAACGCCCGAACCGACCACGCCTCCGCCCTCCCCCCCCTGCGTGTGCCACGCACACTCTACGATGCCGACCATGAAGCTTTCCGGCAAATGGTCAGGCGCTTCTACGAAGCCGAACTGGTTCCCGGCATGGCCGACTGGGAAGACCAGGGGATGGTGCCCAAGTCAATCTGGAAACGCTTTGGTGACGTTGGCATTCTCGGTGCCGGCATTCCCGAAGCCTATGGCGGCTCAGGCGATGATTTTCGGTTCCTTGCGGTTGCCACCGAGGAGCACGCGCGCGTCGGTCTGGCAGCGCCTGCGTTCGAGCTTCACACCGGCATCGTCGCGCCCTATCTGGTACATCACGGCACGGATGACCAGAAGCAACACTGGCTCCCCAGGCTCGCTTCGGGCGAGGCAGTTGCCTCAATCGGCATGACGGAACCCTCATCGGGCAGCGATCTGGCTGGCATCCGAACCACCGCCGTCCGCGATGGCGACTCCTATGTCATCAATGGCTCGAAGATCTTCATCACCAATGGCATCGTTGGCGATCTGATCGTGCTGGTCACCAAGACGGATCCTGCTCGCAAAGCCAAAGGGGTGTCGCTCTTTCTGGTTGACACCTCGCTGCCCGGCTATCGCAAAAGCCGAAACCTGAAGAAACTGGGTAACAAAGCGCAGGACACCGCCGAGCTGTTTTTTGACAATGTTCGCGTACCCGCCTCAAGCATGCTCGGAGAAGAGCATGGGGGATGGAAGGTGCTCATGTCGGAGCTGGTGCAGGAACGCATCCTGGTAGCGGTGCGCGCGGCCTCCACCTGCGAGGCTGCGCTCGAGGCCACCATCCGCTACGTGAAGGATCGCAAGGCGTTTGGCCAGCCAGTGTTCGATTTTCAGAACACGCGCTTCCAACTTGCAAGCTGCGCCACCAAAACCCAGGCGCTCAGAATTTTCACTGACCGGTGCATCGAGATGCACGCACGAGGCGATCTCGACATGCACACCGCCGCCATGGCGAAGCTCTATTCCACTGAAGTTCAGGACGAAGTGCTCGATGCGTGCCTGCAACTGCACGGCGGCAACGGCTACATGTGGGAATACCCCATCGCCCGCATGTGGGCGGATGCGCGGGTTCATCGCATCTATGCCGGCACCAATGAAATCATGCGCGAAATCATCGGGCGGGCGCTGTAGTGCCTGCTCACCAAAAAAATTGACGGAGACCCTCATGAGCATCATTCGAATTGCGCTGACCACAACCGCGTTGGCTTTTGGATTGACCACCGCGCCCGCGAACGCCCAGCGGGTGGTCGCCATTGCGGTGAACGGCCCTCACCCCACCTTGCAGCAGACCGAAAAGGGGTTCCGCGAGGAACTCGTTCGCCAGGGATTTGCAGAGGGCAAGGACATCGTCTTCACCCAGAGCATGGGCAACTTCAACCCCGCTCTCATCCCGCAACTGCTCGCGCAGGCCGAGTCGCGGAACCCGGCGCTCCTGTTCACCATCACCACGCCCGTATCGCAGGCTGCTCGAGGCGTGGTCAAAAATCAGAACCTGCCCATCGTCTTCGGTATTGTTTCCGACCCGATCAAGGCAGGGCTGGTATCTTCCTGGGACAAGGGCAGTGACCGCTACGTGGGTGTGTCCAACCTGCACGACATGGAAGCGGTGCTCGCCTTTGGGAAGACCCTGTTTCCCAAGGCGAAATCGATGGGCCTTCCCTTTAATCCGGGCGAGGCCAACGACGTCACGCACACCGAGTTGGCCAAGGCGGCCGGCGCGAAACTCGGCATCGAGGTGCGCTCGGTGGCGGTGGATACGGTCAACGACATCGCGCCGCGAATTCAATCGCTGCGCGGCACTGATTTCATCTACATCCTGCCGTCAAATCTCCTCATTCCCGCGGCCCCAGCCATCGCTGCGGCCGCCGGACAGATCAATGTACCGCTGATTGCTGCGTCGTTTCCCATCGTCCGCGACCACGGCGCAGTGGCGAGCTACGGTACGTCGTATGAAATTCTGGGCACCATTGCAGGGCGTATGGCAGCTGACATTCTGCGCGGCAAGAAGCCCTCCGAAATGGCCAACCACCGTCCGAACCCCAAGGACCACGAAGCCTTTTTCTCAGCCAAGCAGATGGAGCGCTACAAGATTTCAGTGCCAGATGCTTACAAGGCCTGCGCTAGCTGCGTCATCCAATAAACGGCGCCCACTCCATGGATGAAGCAGGCGGCGTCGCGGCACGCGGACTCTGCAAGGTTTTCAACCCCGGCACGCCTGACGCGCGCCAGGCGCTGGATCGCGTCGATCTCGACCTGGCTGCGGGAGATTTCGCGGTCATCATTGGATCGAACGGTGCGGGTAAGTCCACGCTGCTCAATGCCCTGGCTGGCGACATCGCTCTTGACGCTGGCACGCTTGCCGTGGGTGCACATGATCTCACCGCGCTGCCTACTCACCGCCGAGCCCGCTGGGTTGCCCGCGTTTTCCAGGACCCCCTGGTCGGCACCGCCGCATCGATGACCATTGAAGAAAATCTGGCGGTGGCGGAATCGCGAGGCGAGACACGCACCCTCGCCTTGGCCCTCAGTCGCCAGGGGCGCGCGCGCTACGCCGGTCGCCTCGCCTCGCTCGGACTGGGGCTCGAGTCGCGACTGACCACCAAAGTCTCGATGCTGTCCGGCGGGCAACGCCAGGCGCTTGCACTCCTGATGGCGGTGATGAAACGACCCGCGCTCTTGCTGCTCGATGAACATACCGCTGCGCTCGACCCGCGCACTGCGCAAGCGGTCATGGATGCAACGCTGGATGCCATCAAGGGCGCGCAGCTCACAACGTTGATGGTCACGCACAACATGTCGCATGCGCTGCGCTACGGCAATCGACTCCTGATGATGAATGCGGGCCGGATTATTCTCGATGTATCGGGCGAGCAGAAGTCGCAACTGACTGTGGACGGCTTGGTCGAGAAATTCCATTTGCTCGACGACAAGATGCTCCTTGCCCCGTCATGATCGAGTCGTTCATCGCACTGGTTCCAGTCACGCTCGTCCAGAGCCTGCTCTACGCTTTCGTGGCGCTCGCGATCTGGTTACCGTTTCGTGCGCTCAATTTTCCTGATCTGACCAGCGAGGGCACGTTTCCCCTGGGCGCTGCGGTCTGTGCAGCATGCATGGTGAGTGGCTGGAACCCCTTTGCAGCGCTTGCGGCCGCAGCAGCGGCAGGGTTTCTAGCAGGCTGCACCACCGGTTGGATTCATGAGCGTATCAAGGTGAATACGCTCCTCTGCGGAATCATCGTGCTCACCATGCTCTACAGCGTCAACCTCCGGATCATGGGGCAACCCAACATTCCTCTATTCAATTTTTCGAACGCTTTCAGCGTAGTGCTGGGAGATCGAAAGGGCGACTCGCTGTGGCAGGCAATCATGCTTGCGTTCATGGTCACGGGTACAGCAGCGGCACTATGGTGGTTTCTGCGTACCGGCATCGGCGCAGCGATGCGGGCGGTGGGCTCGAGCATCCCGATGGCACGCGCACAGGGCGTGAACGTTGCCGCTTACACCATCATCGGGTTGGGCCTTGCCAATGCGCTGGCCGCTTTCGCTGGCGGACTGCTCGCCCAGAACCAAGGCTTTGCCGATGTAAACCTCGGCTTTGGCGTGCTGATCAATGGCCTCGCCGCGCTGATCCTTGGCGAAACGCTGGTCGGCACGCGCACCCTAGCCCGTCAGGTGCTCGCGCCTGTGGTGGGAGCGATCGTCTACTACCAGGTGATCTCAGCGGCGCTGGCAGCTGGCATGCGGCCCTCCGATCTCAAATTTGTCACCGGTGTCTTCGTACTGATCACACTCGCCATTCCGGCGATTCGCCGCGGCGGCGACGGTGGACTCCGTATCCGCGAGTAAGCTTGCAGCCCCTTTCTCTGAAGGAATCATGATGACGCTTCCTCACACCATGCGCCACGCTGACCACGGCTCGGGCGGCGGCCCAGAGGCGATCCGAATCGTTGACGGGTCCGTGCCGAGTCCTGCTGCGGGGCAGGTACTGATCAAGGTGGCTTATGCCGGCGTGAACCGGCCCGATGTCGCCCAGCGGTCCGGCAGCTACCCGCCCCCGAAGGATGCCTCGCCGATTCTGGGTCTGGAAGTCGCCGGTCAGGTCGTGGCGGTGGGCGAAGGCACAGCGCGATGGAAGGTCGGTGATGCAGTGTGTGCGCTGACGCACGGCGGCGGCTATGCCGAATACGTGGCCGTACACGGCACGCACTGCCTGCCTGTTCCCGGGGGCTGGTCGCTTCGAGACGCGGCATCGCTTCCCGAAACATTCTTCACGGTCTGGGTGAACGTGTTTGAAACCGGTCACCTGAGCGCGGGCGAATCCATTCTCATTCACGGCGGCTCAAGCGGCATTGGCTCAACCGCCATTCAGCTGGCCAAGGCCTTTGGCGCTACGGTCTACACCACCGTCGGCTCGGCCGACAAGGCGCAGTTCTGCCTCGCGCTCGGCGCAGATCATGTGATCAATTATCGAGAATCCGATTTTCATGCCGAGGTCAAACGACTCGCTGCACCTCGCGGCATCAATATGGTGCTCGACTATATCGGTGGCGATTACCTGAAAAAGAATGTCGATCTGCTGGGCATGGATGGCCGATTGATCCAGCTCGCCTTCATGCAGGGGCGCGAAGCCATGCTTGATCTGGGCCCCATTCTGATGCGGCGGGTCGTCATCACCGGATCGGCATTGCGGCCGCGAACCACCGAGCAAAAGGCTGTGATCGCGCAGGGTCTGGAGGCCCGGGTGTGGCCGCTCCTTGCAGCCGGAACGATCCGCTCCGTAGTCAACGCCGAGTTCACGCTCGCCGAGGCCACCCAGGCGCATCGGCTGATGGAGTCTTCTGCGCATCTGGGAAAGATCGTATTGCGGATGGGCTGACGCATGGTGATGCCCACCCTGCTCCCGCCGCCGGACACGCTGGCCGGGCTTTATGCCCGAGCCTGCCGCTGGCGCGGCTCGCTCGAACTCTTCGCCGATCCCACAGAGCGGATCTCAGGACGCCAGGCCTGGCAGGCGAGCCTCGCGATCGGCGGCGCGTTCGCGGCCCGCGGACTGGTGGCAGGCGATCGCATTGCATTCCTGTGCAAACCATCGGTGAGGCATGCGCTCGCCTGGTTTGGCGTACCGCTTGCGGGCGGCGTGTCGTGCAGCCTGCATATCCGCGAGACCCCCGAGCGGCTGGGCGAGACCCTGTCCTGGCTGGGCGCCACCACGCTGGTTCATGATGCCGATCTCACCTCGCTCGCGGGAGACGTGCTCCGCCACGCCAAGCGCCACGGTCACACGGCGCTCGGGCTGAGTCTGGGGAACAAGCGCAATGGCGATCCGGAATGGGAGGCGCTGCTCGCCGCAGCTCCCGCCGACCCGCTGGCGCTTAAGCCCGATCACCTGGCTGCGATCATTCTGTCCTCGGGCTCCACCGGACGCCCCAAGGGCGTGATGCACACGCATCGAACGCTGGCGGAAAATGCCAAGGCCGGGCAGGTGCTCTATGGCACGGTCACCACCCGCGATGCGGCACTCGTGATGATGCAACCGTCTTTTGCCGCCTGGGTCAACGTGGTGGTGCCCTATGTGGCGGGCTGTGGGAAAGTGTTCTTTGGCGACGCCTTCACACCGCAGGGGTTTCTTGAATCGATTGCGCGTGAGCGCATCACGATGGCGCCTGCGGTTCCCACCATGTGGCGCATGATGTTCGCCGAGGATACTTCCCGCTACGATCTGTCGTCGAT
>CAMBZS010000061.1 GCA_945872335.1 Bordetella parapertussis | reverse complement strand
GACCTCGCACCGGACTCAAAGCTTGTGTTTGTCGGTAATGGGCCAATGCGCGAGATGCTCGCCCGGGCCTGTCCGGATGCGATCTTCGCCGGGCGACAGACCGGGACCGAACTTGCGCGGCACTACGCGAGCGCCGACGTGTTCCTGTTTCCCAGCCTCTCAGAGACCTTCGGAAACGTTGTTACTGAGTCGATGGCAAGTGGACTGGCGACGGTTGCGTTTCGCCATGCTGCGGCTGCCGAGCTGATCGAAAGCGGGTCGACCGGATGGCTGAGCGATCCGGAGGACGCGCGGGGCTTTGTCAACTCTGCGCGTGCCCTGGCGGCCGACCCTCAAAGACGGCGATCCATGGGCCAAGGCGCTCGCGAAGCGGTATCTCAGCTTGACTGGCCGGCAATTGCTTCGCAGTTCGAGGTCATGGTGCAGGCGCTGATCGAAGGTGAACGTCCGTTGCAGGTATCGTCCGGAGTGACGCGGCTGCGCGCCTCTGAAACGCGGCCGGTGTAAGTCGCGAAAAGGTCGAGGCCGCCCCGTCAAGACCAGCCGCGTAGCGCCGGTCGGATCGCCAGGCGGGCGATGCTCAGGAAGTGCTCGAGGCGTGTGCCGTCGGCCCCGCCTCGGCGCGCCCGGTCATCCCACCGGCAAAGTCGCAGCGCTTCCTTCGCAAGCGGTCCGGTGTCAAATCTCTCCACTTCCGCCGAAGACATCGGACCACCCTGAAGCGCGAGCGATCGCAGACAGGCCATGGGAAGCGCACGCATATAGCCCGGCTCGGTCGTACACAGGTAACGTTTTGCATCGACGTGTGCTGCGACCAGTAGGCCAACGCGCCGATCGAAACGCGCGTCCAGCCAACGTGCGCCGGTCTCATGGTGCTGGTCAGACTCGGCCTGGGCGTCTTCCGGGTCTGCATTCGGGGTGAGCAGATAACCAATGTCATGCGTGAGGGCAGCGGTCACCAGCCACGCGGGTGATCCCTCGCGCTCGGCAAGTGTGGCGCAATGAAGCGCGTGCTCGACATGTCGGGTGGCGTCCAAATAGCGGAGCGCGCCGCGTTCAGAAAGGATGGAGCGCAATTCGTTGATGGGGCAGACGCTCATGGCGGTCTATGGTCTCGCGTTGATCATGAATGTGAGTATCACGTCGTGCGATGACGAATCGAAGACCAGCGCCAATCGAAACAATTCCGCAACGAATCAGACACATTGCTGCAATGTTGAAACGCGACGATCTCGGGGGTTGACCGGAGGTTCGCAATGCTGATTCGTATCGATCGAGGGATTGACGTGACCCGCCCTGCTGAACTGGCCGCGGGACGCCGCTTCTACGTGCGGCTTGCCCGCAGCTGGTCCGAGGTCGAGGCGGCGCAGCGCTTGCGGTGGCGCGTATTCGCCGACGAGATGGGCGCCCGCCTTGGGAGCGGCAGACCCGGCCTCGACTGGGATATCTTTGATGACCACTGCGACCACCTGCTTGCCTTCGAAGCCGAGCAGGGGCGGGTGATCGGCACCTACAGGATTCTCACGCCCGAGGGCGCTGCCCGGCTGGGTGCATGCTATTCGGAGCGCGAATTTGATCTCAGTCCGCTTTCAGTGCTCAGGCCGCAGGCGGCCGAGATTGGCCGGTCCTGTGTCGATCCCGCATGGCGGGGAAGCGCGGTCCTTGCGCTCATGTGGTCTGCGTTGATCGATTACGCACGCGAGCGCGGGTTGTCTTACCTGATGGGCTGTGCATCGGTGTCGATGACCGATGGCGGCGTCTACGCGGCCAATCTCTACGATGCGATGAGGCCAAACATGGTCGAGCCTGCGCTACGCGTTCAGCCTCGTGTCGGGCTTGATGTGCACCGGCTTGCGACCGGGGAACCTGCGAGGGTGCCGACCCTGATTCGTGGCTATCTGCGCATCGGGGCCAGGATCTGTGGCCTACCCGCGGTGGATGCGGATTTCAACACCGCAGATTTTCTTATGCTACTGGACATTGAATCGATCTCGACTCGGTTCGCGCGCCGCTTTGAGGCGGCCGCGCGGACCGGTGCCGCAGAGGCCCTCGCAGCCTGAGTCAACCGTCAATCAGCTCGCCCTTCTTCCGGAAGGGATACGGGCCGGGGTAGTCGCCGATCACGGCAACATGTGACACAAGCCGGCCGCTGCTCCACCAGTGGAGGTGAAAGCCCGGCGGCTCCATCACGAAGCAGTCGGCGGCCTCGCTGTCGATATCAAGCGCCACCTGGTGCGCGGGGCTGGGACAGGTGCTGGCGATTGTCCCTGCGAATCGGGTTGTGATCGAGCGATGCAAATGGCCGCAGATGATGCGCTCGACCTGCGGGTGTCGCGCAATGACGCCGGCAAGCGCGTCGCGGTCGGCAAAGCCGATACGATCCATGTGACCGATGCCGGTCAGGAACGGAGGGTGATGCATCGCAATGATGGTGGGCCGCTTTGGTGCTGTGGAAAGGGTACGGTCCAGCCAGGCGAGCCGGTCGCCGCAGAGTGAGCCGCCGCTCTCGCCGGGCACAACGGTGTCCAGCGCGATCACTCGTACCGGAAGCGTTTCGATGACGAACTGGATATGCTCGGTCGACTGACCCAGGTAGTGATGTGTCGGGAAGGCTCGTCGCAATTCCTGCCGGTCGTCATGGTTTCCGGGTAGAAGATAGACCGGCATCGGGAGTGGCTCGAGCAGGTTGCGAAGCCGGCGATACTCCTCGGGACGTCCAAAGTCGACGAGGTCGCCGGTCGCGATCACGGCCACCGGGCGTTGCGCAAGCGCCAGGATCTGGCTCACGCAGCGCTCGAGCATCGCCGACGTGTCCACGATGCCGTAGGCGAGGCTGCCCTCGCGTCGAATGTGTAGATCGCTGATCTGACAGATGAGCATGATGCAACTCCGGAGTTAGACACCCGACCTGGGCCGGATGTCCGTCTGGATCTGGCTGGAGGTAATCACGCAGCCAACCCGCTGACCGATGGCAATCTGCTCGCGCGGCGCAAGCCGGGCGATAAGCGACTGTTCCGAACCGACATTCAGAGTCAGGCGAAGATGATCGCCAAAATACAAGCAGCTTGTGACCGTCGCGGTGAAGTGCGCATCCGCCTCGGCAGACAGGCGAAGGTCCTCCGGTCTGAAGAGCAGGGCGGCCGGACCATCCGGCGCATCGACTGCAATGCGGTTTGAACCGACGGTCAGAAACCCGGCAGACACATTACCTGACAGCTGGTTCATGGTGCCAATGAAGGCGGTCACAAAGGCTGTCGCTGGGGTCTCGTAGATCTGTCTGGGCGTACCTGTCTGTTCGATTTGACCCTGGTTCATGACCACTACCCGGTCGGCAAGTGCCATCGCCTCGGTCTGATCGTGCGTGACGTATATTGCAGTGATACCGAGCGTCCGAAGCAACTGATCGATCTCGAGCCGAAGCTCATCACGAAGCCTGGCATCGAGGGCAGTGAGCGGTTCATCGAGCAGCAACACCTTTGGTCGGGCTGCGATTGCACGCGCGAGTGCCACCCGCTGGCGTTGCCCGCCGGAGAGCTGGTCGATTCGCCGGTGTCGCAACTCTTCGATCCGCATCATCGCGAGCATGTCGGTCACCCTGCGGTCGCGCTCGGCGCCGGCGATTCGGCGTACCGTGAGTCCGTACGCAATGTTCTGTGCCACATCCATGTTCGGGAACAGGGCGTAGCTCTGGAACACCATTCCGACGCCCCGCTTCTCGACGGGGAGTTCGGTGACGTCGCGTTCATCGAAGCAGACGTGTCCGCCCGGATCTGGAAAATCCAGGCCAGCGATGATTCTGAGCAGTGTCGTCTTGCCGCAGCCCGAGGGACCCAGCAGTACGATCGTCTCGCCTGACTCAATGACGAGATCGCAGCCCTTGAGTGCCCGGGTGCCGTCGGTAAACGTGCGGGCACAGTTTGCGAGGCGAACGGAGACACCATCAGAGGTCATCGGGATCTCCCATTGACCCGTTGAAGCGCGATCAGAAGCGGGACGATCAGCACGAAGAAAATCACCGTGTAAGCGCTGCCGACCTCTAGTCGCAGCGATGCATAGGCATCGGCGAGGCCGACGGGTAGCGTCTTCGTGAGCGGGGTGTGCAGAAGCAGAGTCATATTGAATTCGCCGAGCGATAGCGTCACCACCATCAGCGAGCCAGCGACGATGCCGCCTGCGCTGTTGGGCAGCACAACATAAACCATCCGCTGCCAGAAGTTCGCGCCCAGGCTTCGTGCGGCCTCCTCGAGCGCGGCCAGATCGATTGAACTCATCACGGCGAGCACGCTCCGGACCATGAAAGGCAGCGTGAACAGCACATGACCGATCAAGATGAAGAGCCAGCTCTGTCGCCACTCGCCCCAGCCGCCGAATGTCACGATGAGCGCAAGCGCGGTAGCGAGCCCTGGCACTGCGACTGGCATGACCAGCAATTCCTCGATCACGCGGCTCGCGCGCGATGGACTTCGGAACAGGGCGTAGGCGGCTGGTACCCCGATCAGCAGATTGCAGGCGAGGCAGGCAAAGGCAACCTGCAGCGACAGTGCGATGGAGGCATGGTACTCAGCAAGAACCTTGATCAGCCAGGCTGTCGTGAGCCCGCTCGACCAGCCCTCAAGATAGTTCGCGGTGAATCCGGCAAGAAGCGACATCATGACCGGGAGAATCAGGAAGACACACAGAAGCACGGTGATCAGGAGCTGCAGCCAAAAGGTGATCCCACGTCCAGGCCCCCGCTGGATGCTCCGGTCCGCCGGTTCCTGTGTCATGGTCTCAGCCCGCCGCGGCAACGCTGGTGCCCGATACGCTTCGGGCCAGCGCAAGCGCGGCCCAGGTGATCGCGCCAAGGACGAACGACAGCGCCGCAGCCATTGCGATATTGGCCTGCAGGGTGAACTCGGTGTAGATCACCATCGGGAGGACGTTGATTCGAGTGGCGAGCGTGAAGGCGGTACCGAATGCGCCCATCGCTGTGGCAAAGCAGATAGCGCCTGCGGCAACAAGCGCCGGCTTGAGCGCCGGGACGATCACATCGAGGGCGACCCGCATCGGGCCTGCGCCCAGCGAACGAGCGGCCTCTTCGATTCGCGGGTCGAGCTTCTCGGCGCTTGCCATGATCGTGAGAATCGTTCGGGGAATCGAAAAATAGAGGTAGCCAATAAAAAGACCCGTCATGGAATAGGCGAACACCCAGCGCTCACCAAACAGGGCGTCGGTCATCGAAGGTATCAGCCCCTGCCTGCCGCCCAGCATGATCACCATGAAGCCGATCACCACACCGGGGAAGGCGAGGGGCAGGGTCAGCATTGATACAACCAGGCTCCGCCCTGAAAACCGGTGACGGGTCAGAAACACGCCGCTGACTGTCGATACGATCAAGGTGACCAGCGTGGTGGCGGCTGCAAGGAGGATCGTCGATGCAAGACTCGCCAGGTACCTTGGGTCACTCAATGCAGCGCCATAAGCCCCCCAGCCTAGCGGGCCGGAACCTCCGATCAGCGCCAAGCGACCCATCGGAAAAAGGAAGAACGCGCAAAAGACCACCGCTGCCGGCAGGAGCAGCAGCGGTGACTCAACCCATCCGGGCGGAATACGGGCAGGGATGCTGTTTGCTCGCGCCCGCATCCGCTTGTTCTCGCGACTCAGCCGATTTCCTTCTGGTAGCGATCCGCGATCGCGCGCGAGGCGGCGGCAAGCTGGAACACGTCCAGCGGACGGGCACGTGCGTAGTCCGCGTCGGGGAGAAACCGTGAACGCACCTCATCGCTCATTGCCGATGACAGGACCGGTCTCAGGTACGCGCCCGCCCAGTGACGCTGGCCCTGGTCACTCAGAACGAAATCGAGCACTCTTCGGGCATTGTCCGGATTGGGGCCGCGTGCCACAAGACCCATTACGTAAGGGAGCTGCTGGGTTCCCTCGCGGGGGATCACAAACTCTACGGGCGCCTTGTCTGCGTACTTGCCGCGATAGGCGTTGAAGTCGTAGTCGAGAAGAATGGGAATCTCGCCGGACAGAACACGAGCATAGGACGTCTGGGTCGGAACAACGGGTTGGTTGGCCTGCAGGCGCCGGAAGAAATCGATCCCGGGTCCGAGGTTCGCGTAATCACCGCCGAGCGCAAGGTTTACCGCGATCACGCCAACCTGCCCGACCGCGGCGCTGGCGGGGTTGAGGTATCCAACCAGACCGCGGTAGTCGGGTTTTAGAAGATCGGCCCAGCTCGCAGGAACCGGCTTGCCGCGAAGCGCTGCACGATTGACGAACAGACCGAGCGTTCCAGAGTGGATCGTGAACCAGTAGCCGTCGGGGTCCTTCATTCCAGCTGGAATCTGATCCCAACGCGCTGGTTTGTACGGTGCCAGCACATCGGCGGCGCGGGCCTGTGGCCCGACCTGTCCGCCCAGGTAGACCACGTCGGCCACCGGCTTGGCACGCTCGGCGATGAGAGCAGCCAGCGACTGGCCCGAGTTCTTGTTGTCGGGTGGAACGACGATGCTGGTCGACTGTCCGATCAGCTTGAGCATGCCGCCCCAGTCTGCCCATTCGGGCGGGCAGTTGTAGCAAATGGCCCGGGCGGCTTGCGCCCGGGCAGGCAGGGCGGGCCCGATGACAGCAGCCGCGCCGGCCGCATTGACAAATGTTCTGCGCTTCATGAACCCCTCCGGGCTGAGATGACAACGTGTTGCGAACAGTGTCAGGGGGCTGCATGAAGAATTGATGACGGATCAGGCTTTCGATTGATCAGCGCACCTCAGCATTGCATCATCGAAAATGGTTGGTTGAACGTCTTTGGATGATCCTGCAGATCGGCCGTCGAAGGATTCAATACGTTTGCTTCTGACACCGCTTGAGGTTGCATCCCGACGAGCGGCGTGATCAACGGCACAACACTGGCGGTGGCTGGCGGCGCTAGCGGCAGAAAGTTGCAGCGATGGCGCATGCCGCGTCTTCGGTAAACGAGCCAGTCCGTATCAGATCGATTACTTCTGCCGCCTCGAGCGAGTGAAACCGGCTCACCTCGCCGTCCTGATTGACGGGGTGATCGTCGGGTCCGAGCGCAAGCGAGAACACAAACAGTCGTTCGCTGTGCCAACCCTCGGGCGCCAGCCTTTCGGTCAGGACTTCACGCTGCGGACCGATCAGATCGGAGGGCGTTCGTGTGAGGCCCGCCTCTTCGAATACCTCCCGGATGGCGCATTCCTCCAGACCCTCTCCCGCGGGAATGCCGCCCGCGGCCAGGTTGTCCAGGCGGTCTGGGTCGATTGCCTTGCTGAGCGAGCGTCGTCCGCACCACATCCGGCCATCGTGACCGAGGCCGTGGACATGCACAGCGTGACTGCGCAAGCCGAAATATCTGAAGGCAGCTCGTTCGAGCCGGAAGAGCTCCGGCTGTTCATAAGGCCAGCTATCCTGCCGGTGACCCCAGGTTGAAAACGCCTCCCCCCGCCAGCCCGTGATAAGTCCGTGGTTGCGGAGCTCCTCGGCAATCGATTGCAGCATTTCGCTTCGCTCGCTCGCCGACAGGTGAGCAGCGTGCCAGAGGTAGTGCCCGCCCACCCTTGCAAGGGGTGCGTCTGCCGGCAATGCGACAGACAGGCGCTCAGCGCGCTCGACGGACAGCCGGCCCAGGCGAAATGGACATCCGTCCAGCCACCATGACGTCCAGGAATCAACCGGACTGTGTTGCGCCCGGGCAAGGATCACACTCAGATAGTCGCGTGCTTCGCCACTGAAATTCAATCTTGTCTCCCGCGGATCAGGTCGGCCACGGAAGCGAGTAGGTCTTGATCGTTGTGAAGCTCTTCATTGCTTCGACAACGCCCTCCTTGTAGCCAAGGCCTGAGTCCTTGATACCGCCAAAGGGCGTCAGCTCAAGGCGAAAGCCCGGAACCTCGCGAATATTGATCGTGCCGACGTGCAGTTCGTTGACGAGCTTCGTGACGACATCCAGTCTATTGGTGCACACCGACGATGACAGCCCGAACGCGGTTCCATTCGCAATCCGGATCGCTTCGTCCAGGTCGCTGAAACGGATGACTGGCGAGACCGGGCCGAAGGTCTCCTCGCGAACCAGTTCCATCTCGGGTCGAACATGATCGAGCACGGTCGGTGAATACAGGGCGCCATCCCTGTCGTTTCCGACCAGAAGCTTTGCGCCTTGCTGCATAGCGGTGTTGACGCGTGACTCGAAAAGCATCGCAGCCCGTTCACTGATGACCGTCCCCATCTCGATTGACGGGTCGCCGGGATTGCCAAAGCTCCATGCCCGCGTCTTTGCCACCAGGCGATCGACAAAGTCATCAGCGATCGACTCGTGTGCAAGGATTCGCTTGACCGCCGTGCAGCGCTGACCCGAGTTCTTGTACGACCCGGAAGCGGCGAGCGTCGCTGCTTCCTCCAGATCGGCATCGTCCATTACGATCAGCGGATCGTTGCCACCAAGCTCAAGCACCATGCGGCGATAGCCCGCCACCTGAGCGATCTGCTTGCCAATTGATGCGCCGCCGGTGAAGGTGATCAACTCAACCGATGGGTGGGTGAGGAGTTCGAGCGCGATTTCCGCGGGCTCGCCGGTCACCACCTGGAACATGGGCGGTGGCAGGCCCGCCTCGTAAAGAATGTCCGCAAAGAGGAGTGCCGACAGCGGTACCTTCTCCGATGGCTTCAGCACAAGCCGGTTGTTGGTTGCGATCGAAGGAACCACTTTGTGCGCGACCTGATTCATCGGATGGTTGAAGGGCGTGATCGCGGTGATCACACCAAGAAGCGGACTGCGCTGCGTGTAGACCCGTCGCTGCCGGCCGTGTGGCGTGATGTCGCAAGAGAAGATCTCGCCGTCATCGACGAGCGCGGCGCGGGATCCAAATAGCAGCACGTCCCGCACCCGGCCTGCCTCATACAGGCTGTCCTGAAGGCTCAGGCCCGACTCAAGCGTGATCAGCTCGGCGATTTCCCGGGTTCTGGCCACGACTTCGGCGGCGGCCTGGCCGAGGATCTCCGAGCGCTGGTAGCGGCTAAGACGCGGCCGATACGCGGCTGCGGCATCGATGGCCTCTCTAACATCCCGGATTTCGGCTCGCGGTACGGTACCGATGCATCGAGCGCTGAACGGATCGAACACCTCGATCACGGATGAGCGTCGCCGGCGCTCGCCATTGATTCTCATTGCTTCGTCGAAAATTCTCATGGTTCTCCGTTGAGACGGCGCTCATCTGACCCGACGCCCTCGGTTCGCGGCGCCGTAAACAAACCGTCATGTCGGTACACGATGCTTAGCGGGCGAAGTTGTACATCGCCCCACACAAATTCCACGTTTGTCTGTCGGCCGTTTTAGATCTCGTTCATTGCAATCGTGTGACATGGAAGCCACTGTGCCTGATGCCCTGGTGACACGCGACCTCAGCAAGTCCTTCGACGGCTGCCTGGCGCTGGACGGCGTGTCGATTCGTGTCCGCGAAGGCGAGATGGTTGCGCTACTGGGCGCGTCTGGGTCGGGTAAATCGACCCTGCTTAGACACATTCCTGGATTCATTACTGCGACAGGTGGTGACGTAGAGGTCCTCGGCACTCCGGTGCAGGTCGCCGGCGAGCTGGTTTGTAGGGCCAACGAGGTCCGAAGTCGTGTGGGGTTCGTCTTCCAGCAGTTCAATCTCGTCAATCGACTTCCGGTGATCGTCAACGTGCTGGTCGGGCAGCTGCACCGCACGCCATGGTGGCGAAGCCTGCTGATGCGCTTTACGCCAGGGCAACGGCGCCAGGCAATCGAGGCGTTGGCAGCGATGGGAATCGAGGATACCGCCTGGCGTCGCGCCAGCACCCTGTCGGGAGGTCAGCAGCAGCGCGCGGCGCTTGCCCGCTGCCTCGTACAGGGCGCGCGGCTCATTCTCGCCGACGAGCCAATCGCCTCGCTCGACCCGGAATCGTCCCGACGCGTGATGGAGTTGCTCCAGTCCCTGAATCGTCAGCACGGTTGCACCGTTTTGGTGTCCCTTCACCAAGTGGATTTCGCCATCCGTTACTGCGAGCGAACCATCGCGCTCAATGCGGGGAAGGTTGTCTTTGACGGGCCGTCCTCGGCGCTCACCCCGGAGTTGCTGGCGACCCTGTATGGCAGCAGCGCGTGGGAACTGTTCGCACCCCGGTCGGAAGGCGCGCCCGAGATGGCGTTCCGGCAGCGGACGCTCGCATCGGCTTTTCGTTCCTGATGTCCCAACCGAGTAACCCGAATGGAGAATTCATGAAGAACCCTCTCAAATCGCTTGTCGGGGCATTCGCCCTGTCTGTGGCCTGCATGGCGCATGCCTCTGAGCTGAAGGAGATCAACTTCGGTGTCATTGCAACCGAGAAGGCTGGAGCGCTTCGCCAGATGTGGGAGCCCTTCCTCACCGACATGAGCAAAGCCATCGGAATGAAGGTCAAGGGCTTCTATGCAACGGAATATGCGGGAATTATCGAAGCGCAACGCTTCAACAAAGTCCAGATCGCGTGGTACGGCAACAAGTCGGCCATCGAAGCGGTCGATCGCTCCAACGGCGAGGTGTTCGCGCAGTTTGTCGATCTCGACGGAACGCCTGGCTACTATTCCTATCTCATCACGCACCGGGATTCGCCGATCAAGAGCCTCGACGATGTGCTGAAGAATGGCAAGAGCTACTCGTTCGGGATTGGTGACCCCTCGTCGACTTCCGGCACGCTGGTGCCCACTTATTATGTATTCACGCTCAACAAGCTCGATCCCCGCACTCACTTCAGGGTGACGCGGTCTTCGAACCACGAGGGCAATTTCCTTGCTGTGTTGAACAAGCAGGTGGATCTGGCGACCAGCAACAGCGAAATGACCGACAAGATGAAGGAGAAGTCGCCCGAGAAGCTCGATCAGATCCGGATTCTCTGGACCTCCCCGCTGATTCCGCGCGATCCGCTGGTCTGGCGCAAGGATCTGCCGGCAGATGTGAAGAAAAAGGTTCAGGACTTCGTCGTGAGCTACGGCCGTGATGATCGCGAGAAGGAAATCCTGAAGAACATGTACCGGCTTGCAGGCTTCAAGGTGTCGACCGATGCGCAACTGATTCCGATTCGCCAGCTGGAGTTGTTCAAGGACCGCACAAAGATCGAGTCGGATGAGCGCATGCCCGCGGCCGACAAGAAGGCCAAGCTCGCCGACATCGATGCGCAGCTGGCTGCGCTCGCTTCCCAGAAGTGATCCGCCAGGCGACCAGACGCCGACCATGACAGACCGGGTATCGCTCGACCGAGTACCGCTCAAGCCCCCCTCTTCCGGGCTGCTCACCCAGCTGGGTTGGGGGCTATTTCTGATGCTTTTGATCTGGTCCTGGCAGGGGGCAGAAATCCGGCCGATGGCGCTGATCGAAGACTCGGCGAACATGGCTGTTTTCAGCCGGGAATTCTTTCCGCCTGACTTCTACGAGTGGCCAATCTATCTGCAGGAAATGATCATCACGGTGCACATCGCCGTATGGGGTACCTTTCTGGCCGTGGTGTGCGCCGTACCGCTTGGGCTCTTGTGCGCCGAGAATATCTCGCCTGTTTGGATCTATCAGCCCGTCCGACGCCTGATGGATGCCGCGCGCGCCATCAACGAGATGGTGTTCGCGATGCTGTTCATCGTCGCGGTCGGTCTCGGGCCATTTGCCGGTGTGCTGGCGTTGTGGGTGCACACGACCGGTGTGCTGGCGAAACTGTTTGCCGAGGCGGTGGAGGCGATCGATCCGCGCCCGGTGGAAGGGGTTCGGTCGACCGGCGCGAATGCGCTCGAAGGCATTTTGTATGGGGTGATTCCCCAGGTATTGCCACACTGGGTGTCGTATTCGCTTTACCGCTTCGAGTCGAATGTCCGCTCGGCATCGGTGGTTGGCATGGTGGGTGCTGGCGGAATCGGAGTCGTTCTCCATGAAGCGATCCGTGGATTCGAATACGCGCAGACGTCTGCCATTTTGTTGATCATCATTGTTTCAGTGACCCTGATCGATCTTGCTTCGGCGAGCGTTCGACGCTGGGCGGTTTGACTTACACGCGACAGACTCATGACCAAGGGCGGCACAAGCCAGAACATGTCCATCGAACTGAACGGAATCCGATATCGCTGGCCCGATCGGCCGGTCGTTGTGGTGTGTATCGACGGCGGTGATCCCGCCTACATCGATCAGGCGCGCCGCGAAGGCATCATCCCCCATATCAGCCGCTTCATCGATGAAGGGCATTACCAGATCGCGGACGGTACGGTGCCGAGCTTCACCTGTCCGAACAACATGTCGCTGATCACGGGTGCGCCCGCCTCAGTTCACGGAATTTCCGGAAATTTCTACCTGAATGAGCACGACGAAGCGGTGGTGATGACCGGGCCAGAGCTCCTCAGAAGCCGAACGATCCTTGCGACCTTTGCCGACGCCGGCGCGAAGGTGGTGTCCATCACTGCCAAGGACAAGCTTCGGCGGCAACTCGGCAAGGACCTCGACGTGACCCGAGGCAACATCAGCTTCTCGTCTGAGCTGGCGGACCGCTGCACGCTTGAGGAAAACGGGATTGACCGTGTTCTGGATCTGGTTGGCATGGCGCAGCCCGACATGTACTCCATGGATCTGTCACTCTTCGTGCTTGAGGCGGGGGTCATATTGCTGCAGCAGAGGCGCCCCGACCTCATGTATCTGTCCCTGACCGACTACATTCAGCACAAGCATGCGCCCGGCGATCCGGTCGCCAACGAGTTTTACCGCCGCATCGATAACGCGTTTGGGCGGCTTGAAGCCCAGGGGGTTACCCTCGCTCTCACCGCTGATCACGGCATGAACGACAAGTCGCGCGCCGATGGCAGTCCGAATGTTGTTTTCCTACAGGATGTGCTTGATCGCGCCTTGGGCAGCGGGGCGACCCGCGTGATCTGCCCGATCACCGATGCGTTTGTCCGGCATCACGGTGCGCTAGGTGGGTTTGTGCGCGTATGGCTGCGGTCGGGTGCGGTCTCTGCGCAGTCGGTGATTGAGGCGGCTGCTGCGATTCCAGGCGTCGAACTGGCGCTTTCCCGCGAGCAGGCCTGTGCCCGATTCGAGTTACCCGAAGACCGTGAAGCCGATGTCGTGGTGATCGGCGATGCCGGCACGGTGATTGGAGCGAGCAGTGCCGACCATGATCTGTCGCAGCTTGTCGATGCCAGGCTAAGAAGCCACGGTGCGGTTGCCGAAGCCCGGGTCCCGTTCATTTTGAGCCGTCCGCTAAATCGGGAATACCGTGAGCGCGCCGCCCGCTGGCCACTCAAGAGCCACATGATTTTCGACTTTGCGATCAACGGGACGGCGTGATCGTGTCGATCCCCGCTTCGTCCCGGTTGGCAAGCTACAGCGCGCCCAACGCCGAATTTGAAATCGCTTACTACCCGTTGCGGCCGCTTGCGATGGGCGAAGCGCTGGTCAGGGTAAGCATGTCAACGATATGCCGCTCCGATATCCATTCCTACGAAGGGCACCGTCCCAGCCCTTGTCCGGCTCTGCCCGGCCACGAAATCGTGGGGGCCATTACCGCCCTCGGCGAGGGCCTGACCCACGACATGCGCGGCGAACCGCTGAAGCCGGGCGATCGCGTGACCTGGAGCGAGTACTTCATCCCAGGGGATGACTATTATTCCGACGTGCTCGGCATGCCGCAAAAATCGCGCGGGGTCGAAAAATACGGCCACATGGCAGCCACGACTCCGCCGCATCACCACGGCGGCTTTGCCGAATACTGCTACATCCTGCCGAAGTCATGGATCCTGCGTCTTCCCGATGAGCTGAGCGACGCCGAGGCTGCACCACTCAATTGTGGTGTTGCCACGATGGTAGCGGTGACCGAGGCGGCCGACATTCGACTCGGCAGCACGGTGGTGATTCAGGGGCTTGGCCTGCTCGGGCTTTATGGTGCGGCGCTCGCCAAGTCGCGCGGCGCGCGGTTGGTGGTAGGCATCGACGCGCATCCAGGGCGGCGCGAACTTGCGGGGCGCTTCGGGGTCGATGTCGCGCTGGATGCAGCGACCGAAACCGAGGCGCTCCAGACTGCGATTGCTTCGCACTGCCTGCCGGCCGGTCCTGATGCGGTCATCGAGGTGTGTGGTGCCCCTGAAGCGGTGGCTGTGGGGCTTGATCTGGTTCGTACCGGTGGCACCTTTGTTCTGGCCGGGCTTGTCAGCCCCGGTGCGATCACCACCATCGATGCCCACAAGATCGTGCGCAAGATGGTGTCGATCCGCGGCATACACAACTATCATCCGCGGCACCTGATCGAGGCCCTCGATTTCGTAGTCGCCAACCGATCGCGCTTCCCGTTTTCCGAGCTGGTCGATGCGCGCTACCCCCTGGAGCAGGCGACCCGAGCGATGCGTGATGCGGCATCCCGTCGTGTCCTTCGCGCGGCGATCGTTCCTTGATCGACGAGGCGCGGTATGCAGCCCATTCTTCTCACGCCTGGCCCCCTCACCACCAGCGAGCGGACGCGGAGCGCGATGCTGTCCGACTGGGGTTCGTGGGACAGTGAATTCAATCGTCTGACGGCTTCGGTCTGCGCAGACCTACTAGAGATCGCAGGCGGCGGCAGAACCCATGCCTGCGTACCGCTCCAGGGAAGCGGTACCTTTGCCGTCGAGGCGGCGCTCGGTACCTTTGTGCCGCGAGACGGCAAGGTGCTGGTTCCCAGCAATGGCGCCTATGCCGACCGTATCATTCGGATACTGCAGGCTTTGGGTCGTGAAGCCAGCGTCATCGAGCACCGCGAAGATGAGCAAGTTGACGTGGGCAGGGTAGCCGCTGCGCTGATCTCTGATCCTGACATTACCCATGTTGCGCTGGTGCACTGCGAGACCGGAACCGGTGTGCTCAATTCGCTGGACGAGTTGGCGCGGGTCGTGGCCGACCACGGGCGTGCGCTCGTTGTCGACGCGATGAGTTCATTCGCGGCGCTCGCCATCGACGTATCCAACACGCCGATCGACGTCCTTATTGCGGCCTCAGGGAAGTGCCTGGAGGGCGTCCCGGGCATGGGCTTTGTCATCGCAAGTACAGCCAGCCTGTCGCACGCTTCGGGGAACTGTCATTCTCTTGCCCTCGATCTCCATGACCAATGGAGTTATCTGCAGCGCACTGGTCAGTGGCGGTATACGCCGCCGACTCATGTTGTTGCTGCGCTGCGAAGTGCGATCGACCAGTTTGTGGAAGAGGGCGGCCAGCCCGCTCGGGGCAGGCGGTACCGGATGCAGTGCATGGAGCTGGTCAGTGGAATGCGCAGGCTGGGATTCAAGACGCTGCTGCCCGACGATGTTCAGTCACCCATCATCGTGACCTTCCTGGCGCCCGACCATCCAGCCTACAGCTTTCCCGAACTTTATCGGCGGGTACGCGACTCGGGTTTCATTCTCTATCCGGGAAAGCTCACAAAGATTGACACGTTCAGAATCGGGTGTATCGGCGCCATCACCGTCAACGACATCTCGCGTGCGGTCGTGGCGGTCAGCGATGCGCTCGATGCGATGGGCATTCAGCTTGCGGCCGCAGCATGAAGCCGTCTGGCGCTCGAATCATTGAGGAGCTGGCTTCTCTGTTCGAACTTCGCGCGGGCAAGCGATATGGGCTCGCGTCCATTAGTCAGCGCGCCCACGCCCTGCAGGCGGCCGATCTCGCGCGCAAAGCAGGTCTGAGCGAGGCGATGGTGGTAGCTGCTCTCCTCCACGACATCGGCCACATGGTCCACAGCCTGGGCGAGCATCCCGCTTCCCAGGGTGTTGACGATCGCCACGAGGTCATCGGCGCCGATTGGCTCGAGCCCTGGTTCGGCCAGGAGGTGACGGAACCTATCCGGCTGCACGTGCAGGCCAAGCGATACCTTTGCTCTGTCGAGCCCGGGTATTTTCAAGGCCTTTCGCCGGACTCGGCGGAGAGTCTTGTCCTGCAGGGCGGGGGCATGTCCGATACGGAAGTGGCGGCCTTTCGCATGACGCCGGGGTGGAAGGACGCGGTTGCGCTTCGGCGCATCGATGAATGCGCGAAAGATCCAGCGGTGACAGCGCCCGGCTTTGAGGAATTCGTCGCGTCGATTCGTAGCTGTATGCGACGCTAAGGGTCTCGCTGTCATCGAATCGTTGCAATTGGGATTGAAGATTGACTGCCCGAACCGTGACGAACCGAGGCCAACGCAATGAATCCTCTCGCAACGAATGGTCGCCGTGATTTCCTGATCAAAGTCGTCTCGGTCACTGCGACCGTCGCCGCCGGGGGCAGCCTGTCGGGGTGTGCGTCGGACGGCGACTGGGGGCCGCAGTTTGAATACGGCGTGGCAAGCGGTGACCCGCTCGCAACCGCGGTCATTCTCTGGACGCATGCGCGTCGCTCCGATATGTCGGCGGTACCGGTACCCCTCACCTGGGAGGTGGCTACCGACGCGGGGTTCCAGTCGATCGTTGCATCTGGCAAAGTCACCGCAGAGCCTGACACCGGGTATACCGCCAAGGTGGACGCAACCGGGTTGCGGGCCGGGACCGAGTACTGGTACCGCTTCCGGCAGGAAAATTTCCGCTCGCCTGTCGGGCGGACGCGAACGCTGCCGGAGGCCGGCGCGACCCAGGTGAAGCTCGCCGTGTTCTCGTGCTCCAATTATCCGGCGGGGCGCTTTCACGCCTACTCGGATGCTGCCGCGCGCGGGGCGCAGGTCGCGCTGCATCTGGGCGATTACATCTACGAATATGCTTCCAATGGTTACGCCTCGGCGCAGGCCGCTGCACTGGGTCGGCAGTCAGATCCGGTCAATGAGTTGATCACGCTCGAGGACTATCGCAAGCGCCACGCGCAGTACAAGTCCGATCCTGATGCGAAGGTGATGCACGCGGCGATGCCGATGATCGCGGTCTGGGACGATCACGAGACAGCCAATGATGCGTGGCGCGACGGCGCCGAGAACCATGACCCGACCCGCGAGGGCGCCTGGCAGGCGCGCAGGGCGGCGGCGCTCCAGGCCTACCACGAGTGGATGCCGATTCGAACAGGGTCCTCGAGGGAGGTCATTTATCGCAGCTTCGACTTCGGTGACCTCGCTTCGCTCCACATGCTGGACACGCGCTTGATCGGCCGCGACAAACAGGTGGGGTTTACTGAGTTGCTCAATCCCGCTACGCAGGTTGCCGCGCAGCAGACCCTGGCTTCGGCCACCCGCCAGATGCTGGGTAGTACGCAGTCAACCTGGTTGCAGGGGCGGCTCGCGGCCTCTCCCGGGAGATGGCAGATCCTGGGGCAGCAGGTGCTGATGGCCAGGATGGAGTTTCCGGTGAGTGTGCTTCAGGCGCTCAACCCCACCGACACCTCTGCGGCGGCGCAGGCTGCAGGGCAGGCCGCGATCAATGCTTACCTCACTGCGAAAGCCAAGCGGGCAGCCAATCAGCCGCTCACGCCGCAGGAAACCGACCTGCTCGACACCACCAAGAATCCCAAGCTTGGATATAACCTCGATGCGTGGGATGGCTATCCGGTCGCGCGCGAAATCTTGCTAAATACGGCCGTGCAGGCCTTTGCCGGTCGCGACCGCAAGCTGGTGAGTCTTGCGGGCGATACGCACAATGCCTGGCACGCACAGATCACCGCTGCAGGTTTTCTTGCTGCACAGGGTGGACTCGCGGCCAACACCGCAGTCGGAGTTGAATTGGCAACTCCGGGTGTCAGTTCGCCAGGGCTGGAGTCTTACCTGACGATTCCGCCC
>CAMBZS010000060.1 GCA_945872335.1 Bordetella parapertussis | reverse complement strand
AGCCCTGTCGGGGAGCCTCAGGGCGAAAAGCTATAACAACGCTGCGCTTCAGGCTGCGGCGGCGCTCGCCCCCGACGGTCTCTCCATCCGGGTCGTTGATTATTCGGCCGTGCCGCTCTACAACGGCGACCTGCAGGCCAAGGGATTCCCGGCGAGCGTGCAGGCGTTGGGCGCCGACATCGCACAGGCCGACGGCCTGCTCATTGCAAGCCCCGAGTACAACTTTTCTGTGAGCGGTGTACTGAAAAACGCAATCGATTGGCTCTCGCGGCTGAACCCGCAGCCTTTCAAGGGCAAGCCCACCGCAATCTTGTCTGCCACCATGGGCCCACTCGGCGGCGCACGCAGCCAGTATGACCTTCGCAAGATCATCGGCGGCCTGGAGGCCAACGTTCTCACAAAGCCCGAGGTGTTCATTGGCGCGTGTCACACCCGTTTCAACGAGCAGGGAGAGTTGACGGACGAGGCCACACGCAAGATCATCGCTGAACAGATGCTTGCGTTGCACAACTGGATCCGGCAACTGGGTCCCAGAGGCTGAGTTTTAGGCCGGGTTTGTTTAGGGCGGGTTTGCGCGCATCGGTCACCGTGCACACTCGCCACACCATATCGGGGGCAACGCACCCCCGACAGCGGGTCACTCGCCGGATAAGTGCGAGGGCCGGAATTTCGCCGGACTACCCCGGCATTTGGCGGAGACAGACATGACCAGATTCCGCAGGTTCAATTCAGTTTGATGGCCGCTCGTGAACGTGTCGGTCGGCGTGCACACGCGGATCGGATGCACGCGCTGGCAGGTGATTGGCGCAACGCCCTCGGCACGGCTGGCGGAACCGCGAAGCCGCGAACGTGTCGCTGAGATGATCGACTTTGCAGGTCTTGGCGAGTGGCTCGACGGCGACGTGTCAACGCTAGCCTTTGCGCTGGAGCGGGGCGTGTGCCGCACTCGCCGAGCGGACCGACCTTTCCACCCTTTGCTTCGATCCGTCGCGGCAACAGGACTGATCCCAGGAGGCTCCCATGTCTGAATTCGTACCGATTCGTCAGCTGCATCATTTTGCGTGGCGCTGCCGGGATGCCGAGGAGACTCGACGCTTCTATGAAGATCTGCTCGGTTTGCCCCTGGTCCACGCCATTCGAAACGAGCGGGTTCCCAGTACCGGCGACGAAAATCCGCATCTGCACCTGTTCTTTCAGATGCACGACGGCAGTTGCATCGCCTTCTTTGATCTGGGTGATGGTCAGGTCGCAGCGCCATCGCCTAATACGCCATCCTGGGTCAATCACCTCGCGCTTCGGGTCGATTCGCTCGAGGCCTTGGATGCTGCCCGCAAGCGCCTCATCAGCGCGGGGATTGCTGTGCTGGGCCCGGTGGACCATGACGGCTATGTGCATTCCATCTACTTTTTTGATCCCAACGGTATCCGCCTCGAGCTCACTGCAGAAATTGCGTCGGAGAAGATGTTGAGCGGCTATCGCGCCGGGGCACGCAAGCTTTGCGACAGCTGGACCCTCGAAAAGCAGCAACGATCGGCGTCGCACTAGCCGCCTTCCACCTTCAGCTTTCATTCACCGGAGCCCCCGCCTTGAATGCAACAGCCTCGCACCGCGTCCAATCGGAGTGGGTTCACGTCCAGTTTCCCGAGCAATCAAGCTTCAAATCGGTTTATGGATTTTCGGGCTCGGTGGGAACCGTACACCTCGAGGGAATTCGCTATGTTCCTGAAGGCGCCCCCTCGCGAACGCTGATCATCTACATGCATCCGGCCAGCACGCTGCAGTTGCTTCCGATGCCGCGCGCCATGGCCGAAAGCGGACAGCATGTGCTGTGCGCAGGCAGCCGCTACGCCCGCAACGACAGCGCGCTGATCATGGAAAACGTGATCGTCGACCTGGGTGCCTACATCCGCCATGCGCGCGAGGTCTGGCGCTACGAAAACGTGGTGCTCGCCGGCTGGTCGGGCGGAGGATCGCTTTCGCTTTTCTATCAGTCGCAGGCAGAGCGCCCCACGATCTCGCACACACCGGCGGGCGACCCCTGCTCGATCATGACGGCCGGGCTGATTCCTGCCGATGCGGTCATGTTCCAGGCCGCACACATGTCGCGCGCACACACCTTCTCCGAGTGGATCGACCCGAGCGTACTTGACGAAAACGATCCCGATCATCGCGACCCTGAGCTCGACCTTTATCACCCGGACAGGAAGCCTCCCTACACTGCCGAGTGGCTCGCAAAGTTTCGCGCTGCGCAACTCGCTCGCGCGCGCCGCCGGACAGCCTGGGTGCGCGACACACTGGCGCAGCTCAAGCGCAGTGGCGGCCGGGAGCTAGAGCGAGGGTTCGTCACGCATCGAACCATGGCAGACCCTCGCTTTCTTGACGGCAGCATTGAGCCTAATGACCGGCCGATAGGCACCTGTTTCATGGGCGTGCCCGAGGTGGCGAACAACGGGCCGGTGGGCCTTGCGCGCTTCTCAACCCTGCGGTCATGGTTGTCACAATGGTCGATCGATGACAGCAACGCAGACGGGGTGCGAAGTGCTCAGGGCATACACGTGCCCTTTCTCGCCATTGAACATTCGGCTGATGATGCGGTGCCGCAGACTCATGCCGGACAGATTTACCGCGCGGTGGCGAGTGCGGACAAGTCGATGCGCGTTATTCATGGGGCGACGCATTATTTCGTTGGACAGCCCGATCTCATGCGAGAGGCTGTATCGCTGACGACCGACTGGCTGCGCGAGCGCAGCCTCATAGACGGCTGAGCGCGACGGCTGAGCGCCCCTCCTTTCAAGACCATGCGCCCAGTAAACGGGGGGCGACCTGCCAATCCCCTTGCTTTTCCGATTCGTTCTTGCTGCCTGCTGCAAATTACGCCAATATCCAGCGGGTTCCGATCCCTGTGAGTCAAATATGAAGCAGACCCTGATTAAAGGTGGCCTGGTCGTCACGATGGATGCCACCCTTGGCGATCTCTCCCAGGGAGACGTTCTGGTTGAAGGCGACCGGATTGTTTCGGTCGGACGCAGCCTGTCGGCGCCGGGCGCTCAGGTGGTCAATGCCAGCGGCATGATCGTGGCGCCGGGTCTGGTCAACGCGCACATGCACACCTGGCAGACGGGGCTTCGAGGCGTGGCAGCCAACTGGACCATCCTTGAATACTTCAAGAAGATGCATGCGGGCCTTGCCACGCTGTTCTCGCCCGAGGACATCCGCATCGCCAATCTCGTGGGCGCTTTGAACCAGATCAACTGTGGCACCACCACGCTCGCAGACTGGTGCCACAACAATCCCACGCCGGTCCATACCGATGCGGCAATTGACGGTCTGGCCGAGTCGCAGATCCGCGCTGTGTTTTTCCATGGCTCGCCCAAGCCCGACCCCAAGCCTGGCCAGAAGCCTTTCTGGGAAGTGCCACACCCCCGAAGCGAAGTGGAGCGGCTGCTTAAAACCCGCTTCAGTTCGCGCGATCAGCTGATGACGCTCGGGCTTGCCATCCTCGGGCCGCACTACTCCACCTATGACGTTGCCGTCGATGACTTCAAGCTCGCGCGCGAGTTCGGCCTCATTGCCAGCATGCATTGCGCGGGCGCTGCCGCGCGAGTGCCCGACGGCTGGGACCGCCTGGGGCAGGCTGGCCTGCTTGGCGACAACAACAATATCGTTCACGGCAATGACCTGACCGACGCGCAGCTCAAGTTCATGCTGGACCGTGGAGTCAGCTTCTCGCTCACGCCGGAAACCGAGATGTTTCAGGGCCATGGGTTTGCGATCACCGGGCGGCTTCGCGATCTGGGCGCCCAGCCCTCGCTCGGGGTAGATCTGGAGTCCTGCATCAGTGGCGACATGTTCACCGTTGCACGCATGGCACTCGCCTCGCAGAAGGCTTTTGATAATGCACGCGCGAAGGCCCGCGACGGAAAGCTTCCTGACACCGGCACGATTACGGCGCGCGAGGCGCTCGGCTGGATCACGGTTGAAGGCGCTCGCATGCTCAAGATGCAGGACCGGATCGGATCGCTCACTCCTGGCAAGCAGGCCGATCTCATCATGGTCCGGGCCACTGATCTCAATATGCAGCCCATGCACGATCCGGTTGCCACGCTGGTCACGCAGGCGAGCCTCGCCAACGTTGATTCGGTCATGATCGCAGGCGAGTTTCGCAAGCGCGACGGGCGGATGGCATTCGGTGCGCTAGCCGATCGCCAGCAACAGCTGGTGGTCTCGGGGCAGCGCATCATGCGGGAGCTAGACGCGAGGCTGCAGGCTGCCGCACACTGAAGAACCGACCGCTGCGCCGGGGGCGCACGGCCAGATCCGTTCAATCACCAAAGGAGGAGCCATGAAAACGAACCGTAGAGAGGCGCTCAAGCCACTTATCGCCGCTGCCGGCGCACCCTTGCTGTCTATGCCGTTTGCGGGCAGCGCGCTTGCGCAGTCGGGCGCACCGGTACGCGTAGGGGGTACGCTTGCGCTCACCGGCCCATTGTCGGCCACCGCCATGATTCACAAGCTCACCGGCGAAATTTATGTCGAGCAACTCAACAAGCGCGGCGGACTGCTGGGGCGCCCGGTGGAATGGGTGCTGAAAGATGATCAGTCAAAGCCCGATCTCGCCCGTACGCTTTACGAGCAACTGGTGACCGTCGACAAGGTTGATTTGCTGATTGGCCCCTATGCGACGGCCAACATTCTGTCGGCCATGGGCGTTGCCCAGCGCTACGGAAAAATTCTGGTTCATCACACTTTTGGCATCCCCAGCCTTGCCAAATACGACATGCAGTTCCCAACCTGGGCAACCGGTCCAACCCCGGAAAGTTCGGGTCCGAACATGGTGCTTGATGCGCTTGCCGCTGGCCCCAAGCCTCCCAAGACGATCGCGATCGTCACTTCAAAGTTTCCGTCGGTGCACTTTATGTCGGTCGGTGCGCGCGACGTTGCAAAAAAGCGTGGCCTCCAGGAGGTGTTGTGGCTGGAGTGGGAATTCGGCAACCGCGACTTCGGCGCAATCGCCAGCCGACTGAAGGCCGCACGTCCAGACTTCATCTGGGGCGGCGTCATCGCCCTGGAGGGCATGCTGCTGCTCGACGCCATGAAGAAGATCGATTACGCACCGCCCACCATGTTTCACTTCCTGCCGTCACCGGGCCCGATGATCAAGTCGCCCGACGGCAACCTTGGGCTTGCCATGACCATTTTCGAGCAGCATGAGCCCATGATGAAGAACGCCGGGGCGGTTGAGTTCTCGAAGATTTTCAACGAGCGGGCCGCCAAGGCATCGCTGCCGGACACCTCGGTCGACACCCAGGCGGCAGCATCCTATTCCGCCTGGCAGGTGTTTGAGACCGCGGTCAATGCCACCAAATCACTGGATGACAAGACCCTCTCCGCATGGCTCAAGAAGAACACGGTCAATACCATCCAGGGCCCCATGCGCTTTGACGGGGTCAACAACTACGGCGACGACCTCACCAAGCTCAAGCAGGTGCAAAACGGAGAGTGGGCGGTGGTCTGGCCCAGGCCCTTCGCCAAGCCGGGCGCCACGCTCAGGACGCCCTGAGCGATGCACATGCCCAGCCTGGAACTGCTCGGACAGTCGCTGCTGTCCGGGTTGTTCATCGGGGGCCTCTACGGCCTGCTCGGACTTGGTTTGAGCCTGTCCTGGGGAATGCTGCGCCAGATCAATCTGGCGCACTTTGCCCTCGCCTTCCTCGGCGCTTACCTCACCTATCAGTTGTCCGAGCATTTCAAGCTCGATCCGTTTCTGACCATGATCATCATCGTGCCGGGCTTCTTCCTGATCGGCATGGCGATGCACTGGGTGTTTGCACGGTTCAAGGTCACACCGTTCAACTCGCTCCTTGTGACGTTCGGTCTGACCGTCATCATCGAAAGCGTGATCCAGTGGATCTGGTCGGCCGACTATCGAAAGCTTGAGTCGTCCTACAGCGACATCAAGTTTCAGGTCGGTCAGCTTTTCTTTCCACTGCCTGAACTCATGACACTGCTGATCGCGATCGCGCTGTCGCTCGCAGCCTGGGCGCTGCTGCGCTACACCGCGCTGGGGAAGGCCATGCGGGCCATGTCCGAAAACCCGCGCATGGCCGCTGCCTTCGGCATCAATGAGCCGATGCTGGCGCTGGTGTTGTCGGGTGCGGCTTCGGCCTTTGCTGGCGTGGCGGGGGCCTGCCTCGCGCTCAGTTTCACGCTGGCCCCCTCGCAGATCTATGCCTGGGTGGGCGTGGTGTTTTCCGCGGTGATGATTGGTGGCCTGGGCAATCCGCTCGGTCCACTGGTAGCCGGAATCGTGATCGGCCTGTCTGAAGCAGCCACCATGGCGGTCACGGCCCCGGCCTGGGCGCCGCTGGTGTCGTTCTCGCTGCTCATCGCGGTGTTGCTGCTTCGTCCAGGCAAGGTCTGACATGGACCGACGCGTTATTGCAGGATTTGTGGTGATTCTGCCGCTGCTCGCGGCGGTCCCGCTTCTGAAACTGCCCGCTTTTTATGAATCCTTCCTGTACCTGGTACTGCACTGGATCGTGCTGGCCACGTCCTGGAATATTCTGTCCGGCTACTCCGGCTATTTCTCCTTCGGTCACGGGGCGTTTTTTGGCGTTGGCATCTATACCACCGCCGTTCTGGCCGGCAAACTCAACTGGCCCTTTCTCGCCACGCTGCCGGTTGCCGGTCTGGTGGCGGCCGTTTTCGGCGTGGCCCTGGGTGCCATTGTGTTTCGGCTCCGAAGTTTGCGGGGGGAGCTTTTCGGGCTCCTCACGCTCGCGATCACCTTCGTGATCGGGACCATCATCCTCAACACCCCGATCGATGGTGGCCCGGGCGTTTATCTGTCGGCCGTACCGATTCCCGCAATCGGGCCCACCCCTTCTGGCAGCTTCTACCTGATCATCCTTGCGCTGGCGGCGGTCATGCTGTGGGTGGCCTACTGGATCTATTGCGGTCGGCTGGGCTCGGCGCTTTTTGCAATACACGACGATGAGGATGTGGCCGAGGTTCAGGGGGTTCCCACCTATCGCTACAAGCTGATTGCCTTCGGCATTTCATGCGCCTTCGCCGGTGTGGCCGGCGGCATCCATTCGGTATTCGTGTCCTATGTGACGGTGGGTGAGGTTTTCAATATCGTTGTGCCGCTCAACGTAGTGCTGATGAGCGTACTGGGCGGTTCGCGCCACTGGTTTGGACCCGCAGTGGGCGCCGCAGTGATCACCGCGCTCCTCTATTCCTTTACTGCGGGCGACTTCGCCGTGGCCGGGCGGGCAGCCATCGGGCTCATCCTGATCATTGTCATCCTATTCATGCCCCAGGGCATCATGGGACAGCTGCTTCGCTGGTGGCGCAAGCGCGCCTCAGCGCCCAAACCCCTTCCGGAGCCGCTCTCGCCCCCGCCCATTGCGCGCCAAGGTCAGGCCGGAGACCTGATTCTTTCCGTCAACCATGTCACCAAGCAATTCACCGGTGTGCGGGCGCTGAACGATGTCAGCCTCGACGTCCGACGAGGCGAAATCCTGGGGCTGGTCGGGCCCAACGGTTCCGGCAAGTCAACGATGGTCAACGTGATCAGCGGCCTCTACAAACCCGAGCTCGGGAGCGTGGTCTTCAACGGTACCGACCTCGTGCCGCAGCCCGCCTATCAGGCGGCGCACTCTGGCATTGCCCGCACCTATCAGATCCCGCGTCCGTTTGTCACGCTGACAGTGCTGGAGAACGCCACGCTTGCCGGCATGTTTGGGGGTCGGCAACTCTCGCGGGCGCAGGCCGAGCGCCAGGCCATGCACTGGCTTGAATTCGTCGGCCTGGCTGAGCGCGCGCGGGCGCTCCCCACCGAGCTCAATCTGCATCAGCGCAAATTCCTCGAGCTCGCGCGCGCGCTTGCCTCGGCGCCGCAGATCGTTCTGCTCGACGAGGTTCTCGCCGGTCTTACACCGTCGGAAATCAACAGCGCGATCACCCTGGTGCGGGAGATTCGAAACCGCGGCTCGACCGTGGTGTTCATTGAACACAATATGCGCGCCGTGCTCGAGCTTTGCGAGCGGCTGATCGTACTCAATTACGGTCAGATCATCGCGAGCGGCGATCCCCGGAAAGTCATCGCCGACCCCGAGGTCATCAGTGCCTATCTTGGAACCCCCCATGAAGCCGGCCGCTGACTCCCCCAGACTGTTGAGCGTTGAAAGCGTCAATGTTTCTTACGGCGACGCCCCTGCCCTGTGGGATGTACGCCTGCACGTTGACGAAGGTGAATTGGTGTCGGTCGTGGGCCCCAACGGCGCCGGCAAGACCACGCTCATCAACACGATCATGCGTCTGCTTCCGGTTCGATCGGGGCGCATTGTGCTGCGCGGCGAAGACGTCACCCGGATGACCGCCACCCAGATGTGCAACCGCGACGTGTCAATCGTTCCTGAAGGGCGCCTGCTGTTCGGGCAAATGACTGTCGAGGAGAATCTGGACATCGGCGCGTATCGGGCGCTCGCCCGCTCGCGCCGCGCCGAAACGATGGAGCGCGTCTATGCGCTGTTCCCCATCCTCAAGGAGCGTCGCTGGCAGCTGGCCGGCACCTTGTCGGGCGGCCAGCAGCAGATGGTGGCGTTTGGTCGTGCCCTGATGGCGCACCCGAGGCTGCTGCTGATCGACGAGCCCTCGCTCGGACTTGCGCCATCGGTTGTGGAGCAGGTGTTCCAGGCCATCCATGAAATTCATCGATCGGGCGTATCCATCCTGCTGATCGAGCAGAATGCAGTGCGTGCGCTCGAGGCGGCCAGTCGCGCCTATGTGCTCGAGGGCGGGCGAATCGTTACCGAGGGCGACCCGCAAACCCTGATGGCTCAGCCCGCCATCCGGGCAGCCTATCTGGGCGAGGCGGTTCACCCCTCATAGGCATTCCCTGCCACGACTGGGGTTAGAATCCGCAGCGGTCGAGTTCGATCCGTCCAGTTTTTCTGCCGTTTCAAGCGCCTGCCGAGGTCAACGTGAGTTATTCCCTTCCCGCCCGACACGATCATGTCGGAAGTTTTCTTCGCCCCAAATATCTCCTCGAGGCCCGCGATCGCAAGGCCAAAGGGGAGATCAGTGCTGATGAACTGCGCAAGGTTGAAGACCGTGCCATTTCCGAGATCATCGCCTTTCAGAATGATGTGGGGCTGAAGGCCATCACCGACGGCGAATTTCGCCGCACCTGGTTCCACATCGATTTTCTTGAGCAGCTGAGCGGTGTTGCCACCGACATCCCGGTGGCACTTATCAACCCGGACGGCTCCAAGCAATTTGCACCACCAGGAATCCGGGTGGTGGATCGGGTTCGACACACCCGCAACATTCAGGTCGATGATTTCAATTACCTGAAGGCCAACCTGCCCGCAGGAACGCGCGCCAAGGTCACCATTCCATCGCCCACCATGCTCCACTTTCGTGGCGGCCGAGGCGGAATCAGCAAGGCTGCCTACCCGGAACTCGACCCAGCTTTTTATGACGACGTAGCCAAAGCCTACGGCGACGAGCTCCACGCCCTCGCTGCGGCCGGCTGCGACTACGTGCAGATGGACGATACCAACCTTGCTTACCTGTGCGATGAAAAGATGCGCGAAGCCGCTCGCAGCCGCGGCGACGATCCCAACGAACTTCCCAACCGCTATGCCGACTTCATCAACAAGGTCGTGGCACGAAAGCCCGCGGGTATGACGATCGGCGTTCACTTGTGCCGCGGTAATTTTAAAAGCACGCATTTCGCAGCCGGCAACTATGAGCCGGTGGCCGAGGCACTCCTGTCCCGCATGAATGTCGACGCCTATTTTCTCGAGTACGACGACGACCGCAGCGGCGATTTTCGTCCGCTTCGCTTCCTGCCCAAGGGTAAGATCGTGGTGTTGGGACTGGTTACCACCAAGTTTGGCGCAATGGAGACCAAGGACGCGCTCAAGCGCCGAATTGACGAGGCTGCGCGCTACGCGCCGCTTGAGCAGCTGGCACTCTCGCCGCAGTGCGGCTTTTCGAGTACGGTTCATGGCAACGACATCGCGGTGGAAGACCAGCGCAGCAAACTGCGGCTGGTGATTGAGACCGCCAACGAAGTCTGGCACTGAGAACCCCAATTGAACCGGGGCGCAGGCCCCGCCAACAGGAGACGATGATGACGCCTATCCGAATTCCGCTTGCGCGACTTGCACTCGCTGCCGGTCTCGCCCTGTCCGCCGGCACGGCCGCTGCGCAGGAAACCCTCCTCAAGTTCCATCATATGTGGCCCACCGTCGGCATGGGCCACAAGCGGGTGGTGGCGCCCTGGTGCGAGAAAATCGCTCAAGAATCCAACAACCGCCTGCGTTGCCAAATTCTGCCCGCCATGACCGGCGGCGGCACGCCCGCCCAACTCGTTGACCGCCTGAAAGACGGTGTCGATGAGCTGACCGTGACCCTGCCTGGCTACACGCCGGGCCGGTTTCCGATCATGGAAGCCTTCGAGCTTCCCTTCATGACCAATTCGGCCGAGGTCGCTTCCGCGGCAGCCTGGGAATATCTTCTGAAGCATGGCGCCAAGGAGTTCCCCGGCTCGAAAGTGCTCGCCACCTGGGTTCACGACCCGGGCTTCATCAGCACCTCGGGCAAAGCCATCAACCGCCTGGAAGACTTCAAGGGCCAGAAGATTCGTGCAGCAAGCCGCCAGTCGTCGAAGCTGCTCGCGCGCCTGGGCGCCACGCCGGTCGGCATGCCCATCACAGCGGTAGCCGACGCCATGAACAAGGGCACGATCGACGGCTTCCTCACCGCCTGGGAGATCATTCCGCCGTTCAAGCTCCATGAGGTGAGCAAGTTCCACACAGAAATCGACAACACCAGGCCGGCGCTCTTCACCGCAGGCTTTGTGTTCATGATGAACGAAGCCAAGTTCGAGGCACTTGCCCCTGACCTGAAAGCGATCATCAGCCGCAACAGTGGCGCCGAATTGTCCCGCACCATTGGCCGTTACTGGGATGAGGCGACCGCGGCCGGCCGCGCCGCTGCCAAGGAGCGTGGCAATACCTTCATCGCCATCAGCGCCACGGAAACCGATCGCTGGATCAAGGCTGCGCAGCCACTTTACGAAGAGTGGATCGCCGACATGGACAAGAAGGGGTTGCCCGGCAAGCAAATGCTCCAGGATGCACGCGACCTGATCGCCAAGCATTCCAAGGCACGCTAACGCCTCGATCCCCGGTATGAACAGCACGGGCGCCCCGGCGGCGCCCGTTCCTTTTTAGCCACCCCCTCTTCGCCTTGCTCACTTTGCTATCCCGTGTGTTTGGCCTTGCCGGTTCCAGCGTTGCGCTGGCGGTAGGCTTCATGACCACGACCAGCGTGATCATGCGGGCGCTCTGGGATACGCCAATTCCGGGTGATGTCGAGATCACCCAGGTTGGCATCGCGCTGGCCATTTCGCTCTGTCTGCCGGTGTGCCAGTTGCGCCGAGCCAATATCCTGGTTGATTTCTTTACCCAGCGCTGTACAGGGCGAACGCGACAACTGCTGGATGGTGTCGGCTGCTGGCTGCTCGTGCTCATGTACGGCCTTCTGGCCTGGAGAACAGCGGTTGGCGCGGCGTCCGTCAAGCAGGCTGGCGAAACCACCATGATCCTTTCGGTACCCATGTGGTGGGCCTACGCGTCGCTCGCTCCTGGGCTTGCGCTGGCGGCACTGATCGCCCTCATTCAGGGTTGGCGGATGCTGTCAGGCACGTTGCCGCCTGACGACAACAGCGACCTGGGAGCGGTCCGTTGAGCGCGATGGCTGCTCAGGTCGGGCTCATCATGTTCGGCGCCATGCTGCTCATGATGGCGACCCGAATTCCGATCGCGGTTGCCATGTTCCTGCCCGGCGCAATCGGTTATCTGGTCATGACCGACGCTGGCAACACACTCAACCTCCTCAAAGGAAGCGCGGTTGCGCGCCTCACTGTCTACGACCTCAGCGTGATTCCGCTTTTTCTACTGATGGGTCAATTCGCCTCCCAGGGTGGGTTGAGTCGCGAACTGTTCCGCGCCACCTCCGCACTGGTGGGGCATGTGCGGGGGGGCCTCGCCATGGCGTCCATTCTGTCGGCTGGTGCGTTCGGTGCGGTATGCGGCTCGTCGGTCGCCACCTCCGCCACCATTACCCAGGTGGCCTATCCCCAAATGCGAGCCCATGGCTACGGCGGACGTCTGGCCACGGCCACGCTCGCCACCGGCGGCACCCTGGGCATACTGATTCCACCGTCAGTTCCGCTGGTGGTTTACGCGATTCTCACCGAGCAGAATATCGCCAAGCTGTTCGCCGCTGCCATGGTGCCCGGCATCCTCGCCATGCTGGGATATATCGTGGTGGTCGCGCTTTACGCGCGTGCACGTCCCGACATGGCCCCGGCGAGCAAGCGGCTCAGCTGGCGCGACAAGATGCCGGCCCTCCTCGCGGTCTGGCCGATTGCATTCGTATTCATTGTCGTGTTTGGCGGCATCTACTCTGGGGTTTTTTCGCCCACCGAGGGCGCAGCGGTGGGCGCCACCATGACGCTGGTGGTTGGTCTGGCCAGGCGTGAATTGACGCTCTCGGGGATTCAGGAATCCCTGGTTTCAACAGCAGAAACCACCGGCATGGTGTTCATGATTTTCCTCGGCGCCGACATGATGAACGCAACACTCGCGCTGACGGAAATGCCGAAATTCATTGCACAGTGGGTCACTCAATTGCCTGTGCCGGACCTCACGATCGTGCTGGCGATCATGCTGCTCTATGTGCTGCTTGGCTGCGTAATGGACGAACTCTCCATGCTGCTCCTCACCATTCCGGTGATCTTCCCGGCAGTGATGGGGCTGGAGCTGTGGGACCTGAAATACGAAGCCAAGGCGCTCTGGTTCGGCATCCTGGTGCTGATGACGGTTGGTATCGGGCTCATCGCGCCCCCCATCGGACTCAATGTTTACGTGGTCAACAACCTCGCCCGCGACGTTCCCATGTCTGAAACCTACCGGGGGGTCATGCCGTTCCTGATCTGGGACGCCACGCGATGCGTCCTGTTGCTGTTCTTCCCCGGCCTGTCGCTATGGCTGGTGCGGCTACTGTTCTGAAGGAGTCCCTCATGAGCGTGATTGATAGCTTTCGCTTGAATGGTCGCCGAGCGCTGGTCACAGGCTCATCAATGGGCATCGGACTGGCCATCGCGGAAGCCCTTGCATCGGCTGGCGCCCACGTGGTGCTCAATGCACGGAACGCAGAGCGCCTCGATGCCGCCCGAGCGCGGTTGAATGACAGCGGCCTGTCGGTGTCCGCCGAATGTTTCGACGTGACCGATCCGGGCTCGGTTCGCGAGGCGGTTGCACGAATTGAATCGCAGGGGCCGATCGATATCCTGGTGAACAACGCCGGCATTCAGATTCGCGCCCCGCTAGACCAGTTCAATGACGATGACTGGCGACGCCTGATGGCAACCAACCTCGATAGCGTCTACTACGTAAGCAAGGCGGTTGCTCAGGGCATGATTGCCCGAAAGCGCGGTTCGATCATCAACATCTGTTCGGTCATGAGCGAGGTCTCGCGCCCAACGGTCGCGCCCTACACCGCAAGCAAGGGCGGGGTGAAGATGCTCACCAAGGCGATGGCCAATGACTGGGGTCCGCAGGGCCTTCGCGTCAACGGCATCGGCCCAGGCTTTTTCAAGACCGAACTCAATGAGCGCCTGGTGAATGATCCGCAGTTCAGCAGCTGGATTGTCGGCCGCACCCCCAGCCGTCGTTGGGGTGACCTTGAAGACCTGGGGCCCGCGGCGGTGTTCCTGGCAAGCGATGCATCACGTTTCGTGAACGGGCACGTGCTCTATGTGGATGGCGGGGTCACCGCGGCACTCTGATTCCCAACCGCCACGCGCCAGCGAACCCGCGGCATCGCGGCCATCAGGCTCTGCGTATAGCCATGGCGCGGCGCCTCCCAGATGGCGGGGTTCGCACCCTCCTCGACGAACCGTCCATCGCGCATCACCACCACCCTGTCCGACATCCGCCGTACCACGGCGAGGTCGTGCGAGATGAACAGGTAGGCAAGCCCCAGATCGCGCCGCAGTTCGAGCAACAGATCAAGGATCTGCGCCTGAATCGACACGTCGAGTGCGGAAACCGGCTCATCGAGTATGAGAAGCGCCGGCTCTACGAGCAGCGCCCGCGCGATCGCGATCCGCTGGCGCTGCCCACCGGAAAACTCATTGGGATGACGGCGGCGTGAATCAGCTGGCAGCCCTACCCGCTCGATCAGTCGATCGATACGGCTCGCCCGCGCGCCCGCGTCCCCGTACCGGTTGACCACCAGGACCGTGTCCAGAATCCGGCCAACTGACTGGCGCGGATTGAGCGAGCCGTAGGGGTCCTGAAACACCATTTGAACGCGCTGACGCAGGGTGCCCAATGCCCGTTCACGCAGCGCGCCCACCTCCTTGCCTTGAAAGTGGATCGTCCCGGCATGGAAGGGAATGAGGCGCATCAGGGCCCGCGCGAGGGTTGATTTGCCGCAACCACTCTCACCAATGAGCCCCAGGGTCTCGCCTGCGGCGATCGAAAATGACACACCGTCGACCGCGTTCGCGCGCGCTGACCGCGTATGGGGATAAGCCACCACCAGGCGATCGGCCCGCAACAGCACGATGTCTTCGTGCGGCAAAGCCGGACGCGCAACCCCGGACGGTGCGACCGGCGGAGGCTGACAGTGCAAAGACGCTGCCAGCAGTTGGCGACTGTAGTGGTGCGCCGGCGCTTCAAACAGACGCTGGGTCGGCGCCTCCTCGACGAGCGCGCCATCCAGCATCACCAGCACGCGATCGGCGTATTCGGCAACCACCCCAAGGTCATGCGTGATCAGGAGAAGCGCCATGCGAAGCTCACGCCGCAGGCGGTCGAGCAGGGCCAGCACCTGCGCCTGAACCGTGACATCGAGTGCGGTGGTGGGCTCGTCGGCAATCAGCAACCGTGGCCCGCAGGCGATTGCGATGGCGATCATCACCCGTTGCCGCTGGCCCCCGGACAGCTGGTGCGGATAGTCATCAAAGCGGCGAGCGGGTTCGGCAATCTGGACCCGCTCGAGCAGCTCCACCGCGCGCCGGCGGGCAGCGTCACGGGAAAGAGGCTCATGCGCACGCAGCACCTCGACGATCTGATCACCCACCCGATGCACGGGATTGAGCGAACTCATCGGCTCCTGAAAAATCATCGAGATTGACCGACCGCGAAGCCCCCGCATGTCGGCCGCCGACAGCTCAGGAAGATGTCGACCGGCGAACAGGATCTGGCCCGTGCATGCCGCCGAATCGGGAAGAAGTCGCATCAGTGCAAGCGCAGCCGTGGACTTGCCACAGCCAGACTCGCCTACCAGCGCGACCGACTCACCCTCGGAAATCGAAAGGTCAAGCCCGCGAACGGCCTGCTCGCGACCTGCGGCCGATCCGAAGCTCACGCGCAGACCGCGTACGTCGAGAAGGGGGTCAGGTGAACTCATCGCCTGAGCCTGGGATTGAGCGCGTCATTGAGACCATCGCCCACCAGGTTGAGCGCAAGTACGCTCAGCAGAATTGCAATGCCTGGCGCGGCACTCAGATACCAGGCAGTTCGCAGAAACTCCCGGCCCTCGCCCACCATCCGCCCCCAGGAGACGATGTTCGGGTCACTCAATCCAAGAAACGACAATGCAGATTCCATCAGGATGGCGGTTGCGACCAGCACCGAGGTCGTGACAATCACCGGGGGCGCCGCATTCGGCAGGATTTCACTGAAGATGATTCGGGAGTGCCCATAGCCCTGGGCACGGGCGGCGAGAACGAACTCGCGTTCGCCAAGGCTCCGGAACTCGGCACGAACCAGACGGGCGATCACCGGCCAGGAGGCGAGCCCGATCGCAAACACCACCACGGTCGCCGACGGGCGTCCGATGGTGACCAGCACAATCACGAGCAGAAACGAGGGGACGGTCTGAAAAAGCTCGGTGATCCGGACCAGCACATCATCCATCCAGCCACCAAAATAACCGCCCACCGCGCCCACGATCACGCCGATCGCGACACTCAGCACGGCTGCGATGAGCCCCACCACCAGCGAAATGCGCGCGCCATGGGCGATGCCGGCAAGCACATCGCGCCCCATCGAATCGCTTCCCAGCGGGTAGGTCCAGCTCTCGCCTGGCCAGAGGAGCGGCCGCGTCACCATCGCCAACGGATCTCCCGGATAGACCCAGGGCGCAAGCAGCGCGAGCGCAGCCACCAACACCAGAAGAATCAGGCCGGCCATCGCGGCCGGATCGCGCAGGAACGCAGCGAGCGCGGGGTGGCGCACCGCGAGAGGCGCGCGAGCGCCTCTCAATCCGGCGTGCGGGCTCATCGTCCGTTCACCCTGGGGTCGAGCAGCAGCTGCAGCAGATCCACCGCGAGATTGGCAGCAATCACAAGGAGTGAACTCATGAGCAGAATGCCCAGCAGCACGATGTGGTCGCGAGCCATGACCGATTCAAACGCAAGGCGTCCCAGACCTGGCCACCCGAATACCGACTCGATCACCACCGCACCGCCCAGCATCGCACCAAGGTGAAGCCCGGCAACGGTGGTCACCGGGATCAGCGCATTTCTCAGTACATGGCGGGTCGTTACGCGCCACGGATGGAGGCCCTTGGCGTGCGCGGTCCGGACAAAGTCCAGCCGACTCACTTCCAGGAACGCGGCGCGGGTAAGCCGGGCAAAGATCGCAACATAGAAGGCCGCCATGGTGAGGGCGGGCAACACCAGATAGCGTGCACGGTCGAGCACCCAGTCGAGCCCGCGCAGGTCAGCGCCAATGGTGGCTGTGCCACCAGACGGAAGCCAGCCCAGTGACACCGAAAACACCACGATGGCCATCAGCGCGAGCCAGAATCCGGGGGTGCTGTAGAGCACCAGTGCAAGCAGACTCAGCAGGCGATCGGGCCAGCGGCCGGCCCATACCCCCATGGCGGTTCCCATCAGCAAGCCCGTGATGAATGCGAACGTGAGCGCCGCCCCCATGAGAAGAAGCGTGTTGCCCAGACGCGAGGCGATGAGCTCGGAAACCGGCAGATTGAATCGGGGCGAATAGCCGAGGCTCAACTTGGCGAGGTTGCCCAGATAGGAGAGGAGCTGCTGGAGAATGGGTACGTCGAGCCCGAAACGCTCGCGCAGCTGCGCCATCATTTCGGCAGTGGCCGAGCCGGATTCCGCGGCCAGCACCTGGGCTGCATCGCCGGGAACGGCCTGAAGCAGAAGAAAATTCAGCAAAACGATACCCAGCACCGCAGGCAGCGCCTGAAGCAGGGTTCGAACGATAATGCGCAGGGCGGGAGAAAGTTTCATGTCGCTAGGGGAAACCGGATAGCGACGCGGTCCTGCGTTGCTGCCGAGAAAAAATTATACTGGCCGGCTTCCCAGGGAGAACAACATGCGCATTACCCGGCTCACCCGCCTCATTGGCCACGCCGGACTGGTTGCAGCCACTGCCGGCTTCCTCGGCCTGGCATCGGCTCAGCCTCGTCACGGTGGAACGCTCAACTGGATCGTCAATCCAATTCCAACCTCGCTGGTGCCCATCAACACCTCGGCGGGCGGCAATACCGACATCGGCCCAAAAATCGTCGAAGGGCTCCTCACCTATGACATGGATCTGCGGCCAAAACCGCTGCTCGCCACCGCCTGGAGCGTGAGCGCAGATGGTCTGCAGTATCGCTTTGAACTGCGTCGCGGCGTTAAGTGGCACGACGGGAAAGACTTCACGTCCGCCGATGTGAGCTTCTCCATCAACACGCTCAAGCAGTTTCACCCGCGCGGGCGCGGCACCTTTGCAAGCGTCGCCGAGGTGCGCACGCCCGACCCGCATACCGCGATCATCGTGCTCGACAAGCCGGCGCCAGCCATGCTCACCGCGCTGGCCTCGGCAGAATCACCCATCGTGCCGCGCCATCTGTACGAAGGCACCGACATTGCCACCAACAAGCACAACCGCGAGCCGGTCGGCACGGGCCCGTTCCGCTTCAAGGAGTGGGTGCAAGGCAGCCACGTGGTGCTC
>CAMBZS010000059.1 GCA_945872335.1 Bordetella parapertussis | reverse complement strand
GAGGTTGATGGTGATGCATCGGCGAGTCATGTCAGCCACTGGCCCCACATTGTTCCCGCTTGATAAGAAGAGGGTTCGGGTACTCACTGCAACAGTCTTGGATTCGCCAAGAATTCGTCCGCTTAGATGCTCGGACGAAAGCGCGGTGCAAAGACTGGTATGAGCGATAAGGTCGTTGGTCACATTGTCGAACTCGATTACTGCTGGAGCGCGCATCAACTCGGCTAGCAACAACTTCCGACATTCCTCGTTATCGCCCGGGAAGGTAGTCGGTGTTCCGCGCTGCGGCGTGGCTAGTGCCGATATCACGGCGCAAAGGCAGGACTTGCCCGACCCGACCATGTGCGCCCGAACGTGGAACATCGGCGCAACAGGCAGACTTGGTCGGATAGCTGCGGTGATAAGAGCAGCCAACGCAGCGGTTTTGTCCCGGAGAGATCGGAAGCAAAATTCGGTTATCACGCCCTCCAATAGTGCCAGAGCAGCAGCTACATCCTGTGCGGTCGGCGATTCGGGGATCTTGAATTCCATCGAATCAAACACACCGAATTTTCCTGTCGGTTGATCATAGCCCTCTGAAGTCACCAGGCTGCCGTCTGGTCGAAAGTAAGGCTGGCGCGCCAGCCCCGTTAGTACCGGTAAGTATCTGTAGCCGGCCGAGTCATAAAGAACTGACGCATGCCGGGCAGGGGGGTCGATCACGACGAAACCCTCGCTGCGTTGGTCGTAGCGCTCCCACGTGGCGGCTCGGCCTAAAGCCCTGAGCAACTCGGGCGAGCTTACCGCTTGAATCTGCGTTTCGCGCGTGCCCGGGTCGGTGACGATAGAGACGATTTGGCCCCCACGTTGAAAGTAACCGCCCAATTGAGCAAGCTCACGCTCAGCGGCCTCCACCACCTGGTCAAGTTTCCCGGGAACAACACGAATCGTCGATTTCATCCTGGCGGCGGCTGGCTCAAGACCTAAGAATTCGAGCAAATGTCGCAGGCGTTTGTCGGCGCAGTGACCGTGAAGGCACTTAAAGCCACCGGTTGGGCGCCGGTCATCGGGTTCGAAGTAAGCTGTGCCTCGATCAACGGAGTCCGTGTGCTCGGATAGCCATGGGCAACTCACGTCGTGTTTACCCTGCCCTAGATCGGACTTATAAAGCCCACTACTCTTGAGGGTTGCCAGCACACGATTGTCGCTCGGACGAGGTACCCAGACTTCCGTCTCAGCTTTTATGGATGGTTTTGTGGCGCGGGTGGTTTTTCGGGTCCTTCTTTTCTCAGAAGAGGGCTGAAGATTGAACCCGGACGCTAGCTCCGCCATCGAGCACTTTGTCTCCGGCGACGACAAGGCTTCACGGCACTGAAACTGCGCATCATGCTTGCCGTCGGTTTTGTCGGTTTTATCGGTATCTAACCAGTCGGGGAGAACAAGTGTCGGACGCATATTAATTTCGGTTGCTTTCGACAGCTGACCCACCGTCGAATTGGGCTGAGTAAAGGCTCGATCAATTTCGCGGATTTGCCTCATGATCTCTCTCCACTCAGCAAACGCCGGAGATCATCAACCCTCCACCCCAGCCTCTTGCCAACGCGCACTGGGCGTAGTAACCCGCGCTCGGTGGAAGCCCATTCACGAAGCGTTTGCGCGGCTCTGTTCAGGTGAAAGGCAGCGCAGTCGGTCGGCACAAGCTCGCGGGTCTCCAGTCTCAGCGGCGGGAATGGGCAGCGTCGACTAGATGGGTCACCAGCGTCTCCGCCAACCTGGCCGGCTATTGAGGAACATTCTGAAAAATTTGGGCACATGCGTTTTGATCCTTTCGCCTGGGGAAAGATTCCAGGCGATACAGATTCTTTTGCATGCAACAGGCCGCAGGCAAAGCGGCAGGAACTCGCATTCGGTCCCCATTGGGAGTGAAGCGAAAAAACGCAGGCAAAAAGCGAAAACGCAGGCAAAACGTAGGCGAAAACGAAGGCAGATCTCGCTTATCGCCCTGGGAACATCCCTCGCCGCCCCTCCCTGCCCAGCGCCGCGGCTAAGTCCTGCACTAGCGACGGTCTCGTGATGCCTATCCGACGTGCCTCGGCTGTGACGCCCGTCCAGCGCCCGCCGGGCTTGGCGGGAGGCTGTCCGCCGTTAGCCCGGAACTCCTTGAGCCGCCTGTCTTGCCGGGCCTCGCGCGACTCTTTCGGTGGGGATTCATCAGGCGGCACGCCGCGAACTTCTAGTATCCGCAGGTCGCTAGAGCCGATTTTTTCGAGCCACTCGTTGAAATCGTCTAGGCCCACAACAGCGGTAGGCTCTTCAGAAATCGCGCGTCGCAGTGACGTCAGTGGATCCCGAGTCGAGAGCGACCGGTCGTGAATCGCACCGAGAATGCGGTCGCCGAGGTTACGCACGCCGGCGCTGGATAACCCGTGCTGTCGGGCCACTTCCTCCGCGAGAATGTTGTACAAAAATAGACCCGGCCTGAGGTTTCGTAGTTCGGACAGCTTCATGCGGCAACCCCTCCTGATTGAAAACCGGTCGATTCTGGGTTCGAAGCTAACCGCGCCTGCTCCAAAATCCACTCCTCGATCCGCGTATGCCACATGCGAAGAAGGTCGAGCGGACGAACCCGGTAGTGCTTCTCTGCTATGGCGCTCGGCTTGTGTCCCTGGATCTGAGCCACGATCCCAACCGGACATTCGACCCACTCCGCTAGCGACCCGAAACTGCGCCGTAGCCCATGCTGCGAAACATGCGGAAGTCCCGCCGCACGTAGCGCGCGCTCATGCGCTTTGTTCGCCTTGGTGATGTGCCCGCCTTGCTTGTCTCGTGTTGCCGGAAACACCCATTGAGAGGGCCTCCAGCTCTGCCGAAATTCGTCGGCCGCCTGCGTATCACCGCGAATTCGGCGCGGGATCACTGGAGGCGCCATGTTCATCGCCCTCCGCTCCCGCAGGATTGACCCAACGTATGGAGTGACCGGAATGGTGCGAGCCCCTTCCACCTTGTCCTTCAGCGTGATCGCCCCCCATCGCAGGTCTACGTCATCCCAGCGCAACTCAGCCGCCTCACCAGGGCGGCATCCCGTCAGTAGAACGAACCTGAGGTAAGCCGATGGGATCGGCGGCAGCTTCAATACCGCTGCAAACCACACTGCCAACTGCTCGCGCTCCAGGGCATCCTTCTTCACCCCGCGCTTAGCAAGGCTTTCAATCGTACGCCTTGAGGCACAAGCTTCAGCGTTGACGATCGCAGCATAAGTAGGATGGGCACCACACCAGCCTAAGAATGCCCTCAACATCTGAAATCCAAGGGATGCGACACGTGGCCGGACAGTGGTTTCGGCTCGTACCCATTCTTCAACCGCCTGCGCATTGATCGCCGCCAACGGCTTCGCTAACAAGGCGTGGAGTGCGCCCGGTTTTGTGACTCGACTCTGCTTTGATCGCCGGTGTGGTCGCCCTCCTCCGGCGGCCATCGCCTCGTGATCGTGCCGATAACGTTCACCCCACGCGCCTCGTCGATCCTCGATGTATGTAGTCCAAGCATCTAGTCCCAGCACCTCAAGCTTGGCCCGCTCAGCCTGAACTGCCTCTCTGCGCGCCACTTGCTCAGCTAGCGTCTCGGCTCGGGCAATTCTCGGGTCGAGCTTACGATCAATTAGGGTTTGAATCCTTCGAGCTTCCTCCTGCGCGGCTGCGATGGTCCAGTGCTTCGGATCTCCGATCGTGATCCTCAACCCGCTGCCATCGTGCAGTCGACCTTGAAAAACGTACGTGCGTGCGCCGTTAGCCGTTACGCGTAGCCCCAGCCCGGGGACGGTCGAATCCCACAAGAAGGCCTGGGATCGGGGGTTACCGCCCGCGGACTTGCCGACCGGTCCCGAAAACTGAGCCAACCTGCCCGCAGTGAACTTCACCCGTGCCATCTTCGCCCTCCACTGCTTACACAGAAAATCCGTGTAAGCGCCCGTGTAAGCAAAGTTTACGGATTCAAGCGTATCTGAGTCAACGCCAGCGAATGCCTGAAAACCCGCATGAGCAGGTCATTACAGAGGGAAACCTATAAATCCGAATCATTTCGAATATCACAAAAACAGGCGAACCCCCTGGCTACGAACCAGGGGGTCGTGGGTTCGAATCCTGCCGGGTGCGCCATATAGATCAGGCACTTAGGCCACTCTTCGGAGTGGCCTTTTGCTTTTCTGGGAAGTGAAAGGGTCCGTCACAGCGTTTCCGACGCGTCAAAATCCAGCTCCACCTTCGCGCCGTTGGGGTCGGTGCTGAACAGCTGCCAGGTTCCGGCGCCCGCCTGACGGCGCAAATCGTACTTCACGCCGCGCGCATCGAACCGGGCCTTCACGACCCGCAGGTCTGAAGCGGTGAAGGCCATGTGGTCGATCACGCCGGTGGCGGTTGGGGGCGCCGGTCGATCCCAGTAAATGTGCAATGCGGCTTGCGCCGCACCGGGCGCATACAGCCAGGCGCCCGGAAAGCCGAGGTCGGGCCGGTACCCCTCGACCAGACCCAGCAGGCCGCAGTAGTAGTCGAGCGTTGCCGCGCGATCCTGCGCGGTGACGGTGAAGTGATTCAAGCTCTGGATCATCCGATTACCCTTCGCACACGGACAGCGTTGGCCAGGCCCTCGAACCAACCTGGTATCTGACAAGTATCAATTCAGGCCACCAGTACCAGCGCACCCGTACTGCGCCGCGACTCCAACCGTTCGTGGGCGCCGCTTGCAGCCTCCAGACTGTAGCGCTCGATCGGTGGCCTCTTGATGCTGCCATCGGCCAGTCCGTCCCATACCCGCTGCGCTCGCTCGGCCAGACGCGCCCGGGTGGCCACATAGGCAAAGGCCACCGGACGCGAGAACGTAGCCGATTTGCTGGCCAGCAGATCGGGATCGATCGGCTGAAGCGCGCCGGTAGCCTGCCCCAGGCTGATCCAGTGGCCGCACGGCGCCAGGGCGTTGAAGTTTTCCTGCCGCGCAGCATCACCCAGCCCGTCAACGATCACATCGGCACCATCGCCAAAATGCCGTTGCACAGCCTCGGCGAAACGGTAGTCCCTGGTGACGATCACGTATTCACAACCATTCTCGCGCGCGAGCCGGGCCTTGTCTTCGCTAGAAACCGTACCCACGACCCGAGCCCCCATTCGCTGGGCCCACGAACACAACACCAGGCCCACACCGCCCGCGGCCGCATGTACGAGCCAGCGGGCGCCAGGCTGCACACGCCCGAGGTCCCGCAGCAGATAGTCGGCCGTCACGCCCTTCAGCAGTAACGCAGCCGCCACCTCGTCGTCCACGGCGGCAGGAAGCCTTAACACGAGATCGGCAGCCACATTCCGAACGCTGGCGTATGCGCCGGGTTGCGGCGCCATGTAAGCCACCCTGTCACCACTCATGAACCCGGTGACGCCGTCGCCCACATCGATCACCGTTCCAGCCGCCTCCATGCCGGGCGTGCCCGGCAACGGCAGCAGCGACGGCATCCAGCCGCGGCGCAGGTAGACATCAAAGTAGTTCACGCCAATGGCCCGCTGGCGAATTCGCAGTTGTCCGGGTCCTGGGGGCGGCACCTCGCCCTCGCCCACCACCAGCACCTCGGGCCCGCCGTAAGCCGACAGCATCACGCGTCGACAGGGCTGCGGCAGTGCCACCGGCATCGGCGCGCTGCCTGGCGCCCTCAGATCTGCGCCCCGTTCGAGATACCGCCGCAGGTTTTCGAATCCTGCCTCGTAGACCCCTTTTGCCACCATGTCGCGCAGTTCGTTTTCCCGCCCAGATGGGCTGGCGAAGGTGGACTCCCAGTGCCAGAAGGTGCGCCGCCCGTCAGTGACGGGCTTGAGCGTCACCGTGCTTACATAGCGCTCGAGCGGCACGGTGGCTTCGACGATGCAATAAGTGAACTTGTGCTGCGCATCGTCCAGCGTCAACAATTGCTCGCGGATGAAATGCCCATCTTTGAGTGTGAAGGCGCGCACGCACCCGACTTGCGATGACGCTTGCCCTGCCTCGATGCGGCTCTGCGCAACGATATCGTGCCATTGGTCATGGCTGTTGAAGTCGCGAAGCACCGCCCAGACACGTTCGACGGGCGCATCGATGACAGTGGAGCGAATAACCCGCTGCAGCACCCGTAGCCCCCGTCTGCTCAGCGACGCGCGAAGTGTCGCTTCAACGCGTCGAAACCGCCCTGGAACACGCCGCCGCCAATCAGGTCGGTGAGTTCGCGCTCGCGGCCCTCGGCGCAATCAAACTCGGCGCTCCACTCGGCAAAACAACGATCGCCGTCGGTCACCGGCGTGAGCTTGAGCGTGGCCACATAGTGCTCCACGCCCATCGGACTCTCCACGATCTCGTAAGTGCACGCGAAGTCGTAATCCGACAAGGCCAGCAGGCGCTCTCGAATCATGCCGCCATCACGCGTATGAAAGTGGCGAATACATCCGACGCGATCCGACGGTTGCTGGTTCTCGATACGGCTATCGGCAATCATCGGGTGCCACGAGGGAAGCCCGTTGAAATCACGGATGCGGGCCCACACCGAGTCGGCGCTGGCTTCAATAACGCTTGAGACGTAGACGCGAATCACCTCCCCCCTCCTTCAACCGCCCGCCGGCGTATTGGCAGGTGGAAGTGCCGTCGTGCCGCCCGCGGCCGCCGCAAGGCGGCCGATGTCCCCCCCCTCGAGACCGATCTCGCGCAGCAACTGATCCACGATCGGCGCCTGCGCGCGGAAGCGCAGCGCCGAGTTCACCACGCTGTCGGCAAAACCGCTGCCGCTGCTGTCTGAGCCGCCCCCTCCGCCGCCCCCGGCCAGACCCTCCACATGCAGGATCTTGATGCCCTCGATGCGCTCCATCGGCTTGACCGACTCGCGAATGATCGCCTCCGCCTTCTCCACCAGCTTCAGTCGTAGCGCCGACAGCCGGGCCTCGGGCGACAAAACGTTGTGCGCCTCGTTCATGAGGCGCAGGGACTCGGCCTCCATCTCCGAACGCACGCGCTGCGCCATGGCTCGGATACGCTCGGCATCGGCGTCGGCTTCGGCCTGGGCGCGAATCGCGGCACCACGGTCACCGCTCGCCTCTCTCTCGGCCGCCGCGGCAGCGGTAACCTGAAGGGTCTCACGCTCGGCGGTCTGCTGGGCGCCGATCAGATCAATCGCCTTCTTCCGCTGGGCCATCTCGACTTCCCTCGCGGTGAACACACGCTCCTCTGCGGCCACCGCCTGCGCACGGGCCTCCTCGGCTTCAGCCTGAGCCTCGCTTTGGGCCTTGCTCTCGCGCGCCACTGCAATTGCGCGCTGCTGCTCGGCCAGTTCTAGTGCCTTGCGGCGTTCGATCTCAGCCGCCTGGATCTCGCGCTCCTTGCTGATCCGTTCCTGCTCGATGCTCTGCTCGCTGCGAATGCGGGCAGCCTCGATGGCCTGGCGCGCCGCAATCTGCGCGCCCTCTGCATCCTGGTCACGCTGGGCCCGCTCGGCGGTGACCTCTGCACGCTGGCGTGCGCGGGCCATTTCCACCTCGCGCTGCTGGAGCAGGCGCGCGCTTTCGGACTCCAGATCGATGGTAAGCGACAGCTTCTCCGCTTCCAGGTTCTTGTTGCGGATTGCGATCAGCGTGTCCTGCTCCACGTCGTTACGCTGTTTCTTTCGCCGCTCGATCTGCTCGGTCAGCCGGGTGAGACCCTCCGCGTCAAACGCGTTGCTGGGATTGAAAAACTCCATCGCGGTCTGGTCAAGCTGCGTGAGCGAAGCTGCTTCAAGCTCAAGGCCGTTCTTGGTCAGATCCTCGGCCACCGCCTCACGAACCCGGCGTACATAGGCGCCACGCTTTTCGTGCAACTCTTCCATGGTCATTTCGGCAGCTGCTGTGCGAAGCGCATCGATGAACTTGCCTTCTACCAGTTCCTTGAGCTGCTCGGGCTCCATGGTGCGCAGACCCAGGGTTTGTGCTGCCGCCGCCACGCTGTCGGCCTGCGCGGCCACTCGCACATAGAACTCGGCAATCACATCCACCCGCATCCGGTCCTTGGTAATGAGTGCCTTGTCGCGCCCGCGGCTGACCTCCAGCCTCAAGGTGTTCATGTTCACGGGGATAACGTCATGCACGATGGGCAGGACAAAAGCGCCGCCATCCACCACCACCTTCTGGCCACCCAGACCGGTACGCACAAAGGCCCGCTCTTTGGAACTGCGCAGGTAGAGCCAGTGCAACAGCCAGACCGCAATGGCGACGACGATCGCGACGACGATCAGACCAAGAATGAAACTGCCGAACTCAGCGCCGCTCATGTGATTCTCCCTTTGCTTGACTTCCTGACGCCAGCTTTTGCGGTCGAAGCCTCCCGCCTGATGCGGGCGAAGGCCTGTGTGGTTTGAGTGAGCGCCACCTCGGTGGGGAGTCGTTCCATGGAACTTGCCCCGTAGAAGCCGTCGCAGCCCGGGCAGTGCTGCAAGATGAAGCCGGCGTCATCGGGCGTAGCAATCGGCCCGCCATGACACAACACCAGCACTTCGCGTCGCTTCTTGCGCGCCGCAGCCGCCCAGCGGTTGATCGGTTCGATGCAGTCCTCGAGACTGAGCGCGGTTTCCGCACCGATTGCGCCGCCCGTGGTCAGACCCATGTGACACACCAGGATATCGGCCCCGGCCTTGGTCATCGCCCGGGCCTCGTCCTCGTTGAACACATAGGGCGTGGTAAGCATGTCGGCACTCGCGGCGCGGGCAATGAAGTCGACCTCGAGGCCATATCCCATGCCGGTCTCCTCAAGATTGGCGCGAAACGTACCATCAATGAGACCGACAGTCGGAAAATTCTGAATGCCGGAAAACCCCAGGTCGACCAGCCGTCGCAAAAACTGGTCGGGGATCATGAACGGGTCGGTGGCGTTGACCCCAGCCAGCACGGGCGTATGGCGAACCACGGGCAGCACCTCCCTTGCCATGTCGCACACGATCTCGTTGGCATTGCCGTAGGCCAGCAAGCCAGCGAGCGAGCCGCGGCCAGCCATGCGGTAACGCCCGGAGTTGTAGATGACGATCAGATCGATACCACCGGCCTCCTCACACTTGGCCGACAGCCCTGTGCCAGCCCCTCCGCCTATGATGGGCTCGCCACGGGCCACCTTGGCGCGCAGACGCTTGAGCAATTCGGTTCTCGCAACCCGGGGCATGCTTGGTGTTCTCCTGATGAATGCTGGCTCAGGCGCGCCGGGCTTCGGCGCCTGGCGCGATATCGCGCCAGGCCGCCACCAGCGCCTGCGCGAAGGCCTCGTCGTTGATGTGATGGGGCAAACGCACAAGGCGCCGCGAAGGCCCGCCGCGAAAACCCTTCTCGATCGTGTCGAACAGCACCTGATTGGCTTGCGGATCATGAAACGGCTGACCGGGCTGATCAATGGCGGACACGCCTCCCTCGGGGATCAGGAAACGCACCGGACCGCGCATCGCATTGATCTTGGCAACCAAAAACTCGCCCACCGCCTGGCATTCCTCAACCGTGGTACGCATCAGCGTGACCGTTGGGTTGTGCCGGTAGAGGCGACGGCTGCGAAATCGCTCGGGAACACTCTCCCACGCACCGAAATTGGCCATGTCGAGCGCCCCGCAGGAGCCCACCCAGGGCAACTCATGCCGAGCGAACACATCGAGTCGGCCCGGGCCGGCAGAAAGGACGCCCCCGGCGATCTCGTCGGCGATCTCGGTGGTGGATACATCGATCACGCCTTCAAGGAGGCCTGAGTCGGCAAGTTTCTCCAAAGACTGTCCACCCACTCCGGTGGCATGAAACACAAGGCAGTCGAATTCCTGCTCAAGTTGCTTGGTCACCATCTGTACGCATGGGGTGGTGACGCCAAACATGGTCAGTCCGAGAGCGCGCTTGGTCGCCTGCGCAGTGGGTACTGGATGACTGATCATGCCCGCCAGCGCATGCGCCGCGTTGGCGAGCACCCGTTCGCTGATCCGGTTCAGGCCTTGCACATCGGTCACCGAGTACATCATGCAGATGTCACTCGGGCCAACGTAGGGCCGGGTATCGCCACTTGCCATGGTCGACACCATGACTTTGGGTACGCCCACCGGCAGCGCGCGCATGGCGGCCGTGGCCAGGGTGGTGCCGCCCGAGCCGCCCGCCGAGATGAGCCCCCCGAGGTCTCGACGGGTGAGGATGAATCGCTCGAAGGCAAGTGCCATGGCGGCCACCGCACTGCCACGATCACCGCTGAAAACGCCCGCTTCGCCCCTGGGATGGTGGCGCGCCACTTCGCGCGGGTGCACGCTGGCCGTTGATGTGCGCCCGCTGGTGGAGAGGTCTACCGTGACCACACGCAAGCCCAGCCGCTCAAGGCTTTGGCGAAGATAGAACAGTTCGCGCGCCTTGGTATCGAAGGTGCCAGCAACATAGGCTGCACGGGCACTGGTTGCCGCCACGGGGAAATCGAAGACCGCTGCGGGTGGCGCGAACACCACCGGCGAAGCCCCGGCCGTACTGTGATCGGTGGCAGCCACCGACTCGGACGCCACTTCCAGTGGCCGGTCAAAAACGGGTACCGTGGGGCTGCCCGCGTTCCAGCGGTTGAATCCGCGTACCGTTCGTGGAGACAGATCGGTCACGTTGGGCGAAGCGTCGCCATGAGCCCGCACTACGGTGAGAACCCGCGGTTCGAGATGCGCCTGTTCGGGCGGGTCGACCGTTCCGGCTCTCGAAGATGCGCCGGCTTCGTCAACCTCGTCACTATCGTGCGAGCGGACCCCAAGCAGTCGCTCCTGAAGTTCGCGGTCGGCGGCCAGTTCAACGGCTGGCATTTCCTGCGCGATCCGACCGTTGACCATGATGCCGATACGATCGGCGACGCTGGTGGCCACGCCCAGATTCTGTTCGATCAACAACACCGAAATATCGCCCTCGGCCGCCAGGTCTCTCAACGCCTGGGCCACCTGCTCGACGATCACCGGCGCAAGCCCCTCTGTGGGCTCGTCCATGACCAGCAGACACGGCTCAAGCAGCAGCGCGCGGCCGATCGCGAGCATCTGCTGCTCGCCGCCCGACAGCTGTGAGCCACCATTGCCCTTGCGCTCTGCCAGCCGCGGGAACATGGCATAGATACGATCGACGTCGCGGCGATGAGACGCAACCAGCCTCAAGGTCTCCTCGACAGACAGCGACGGCCACACGCGGCGACCCTGCGGAACATAAGCGATGCCGCGACGGGTGATCTCGTGCGGGCTGCGCCCCAGGATCTCTTCCCCGCTCAGCTTCACGCTACCGCTCGCCGGCACGAGGCCCGTGATGGCGTTGCAGAGCGTGGTCTTTCCCATGCCGTTACGCCCCACAATACCGAGCACGCCGCGATCCAGTTCGAGGCTCACTGCCTGCAGCGCATGAGCACGACCGTAGTACACATCGAGCCCGGCAATCTGCAGCAGGGGCACGCGCCGGGCGCCCGACCGCGGGGCGCGGCCTTGATCATGGGAGGGGTCTGAGCCCCGGCCGCGGCCAAGACGAAACCACGCCATCAGCGCCGACCTCCCATGTAAAGGGCCTGCACCTGAGGGTCGGCCTCGATCTCGGATGGCGTACCGTGGCGCAGCACTCGACCGTTATGCATCACGGTGACGCGTTGCGAAACACGCAGCGCGATATCAAGATCGTGTTCGATGATCACAAAGCTCATATGAGCGGGAAGGGATGTCAGCAACGCCACCAGTTCGCGCCGCTCTGCCGGCGACAAACCGGCGGCAGGCTCATCAAACAGGATCAGACGCGGCGCGCCAGCCAGTGCCATGCCGATCTCGAGCTGCCGTTGTTGCCCATGGGCCAGGTTGGCTACGGGCTCGTTGGCGATATGAGACAAGCGCACACGGTCGAGCAGATCTTCGGTAGCCATCCGTGACGGATGAGAGGCACCCGGCCGCCACATGTTGAATCGACCGTTCGCAACCCCCCGCACAGCAAGGAACAGGTTGTCACGAATGGACAGGTCACGAAACAGAAGCGAGGACTGATAGGTGCGGCGCAACCCCTTGCGAATGCGCTCGTGGGGCGGCAATGCGGTGATGTCCTCGCCAAAGAATTCGATCCGCCCGGCGGTGGGCGGGAAGTCGCCAGTAATGGCGTTGAACAAGGTTGTCTTGCCCGCGCCATTGGAACCCAGGACGGCATATTTCTGGCCCGCCGCCACGGCAAACGATACTTCGTCCACGGCGCGCAGTGCACCGAAGGCTCGGGTCACACCCTGCAGTACCAGTGCATCGGACGATGCAAGCGGTGCGCGCGCCTGCCCCCCGGCAGCGCCAGCCATGGCTGGCGCGCGGGAGGAGACGCGCAGTTGCGACAGAGAGGCCATCCAGGAACCGTCTGGCTGTATCAGCGGACTGCCTTCATGTTCAAGGGCAGGCCGGTACGTCGCGAGAACCCATCTGAAACTCCTCGCGCTTCATGCCCAGCATCTGATCGACGTTATCCACCTTGCGCAGCACGCGGGTGGTGAGGTCGCCCTTGCTGTCCTTGACCACTTCGGTCACGAAAGTGGTTCCGATCGCCTGGCGATTGGAATCAAGCTTCACGGTACCGGTGGGCATCTTCAATTCGAGTTTGGACAGGGCCTCGCGGTACTTGGCCTGGCCACCGGAGAGGTCGCCCTTGACCTGCTCGAGTGCATCAAGCGCAGCCTTCATGTTGGTGTAGTACACTAGGGCAAACAGACTCGGGCTCGGATAGCCACCGGCAGACACGGGGTAGTTCTTCTGATAGTCGGCCACAAAGGCCTTCCAGTCAGCACCGTCGAAGCTGTCGGCGTAGGGCCCGGCGGAAATGGTACCCACCAGCGAATCACGTCGTTTGCCGCGATAGTTCAACACATCCTGGCTGACCGTGATGGAGCCGCCCATCATGGGTTTGTCACCGCCCGCTGCCTCGTACTGATTCAGGAAGTTGACCGCATCGGCACCACCAAGCACCACCAGCAGTGCGTCCACGTCCTTGGGAATGCGCGCGATAACCGAGGAGTAGTCCTTGCCTCCCAACGGTACCCAGGCCTTCACCGGCACCTTGCCACCAAGCCGGCAAAACTCCGACATGAATCCCTGAACCTGTGAGTACGGGAATGCGTAATCTTCAGCGATCACCATGACCCGCTTGTAACCTTTATCCACGGCGGCCTTGCCCAAACCGACCATCCACTGCGCGCCTTCGGTATTGAAGCGGAAGAAGTTGGGGCTGGGATTTTGCAGGGTGGTGGCCTGCGCACCCGAACCACCATTGATGAAGGTCATGTTGGGCTGCGTCTTGGAATAGTCCTTGACCGCGATACCTTCGCCGCCCGACAGCGGACCGACCACCAGGTCGACCTTGTCCTGCTCAACCAGTTTGCGCACCGCGTTCACGGCCACATCGGGATTGGCATTGGACGAGGCCCTGACCATCTCGATCTTTCGGCCGGCCACGACGCCGCCCCGCTGGCGAATGGCCAGTTCAGCGCCACGCATGCCATCGGCCCCGCCTGCGGCGAACGGGCCTTCCAGGGTAGCGAGCACGCCGATCTTGACTGGCGCGCCCTGTGCCCAGGCGACGCTGGTCAGGGCAGCAGCGGTCGCCGCTCCAACCACCGAGTGAATCCAGATCCTTTTCGTCATTTTCACGGTTGTCTCCTCAATCATTGTCGATGCGACGGGGAAGTGACGGACGGGTCCGAACCGAAGCGACGGCGAAGCTTCGCCCACAGTCCGAGCAGTCCATCGGGGGAAAACAGGACGATGGCGAGGAACACCACGCCAATCACCAGGTTGAATCGTTCGCGGTCGATAAGGTCGATGGCAAACGTCTGCAACAAGACAAAAATGATGGCGCCGAGAAAAGCCCCAATGGGGTGGCGCATCCCGCCGAGCACGGCAATCACCAGGATGTTGATCTGCCAGCCAGTATTGACCGAGCCGGGGGTGATCAGACCGTTGTACCAGACCATCAGTACGCCGCCGATGGCGGCCATGAAACCGGCCACTGCGTAGGCAGCCACGCGATGCGCGACGACATTGAAGCCGAGCGCAGCCATGCGTCGCGGGTTGTCGCGGACGCCCTGCAGGGCCACACCGAACGGCGTGCGAACGATCCACTTGACTGCGAAATACCCAGCCATGGCCCAGAACAGGCTGAGGAAGTAAAAAGGCAGCGGATCACGCCAGTTCACACCCAGCACGTGGGGTGGGTAGACCTTCTGAAATCCCTGAAAGCCGTTGAACAGGGTGTAGTTCTGCAAGGCCAGGTAGTAGAACGCAACGCCGAATGCCAGCGTGATCATGATGGTGTAGATGCCCTCGGTACGCACCGACAGCCAGCCGATGACGGTGGCGCAGACGGTGGCGATGAGGACGGCAAAGATCACAGCCAGCCACCAGGGCCAGTCAAGACTGATGGGCGTGCTGCTCGCCCCCAGAATCGCCAGTGCGTATCCCGCCATCCCTGCCACCGACATCTGCGCAAGCGAGACGATGCCGCCATAGCCACCCAGAAAAGTAAGCGACAGGGCAATGAGCCCCAGCACGAGCGCCTGGGCGGCCACCTGGAAGGTGAAGAACGGCGTTGCCACGAAGGGAAATACCAGCGCCAGCCCAAACGTAAGCACATGGCGCGCCGAGAGGGTGCGCCACAGAAACTTCAACCAGCGGGGCGCGTCGCTGTCTGCATAGGGATCGACTGCCGCAGCGCCCGACGCGACTGCACTCGCCTGTACACGCACGGGTGGCTGACCCGAGGAACCGGCGGCATGGCGAAGCCCGCCGTTCATCGCCCGACGCCATTGCGCGGCGCTCATGCCGGTTTACCCAGAATGCCGCGCGGACGGAAGGCCAGCACGAGGATGAGGATCACGAAGGTGAACACCACGCTGTAGGTCGGCGCATACGCAAGACCGTACGTCTCGGCAAGGCCAAGAATCACCGCCCCGAGGGCCGCCCCCACCACGCTCCCCATGCCGCCAACGATCACCACGATCAGCGAGGCCAGCAGTAACCGTGTGTCTTCTCCCGGCACCATCGACAATTCAACCGCACCGATAACCCCGCCGAGACCTGCGAGCCCGGCGCCGAGCATGAAGGTGACCGCGAACACCAGATTCACGTTCACGCCCGATGCGGCCAGCATCTGCCGGTCATCAACGCCCGCCCGGATCATGGCTCCTACTGTGGTGCGCGCGAGCAGCCACCAGAGGAACACCCCGATGATGATCCCGGCTGCCAACAGACTCAGCCGGTACGCTGAATAGGCCTTGATCAGCGGAATGTTCCTGATCGGACCCTGAAGCCATTCGGGGGCGTCCATCTGATGGACCTGCGCGGTGAAGGCCCACAGCAACAGGTCGGCCACCACAATGGACAGACCGATGGTGACCATGGTCTGCCGCAGATCCTGGCCTTGCATGTGACGCAGGATCAGCGTCTGCAGCAGCAACCCTGCCAGCGCGGCGGCGAGAAAACCCGCGGCAAGTGCGAGCACCCACCAGCCAGTCTTTTCCGCGACAAAGAAACCCACGTAGCCACCAAGCAGGTAAAGCGAGCCGTGCGCCAGATTCACGTTGCGCATCAATCCGAAGACGAGCGTAAAGCCGCTCGCAACAATGAAATAGAGCGAGGCCAGCGTGAGACCGTTGAGCAGCGTGATGAAGTAGAGCCGCGGGTTGTCCACGATCGCCCACAGCGAGAAAAGCGTAATGGGTCCGCCAATCAGCAGCCAAGCCCAGGCGCGCGTACCCCACTTCACGCCGCATGCTCCCAGGTCCGGGCCTTTGCCACGGGCGGCGTCTTGGCGAACTCCCCATCCTTCATGACAGCCAGGATGCGTTTGGGGTCGCGCAGGATCGACAGGTTGGCAAGGGGATCACCATCAAGCAGCAGCAGATCGGCGAGGTAACCTTCCTTGATCAGCCCGAGTTCGTGCGGTCGCAGCATGACCTGTCCGCCGTAGAGCGTGCAGGAGCGGATCGCCTCCATCGGCGTAAAGCCAAGGTATTTGACGAACAGTTCCAGATCACGTGCGTTCTGCAAGTGAGGATTGAAGGCAAAGCCATAGTCGCCGCCGGGCAGAACCCGAACACCCCGCCGGTGCATGGCCTTGAGCGACTCGCAGGCAGCAGCCCACTCCTCCTCATAGCCCATCGCGACTGCTTTCTCGTGACTCACACCCCACGGCTCTGCCTCGTTGAGCAGCGCATAAATGATGCTGATTCCCGGCGCCACGAATACCTCGTCGCGCGCCGCCTCCAGCATGTCCAGCGCCTCGGTATCGGTAAAGCTGGCGTGGTAGATGAGCCGGATACCGTGGCGCAGCGCCTGCTTCACGCTTGCACACGATCGGGCATGGACCACGATACGCTTGCCGCGCATGCGCACTTCCTCGGCACAGGCCGCCACCTCGGCATCGGTCATCCAGGTGGTCTTGGCATCGGCACCAGGAACGAAGTTGTCGCCAGAAAGGTTCAGCTTCAGCGTGTCCACGCCGTACTTCAGGAACATGCGGGTGACGCGGCGCAGATCATCGGCGCCATTGACAACCACGCCGAAACTGAACTCGGGGAACGGCAGATGCGGCAGCATCTCGTCACCGAGTCCACCGGGCACGGTGATTTCCTGGCTTGCTGCAAGATAGCGGGGCCCGGGAATCTGACCGCTGTCGATCGCATTCCTGATCACCACATCAAGACGCGGTTTGGCGCAGGCCGCGCCGAGACAGGAGGTGAAGCCCGCCTCCAGATACCTCCGGGCGACCTTGGCCGTCCAGAGAACATGTTCCTCGAGCGGCATGGTCTGGATACCAGCCAACGTCGCGGCGTCGTTCCAGGAAAAATGCGTATGCGCCTCGGTCATACCTGGCATGAGCGTGGCGCCCGCGGCATCGACCACCAGTGCATCGCCCGCGCTTACGCCGCCGGCGCTACGCCCAACCTGCACGATGCGCTTGCCCCGCACGCGCACGCTGCCACCGTAGGGCTGTTGCTGACCGGTTCCGTCAAGAATCCGGACGTTGGTGAATAACACTTCCCTGGTTGCGTTCATGTCACCGGCCCTTCTCAGGCAGCCCAGCGATTGGCGCGCGTGTGACGCACGGGCGGCGCGCGGTGGAATTCGCCGTCTTTCATGACGGCCAGGATCCGCGCCTTGTCCTGCAGCACCGTGATGTCGGCAAGCGGGTCACCGTCGATCAGCAGGATGTCGGCCAGACACCCCTCACGGATATAGCCGATCTCTTTACCCATCTTCATCATCGGTCCGCCCCAGGCGGTGGCAGACAGCAAGGCTTCCATCGGACTCATGCCGATCAGCTTGACGAAATACTCGAGGTCCTTTGCATTGGTGCCATGCGGCGTCCAGGCAAAGCCGTAATCGCCCCCAGGCAAAATGCGGATGCCACGCCGGCGCATAGCCTTCATGCTCTCAATGGCCGCCTCGAGTTCACGGTGGTAACCCATCTTGCGCGTGACTTCCGGAGTCAGACCCCACGTGCTGGCGTGGTGACAGGTGTTGATGAGCCAGGCCAGACCGGGGGCGACAAAGTGGTTGAACTTGTTCGCTTCAAGCAGATCCAGGGCTTCCTCATCGGCGAAACTCGCGTGGTAGATCACTTCGATACCCTGCTTGACGCACTGCTTGATGGACCACGTGGACCGGGCGTGCGCGGCGACGCGCTTGCCCCACGCCTTGGCTTCCTCGACGCAGACGCGAATCTCTTCCTCGGTGAACTGGCTCATTTCCGAGGGCATGCCGGTGATGGACTCTCCCGACAGATTGATCTTGAGCGAATCCACACCATACTTGCAGAACATGCGTACACAGCGACGCATTTCCTCGGCCCCGCTTACCACCGCACCGAAGGCGAATTCGGCTTGCGGCAGATGCGGTGCGGTGGTGTCGCCGAGGCCGCCCGGAACGGTGATCTCCTGGCTCGCCGCGAGGTAGCGAGGGCCCACGATGGTGCCGTCGTTGATTGCGTTTCGAATCACCACGTCGAGCCGCGGCTTGGCTGTGGCTGCGCCCACACAGGATGTCCAGCCCATGTCGAGGTAGCGCCTGGCCACCTGCGCGCACCAGAGGATATGTTCCTC
>CAMBZS010000058.1 GCA_945872335.1 Bordetella parapertussis | reverse complement strand
GGACCCGCCCGGGCGCCATCCCGCCGCCCCACCCACCCATGACGCTGGGCGAGAAGCTCTATGCCTCCCGCCGCCTGATTCCGATCGTGCTGCTCATCGTGCTGGTGATCGGCTCCATCTATGCTGGGCTTGCCACCGCCACGGAAGCTGCCGCAGTGGGCGTGGTCGGCTCGCTTATTCTTGCGGCGTCCACCGGCACCCTCACCCGAAAGAGCTTCACCGAGAGCCTGCTGCGCGCCACCGAAACATCCTGCATGCTCGCCTTTGTGCTGGCGGGTGCAGCCTTCACCACGGTGGCCATGGGCTTTACCGGCATCCCCAAAAGCCTCGCCGCGCTGGTCAATGATTGGCAGTTGAGCGCAGGCATGCTGATCTTCGTGCTCACCATTCTGTATGTCGTTCTGGGCTGCTTTCTCGATGGCGTCTCGATGATCGTGCTCACGCTCTCGGTGGTCATGCCCATGATCCACGCCGCGAAAATCGACCCGATCTGGTTCGGCATCTACATCGTGCTGGTGGTTGAAATCGCAACCATCACCCCACCGGTGGGGTTCAACCTTTTCGTGCTTCAGGGTCTGGCCAAACGCGACATCCTGTTCATCTCGAAAGGCGCAATTCCTTCGTTCATCGCGCTGGTGTTTGCCTGCTGGCTGATCTGGGTGTTCCCCGGCATCGCCACCTGGCTCCCCTCGGTGATGTTCAACAACTGAGGCCCCTTGTTTACCCAACGCGCGAGCCTGTAAGGCCGGCGCGCCTTCCGGAGAACACACATGGCTCAACCCTGGGAAGGGATCGTTTCCGCAGACGAAATCGCCGCCTATGAAGCCGCAGGGTTCGGTCGCCCGCAAGGCATGGGCAAGCGCCCGGCGCTCCTGATCATCGACGTTCAATACCGCACCGTCGGCACCAGGCGCGAACCGTTCTGGGACGCCATCAAGGAGTTCAAGACCGCGTGCGGCGAGCCGGGTTGGCAGGCGGTCGACCATATCGCGCCGCTGCTCGCGCTGTTTCGCGAACTCAAGCTGCCGGTCATTTATCCCTACGTGTCGCCCAAGGAATCGTTTGATGTGGGGCGACTGGCCGAGAAGGTACCCGCCCTCATGAAGGTGGCGGCAAATGGTTACCAGTTTGTGCCGGAGGTGGCCCCGCGCGAGCAGGACATTCTGCTTCCCAAGAAGCACCCCAGCGCATTCTTTGGCACACCGCTGGTCAGTTATCTGGTCGACCTTGGGGTGGATAGTCTGGTGGTCACCGGCTGCACCACCAGCGGGTGCGTGCGCGGCAGCGTGGTCGATGGCTTCGCCTACAACTTCCGCTGCACCGTACCGATCGAGTGCGTTTATGACCGCAGCGCCACCAGCCACGCAGTGAACCTGTTCGACATGGCGGCCAAATACGCCGACGTAAAACCGGTCGCCGAGGTGATGGCCGAACTGAGGGCGCTCGGCGCCAAGTGACCGGTTTCAGCGGGCGCCCGCTCACCGAACCGCCCCTTCTGGCAGAGGACACCCCCGCATGGAACGCTTCGACAACAAGTTCGACCGCTATCGCTTCTCCGCACTGCCCTCCCGCCCAAAATATGCCTGGCCGAACGGCGCGCGGCTTGCGGTGTACTTCGCGCTCAATGTCGAGGCCTTTGAATTTGGGCGCAATCCCGGCAATGACTTCACCTCCATGCCGGCCCCGCCCTTTCATCGTGGCTACGCGTATCGCGATTACGGCAACCGGGTGGGAATCTGGCGAATCGCGGAACTCTTTCAGCGGTATCAGGTGCCGCTTTCGATCCTGGTGAACGCGAGCGTCTACGACGTCTGCCCCGAAATCCTGGTGCCGTTTCGCGAACGCGGTGATGAGTTCGTCGGACACGGCCGAACCAATTCCGAGCGTCAGATCGACATGGATCTCGATACCGAACGTCGAATGCTCGGTCAGGTCCGCGACCGCTTCATTCAGGAAGAGGGCAGGCCACCCAGAGGTTGGCTGGGCCCATTCATCTCGCAAAGCCCCAACACGCCCGAGCTGCTTCACGAAACGGGCTTCACCTACATGCTCGACTGGTTCTTTGACGAGCAGCCGCAGTGGTTTCGTACCGCTCTCGGCCCCATCCTCGCAGTGCCGTACCCCTCCATGGAGCTGAACGATCTGCCAGCCTTCATCAACCGGGGGGCAAGCGATGTCGAATTCACACAGATGGTTCGCGATTCGTTCGACCAGCAACTTGACGACTCCGAGCGCCACGGCTGGCCGCTGGTCTGCGGTATTTCGATTCATACCTTCCTGATGGGACATCCCCATCGCGCCCGGCAACTCGCGCGCATGCTCGAGCACATGGCAGCGCAGCGCTCGCGCGTGTGGTTTGCCACCCCGGGTCAGATTGCTGACCATGTGGCGGCATTGCCAGCGGGCACTGTTGCACTGCCCTGATCCGGCAGCAGCCCGCTCGGGACTCCCGCCCCTCTCTTTGCCCTGACAGGATTCCGCATGACCCACCCTGCGCCCAATCCCGCGAAGACCGCCAAGCGCGACGAGCCCGAGCTCATGTTTTTCGATACACCTGGAATGGACCGACTCGCCCAGATGGTGCTTGTCATGGCCTCTGAGCTCCATGTGCTTCGCGACCGGGTCCGGTGCATGGAGTTCATGCTCGCCGAACAGGGGCATCTCGATGTCGCCGCGCTCGAGCACTTTCAGCCCAATGATGCGCAGGCTGCCGCGCTCGCAAGCGAGCGCGATGCCTTTGTTTCGCACCTGATGGAAGTGTTGGACGGACGCGCAAAATCCACCAGCGGTCGTTTCCCTCCCCGTTCGCCGGAGTCCCGTTCATGAACGCGCCCGTTCGCGCAACCATCGCTTTTCAGGAACTGATCGGGTCGGTGCGGCAGCACTGGGCCAATCAGCTGTATCCGGCGCTCCACGAGCGTTATCGCGAAATCGATCGCGGCAGCACCCCAGCGATGACCGACCAGGCCATCGCCCAGGTGGCCGAGACACCGCTTTACCACTGGTTTGCCTTCATCGAGCGCCACTATCAGCGCATGAAGTATTCCGATCCGCGATGGGGACTCGCAGCGACTTTTGAATCGCAGCCCGACGGGGTGCGCGAGCGGCTCGCCGCCGCCGAGTCCAGCCCGTATCTCGAACTCGATGCCAATCTCGACATCCCCGACTACTATCGCGAAATCGACATCCACCAGCACCCGGGCAACCTGATCGGCGCCGATTACGACGGGCTCATGTATCGGGCAAGCGCCACCTCCATTCACCCCAACACGCGTCGCTTCGAAGCGCACGAGCGCTTCGCCGACACGGTGCTCGCGCGCCGCCGGTTCCGGTCGGTGCTCAACATGGGCTGCGGCTTTGGCAAGTGCACGCTGCCGATCGCGGCACGGCTACCCGAGGCGCGGGTGACCGGCATCGACCTGTCTGGCCCCTGCCTGCGGCTGGCTGCCGCCACGCTTGCCGACACGTCCCTCGCCAACGTGCGCTTTGCCCAACGCGACGCGCTGCGATCCGGTTACGCCGACGGCAGTTTCGATCTCGTCACCTCCACCCAGTTGCTGCATGAGCTGCCGGTCGAGGATATCCGACGGGTGCTGCGCGAATCATTCCGGCTGCTCGAGCCCGGTGGCGAGGTCATGCACCTGGACTTCCGCCCGCGCGGCCGCTGGATGGAGTTCCTGCTGGACGGCCATGCGGTGCGCAACAACGAAGGCTTCATGCCTGCGTTCAACCGGCTGGACATGCACGAGGCGCTGGGCGAAGCGGGGTTCGTCAATATCGCGATCGAACCGTTCGCCGAAACCGAGGGCGCCACGCGCCCGGATTGGCCCTACTGGCGCTTTCCCTGGACGCTGTTTCGAGCGGTCAAGCCGCTCTGAGCGATCCGGCCAGCTGCTGCGCGGCCTGTTCTGCCAGGTCAGCCGACCGGGCTTCCACCATGACGCGTACCAGCGGCTCGGTGCCCGACGCGCGGATCAGGATGCGCCCCTGATCGGCGAGCTCGCGCTCCACCTCGGCACGGACGCGGCTGAGTGGCTCATGAGCTTGCCAGTCGAAGCTGCGCTCGATACGGACATTGATGAGCGTCTGCGGCATCATCTCGAGGCCTTCAGCCAGCTCGCCGAGCGATTGCCCCGTGCGCTGAACTGCCGCCAGTACCTGCAGTGCGCTGATGGTGGCATCGCCTGTGCTGTGATGATCGAGGCAAAGCAGATGGCCCGAACTCTCACCCCCGTAGAGCCACCCGCGCTCGCGCAGCATCTCGAGCACATACCGGTCACCAACCTTCGCGCGGGCAAACTCCACGCCGAGTCGGCCGAGCGCCTGCTCGAGCCCGAGGTTGGACATGAGCGTGCCGACAGCCCCCGACACCGGCCCGCTGTGGAGGCGCTCGCGCACGATCAGATAGAGCAACTCGTCGCCATTGAAGACCCGCCCGTTGCCATCGACCATCACGACGCGGTCGGCATCGCCATCCACTGCCACGCCAATCGCCGCCCCGTGCTCGCGCATCGCCGCCTGGAGCGCTTCCGGATGCGTGGCGCCCAGTTGGTCGTTGATGTTGAAGCCATTCGGTGAGGTACCGATGGTGATGACGTCGGCGCCCAACTCATGAAACACATGGGGCGCTGTCTGGTACGCAGCGCCGTTTGCGCAGTCGACCACCATCCGCAGGCCCTTCAGATCGAGGTTCGCAGGAAAGGTACGCTTGCAAAATTCGATATAGCGGCCGGCGGCATCGTTCACGCGTCGTGCACGGCCCAGGGCGGAGGACGCCACACAGCCGATGGGTCGTTCGAGTTCAGCTTCGATCGCCGATTCGACCGAATCGGGAAGCTTGTCGCCATCGGCCGAAAAGAATTTGATGCCGTTGTCGTCAAAGGGATTGTGCGAGGCGCTGATCACAATGCCGGCCGACAAGCGGAGCGCGCGCGTGAGATACGCGACCGCCGGCGTGGGAAGCGGCCCGCACAGGAGCACATCCACCCCGGCGGCCGACAGGCCCGCCTCAAGCGAGGCCTCGAGCATGTAACCCGAAATACGCGTGTCCTTTCCAATGATGACCGCAGGCCGTGTGCTCGCGCGCCCCTCCAGTGCGACCGAGTTGGCAGACGGCAATCGACCGGGGACACCCGCACCCGCCAGCACCCGCCCTGCCGCATAGCCCAGTCGCATGACGAAGTCGGGCGTGATCGGCGCCTCGCCCACCCGCCCCCGCACCCCGTCGGTACCGAAAAATTTACGTCCCATCCCAGGCCTCCGCTGTCAGCGCATGCCAAACCTTGAGGGCATCACGCGTTGCCGCCACATCATGAACCCGTACCACAGCGGCCCCACCCTGTACCGCTGCGAGCATCGCAGCGAGACTCCCCGGCAGCCGTTCGCCCACCTCACGTCCTGTCAAACGTCCAACAAATGACTTCCGCGACAGCCCGACCAACACTGGCCCCACCTTGCCAAGCATGGGGAGCGCACGCAGCAAGGCGAGATTATGGTGAAGCGATTTTCCAAATCCGATACCCGGATCAAACATCATGCGCGCCCGGGACACCCCAGCGGCTTCCAGTGTTGCGCGCCGCTCGGCAAGAAATTCGGATACCTGGGCCACGACATCGTGATACTGCGGAGCGTCCTGCATGGAGACCGGCTCACCCTGCATGTGCATGAGGCACACGCCACAACCGCTTGCCGCCACCGTCTCGACCGCGCCGGGCGCAGTCAGGCCACCGACGTCATTGATGATGTCAGCCCCATGCGCAAGCGCCACGCGCATGACCTCAGGCTTTCGCGTATCGACCGAAATGGGAATGCCTCGGTCCCTCATCGCTTCCACAACCGGCAGGATGCGATCGAGTTCGAGTGATGCATCAACCGGGGGCGCCCCCGGCCGGGTTGACTCGCCACCGATATCAAGCAGATCGGCGCCCTCGGCCACGAGCCGCTCCGCCCACTCGATGGCCTCAACGGGATCAGTGCGATCGAGACGCTCGGACAAGGAATCGGGTGTGACATTGACGATCCCCATGACGAGCGGCTGCGCAAGCGTCATCCGGAAACGGCCGCAAACCCATTCGGAGGGCCTGTCGGCCGATGCCGGATGCATGGCGGACCAAGGGACGGGCGCGAGGCCCGTTCAGGCTGCCGGTTCAGCCGAGGGCGACCCCGACGAGGCGCTGGGCTGACTGGCCGGCGTACCGGCACCCCCCGCGCTGCTACCGGTTGATCCGCCCGGCTTCGGCGGCCGCGGCGGTCGGCCCGAGATGATGTCATCGATCTGATCGGCGTCGATCGTTTCCCAGTCGAGCAGCGCCTTGGCCATGGCCTCAACCTTGTCGCGGTTGGTATCCAGGATGTTGCGCGCCACCGCATACTGCTCATCGATGATCCGGCGAATCTCGGAATCGACCTTGCGCATGGTCTCTTCAGACATGTTGGTGGTCTTGGTGATCGAGCGGCCGAGGAAAATCTCGCCTTCGTTTTCTGCATAGACCATCGGACCCAGCACATCGCTCATGCCATAGCGGGTCACCATATCGCGGGCAATCGACGTGGCGCGCTCGAAGTCGTTTGAAGCGCCAGTGGTCATCTGGTGCATGAAGAGTTCTTCCGCGATTCGTCCGCCAAACAGCACCGCGACGGTGTTCAGCATTCGGTCGCGATCCATGCTGTAGCGATCTTCAACCGGCAGTTGCATGGTGACGCCCAGCGCACGGCCGCGCGGAATGATGGTGACCTTGTGAACCGGATCGGTCTTGGGCAGCATGCGCGCCACCACGGCATGCCCCGACTCATGGTAGGCCGTGTTGCGGCGCTCCTCCTCGGGCATGACGATCGAGCGGCGCTCCGCGCCCATCAGGATTTTGTCCTTGGCGCGTTCGAAGTCGATCATCTCGACGACCCGGGCACTGCGTCGAGCGGCAAAGAGTGCAGCTTCGTTCACCAGGTTGGCGAGATCTGCGCCTGAAAAGCCTGGCGTGCCGCGCGCGAGCAGATCGGCGCGAACATCCTGGCCAATCGGGACCTTCCGCATGTGAACGTTGAGGATCTGTTCCCGACCCCGGATGTCGGGCAGCGGCACCACCACCTGACGGTCGAAGCGGCCCGGACGCAGCAGCGCGGGGTCAAGCACGTCGGGGCGGTTGGTGGCGGCGATCACGATGATGCCCTGGCCGGTTTCGAAACCGTCCATCTCCACCAGCAGCTGGTTGAGGGTCTGTTCGCGCTCGTCGTTGCCGCCGCCCAAGCCGGCTCCGCGCTGACGACCGACAGCGTCGATCTCGTCAATGAACAGAATGCAGGGCGCGTGCTTCTTCGCGTTTTCAAACATGTCGCGAACGCGTGCTGCGCCCACGCCCACGAACATTTCGACGAAATCAGAGCCCGAGATGGAGAAGAAAGGCACCTTGGCTTCGCCGGCGATGGCCTTGGCGAGCAGCGTCTTGCCGGTGCCGGGCGAGCCAACCATTAGTACGCCTCGGGGAATACGGCCGCCCAGCTTCTGAAACTTGCTGGGGTCACGCAGAAACTCGACCAGTTCCTGGACCTCTTCCTTGGCCTCGTCGCAGCCAGCCACGTCGGCAAAGGTAATGCTGTTGTTGCCCTCGTCCAGCATGCGGGCACGCGACTTTCCGAACGAGAACGCACCGCCTCGTCCGCCGCCCTGCATTTGCCGCATGAAGAAGACCCACACGCCGATCAGAAGCAGCATGGGGAACCAGGAGACAAAGATGTTCAGCAGGAGCGACTGTTCTTCCTCGGGCTTGGCATTCACCTGAACGCCGAACTTCATGAGGTCGCCCACCATCCAGATGTCGCTGGGCGAGAAGACCGTGAAGGCACGCCCATCACGCGAACGGACCCGAAGCGTGCGGCCATCGACGTGAACGCTGTCAATGCGGCCCTCGCGCGCCTCGGACATGAACTGCGAGTAGGGCATGTCCCCACCCCGACCCTGGCGCGTATCGAACTGCTTGAAGACGGTGAACAGGACCAGCGCAATGACGAGCCAGACTGCCGCCTTCGAAAACATGTTGTTCACTGATGAACTCCCACAGGAAACTGCGGATGCTGCGAAAAATGCTGAGACTTCAACGCGAAACCAAAACGACTCGGACGCTTTGACTCGATCGAACGCATTGACTCGAACTCGATTTTATTCCGATCCGACTCGGAGTGCTCGGCCAACCAGATAGGTTTCAGCGGATTCGTCACGCGAGGAGTCAGGTTTTCTGGGTGAAACCTTGCGAAATACGGATTTGAATCGCTCCACGACCTGGCTGTAGCCGCTGCCGTGAAAACATTTGGCGAGCAGCGCCCCCTCGGGGTGAAGGTGTTCGGCAGAAAATTCAAGGGCGAGTTCAATCAGGTCGCTCATCCGGGCGGCGTCGGCTGAAGCCACCCCACTTAAATTGGGGGCCATATCGGAAACCACAAGATCAACCTTGGTACCGGACAGGGCTTCGCGCAGGCGTTCAAAGGTTTCGTCCTCTCGAATATCTCCCTGGATGAACTCAACGCCCGCCACTGGGTCCATGGGAAGCAGATCGAGCGCGATGATCCGGCCGTCGAGCCCGGCGCCCGCCGGTCGGGCCAGCCGTTCGCGCAACACCTGACTCCAGGCGCCAGGCGTGCTGCCCAGGTCGACCACAGTGATGCCACGGCGGATCAGCTTGTCCTTTGCATCGATCTCAGTGAGCTTGAAGGCTGCGCGCGAGCGATAGCCGTGCTTCTGCGCGAGTTTCACGTAGGGATCGTTCATGTGCCGGGCGAGCCAGGCACGGTTGACTTTGCGCTTGTTCATGTAGCCAGTAGGATGCGGACGGTCATTATCGCCGGATCTTCAATGAACGCGCCTCGCTCGTCACGCACCGCACCTGCCGACCTCCCGGAAACGAATCTGCCAGACATCACCGAGGCGGCGGTCGCGCGGGCTATCCCCCCTCTGAACTCCACCGCACGGCGTGCGTTGCGCGCCGACGCCCATCACCTCGACCCGGTGGTGATGATCGGTGATTCCGGCCTGACGCCGGGGGTCGTTGCCGAGACCGATCGGGCACTGACCGCGCATCAATTGATCAAGATCAGGATTCTGGGCGATGACCGCGAGGTTCGCCGACCGATGATGGAGGCCCTCTGCGCGGCCCTCGGATGCGCGCCGGTACAAATCATCGGCAAGCTGCTTGTGGTCTGGCGACCGCTTCCGGTCACCTCAAAAGACGAGGGCTTTGTGCCGAAGAAAGAGGCTGCGCAGCGCGCGGAGGCTCGACCTGGGGCAGACCGCAAGCCCCGACCAGCCGTCACCAAGCGGAAGCCCTCGGGTCGTTCCGCCAAAGCGGCCAAAATCGCCCGGTCGGGCGATTCCGGCGGCGCAGGTCGCTCGGGCGGTGCTGCCCGATCCAGCGATTCTTCCCGATCTGATCGCCCTGCCCGCTCGGGTAGCCCCTCACGCTCTAGCGGCCCCTCACGCTCTGATGGCCCCGCCCGCTCGGGCGACTCTGCTCGACCCGGCGGCTTTGCCCGCCCGGGTGGCTTTGCCCGTGCCGGCGGCTCAGGCTGGTCAAGTGGCGGGGAGCGTTCCCCGGGCGGAAAGCCAGCCGGCGCAGGTCCGTCGCGCGGCGGGTTCGCCAGTCCGGATGGCGGTCGCGGCCCGCGGCCAAGCGGCCCGCGATCTGGCGAAGGGGGTGGGTTTCGATCCACTGGCAGCCGTCCGACGAGCGGCAGCGGGTTTGGACCGCGCCGCAGCGAATCTGGCGACAGGGGCTCGTTCAGAGCGGAGGGAGATCGGCCGACGGGCGGTCGACCGCCGCGAGAGGGCGCTGAGCGCCCGGGGCGGTCTTCTGGCTCAGGCTTCGGTCGGCAGCAAGGGTCTCGCCCGACGTCGGGCGACCGAGAGGCTCGCCAGTCCGGTACGGGAGCCCCTTCCCGCCCGGCAGGCGCCCGCGCAGGCTCAGAGCGTTCAGGATCGGCTCGGTCCGGTCCTGCTCGGTCCGGCCCTTCGCGCACCGCCGCGACCAAGACGCCCGGCCGACGTGCACCGGCCCGCAAGCGCTAGGCAGGCCCGTCTGCAACTGTTACAACAGGCCGTCGGGTCGTCTACACCCACTTGTCCGGCGCATGCAAATGCACCACGAGACATCCTGAATTTTGGCCGCCAGCGTATGGTCGCCGGGGACACCGGCGCCAATGCGCCGGCGCAGCCAGTCGATCCACCGTGCGGCGACCACCTCGGGCGACGCACCTGACCCGAGCGACCCCTTCTACTCGTACCGTACGTCGAGGATTTCGTATTCGCGGGTGCCGCCAGGCGCCGCCACGCGGGCCATATCGCCCGAACTGCGGCTGATCAGCGCACGGGCAATCGGGCTCGATACCGAAATTTTTCCGGACCGGATGTCGGCTTCATCATCACCCACGATCTGATAGGTGACCTTGTCCCCGGACTCGACATCTTCCAGATCAACTGTGGCGCCGAACACCACGCGGCCGTCGGCGTCGACCAGGCGCGGATCGATGATCTGGGCGTTCGAGAGCTTGGATTCGACTTCCGCAATCCGTCCTTCAACAAACGCCTGACGTTCGCGCGCCGCATCGTATTCGGCGTTCTCGGACAGGTCGCCCTGGGCACGCGCCTCGGCAATCGCCGTGATCACGGCTGGCCGCTCAACATGTTTGAGTCGTTGCAGTTCTTCGCGCAGCAGTTCAGCGCCGCGTACAGTCAATGGAATCGTGGGCATGGAAACACCTTCGCAGAAAACATCACGGACCGGGCGAGCAACGCGCGGTCCGTGTTCGGTTGTAACAGTATCTCACTCTGCCCGCGCCATCGACGGCGCGGGTGTGCAACTAACTCGCCAGCGCCGCGTGGAGCGACTGCAGGCTGTAGACGTCGAGATCATGCAGATGGCGCATGCCCTCCACTGCCGCGCTGGCGCCGGCAATGGTGGTGTAGTAGCTCACACGCTGTGCAAGCGCAGTGGTTCGGATCGACCGGGAATCGGCAATCGCTCCACGCTTTTCCTCCACCGTATTGATGACCAGCGCAATCTCGCCATTTTTCAACATGTCGACCACATGCGGCCGACCTTCCTGGACCTTGTTCACGGCAGACACGGGAATGCCCGCCGCCGCAATCGCCGCTGCCGTACCGCGGGTCGCCACCAGCGAGAACCCCAATTCGTGCAGACCGCGAGCCACCTCCACCGCGCGCGCCTTGTCCGAACTGCGCACCGAGACAAATGCGGTCCCTCCGTCAGGAAGCTTCACACCCGCACCCAGCTGGGATTTGACGAACGCTTCGCCGAAGGTATACCCCACTCCCATCACTTCGCCCGTGGATTTCATCTCCGGCCCGAGGATGGTGTCGACGCCGGGGAACTTCACGAACGGGAATACGGCTTCCTTGACCGCGTAATAGCTCGGGGTCACTTCCTCGCGCACATCCTGGGCCGCGAGGCTGCGCCCCACCATGCAGCGCGCTGCGATCTTGGCAAGCTGCATGCCTGTGGCTTTGGAGACGTAGGGCACCGTGCGTGAAGCGCGTGGATTGACCTCCAGCACAAACACCGTCCCGTCGCCCGACCCATTGTCGCTGCGCTGAATGGCGAACTGCACATTCATGAGGCCGCAAACGCCGAGCGCCCGCGCCATGACTGCAGTCTGTCGCTTGACTTCGGCGACCAGCGCGGGCGACAGCGAATAGGGCGGCAAGGAACACGCGGAGTCGCCAGAGTGAACGCCCGCCTGCTCGATATGCTCCATCACACCACCGATGAACACCTCGGCGCCATCAGAAAGGCAGTCGACGTCAACCTCGATCGCATCATTGAGGAAGCGGTCCAGCAGCACTGGGCTGTCTTCCGAAACCTTGACCGCCTCGCGCATGTAGCGCTCAAGATCCCGCTGCTCGTGCACGATTTCCATCGCCCGCCCGCCCAGCACATAACTGGGCCGCACAACCAGTGGGTATCCGATCTCGGCCGCGAGTGCGAGCGCCTCGGGTTCGGTACGAGCGGTGCGGTTGGGCGGCTGACGCAACTGCAGCTGCTGCAGGAGCTTCTGGAAACGCTCGCGGTCTTCGGCGATATCGATGGACTCGGGCGACGTGCCCACAATGGGTACACCATTGGCTTCCAGCGCCAACGCAAGCTTGAGCGGTGTCTGCCCACCGTATTGAACGATCACGCCAAACGGTTTTTCAACCGCGACGATTTCCAGCACGTCTTCCAGCGTGACCGGCTCGAAATAGAGTCGATCCGACGTGTCATAGTCGGTGGAAACGGTTTCGGGATTGCAATTGACCATGATGGTCTCGAAACCGTCTTCGCGCAGCGCAAAGGCAGCATGCACGCAGCAGTAATCGAACTCGATGCCCTGCCCGATCCGATTCGGCCCGCCGCCCAGTACGATCACCTTGCGACGGTCCGTGGGCTGCGATTCGTCTTCGTCGTCATAGGTGGAGTACATGTAGGCGGTGCCGGTGGCGAACTCTGCCGCGCAGGTATCGACCCGCTTGTATACCGGCCTTACACCGTGACCGTGACGGTGGGCCCGCACCGCGTCGGCGCTCGCGCCAGTAAGTTTGGCAATGCGACGATCGGAAAAACCACGCGACTTCACGAACTGCCATTCGTCGCGCGAAAGGCCCGCTGCATCACGCGCGCGCAGCGTCTGTTCGATATGGACAATTTCCTGAATCTGGGACAAAAACCAGGGATCGATCGCCGACTCTTCAAACACCTCCTCGACGCTCATGCCGACGCGGAACGCATCGCCAACGTAAAGAATGCGCTCAGGACCAGGCTCGCCCAGCTCGGTGCAGATTTCGTCGCGATCGGTACTCCGCTCGTCGAGTCCGTCGATGCCGGTTTCGAGGCCGCGCAGCGCCTTCTGAAAGCTTTCCTTGAAGGTTCGGCCGATGGCCATGACTTCGCCGACCGACTTCATTTGCGTGGTGAGCCGAGAGTCGGCCTGGGGGAACTTTTCGAACGCAAACCGGGGGATCTTGGTAACGACATAGTCGATCGTGGGCTCGAACGACGCAGGCGTGGCGCCACCGGTGATGTCGTTACGCAGTTCATCGAGCGTGTAGCCCACCGCCAGCTTGGCTGCGATCTTGGCGATCGGGAAGCCGGTGGCCTTCGAGGCCAGCGCCGACGAGCGACTGACGCGCGGATTCATCTCGATCACGATCATGCGACCGTCGCGCGGGTTGATTGCAAACTGCACATTCGAGCCGCCGGTGTCAACGCCGATTTCCCTCAGGATGGCAATCGATGCATCACGCATCAATTGATATTCCTTGTCGGTGAGGGTTTGCGCCGGCGCCACGGTGATGGAGTCGCCCGTATGCACGCCCATGGGATCGAGGTTTTCGATCGAGCAGACGATGATGCAGTTGTCTTTGCGATCGCGCACCACCTCCATCTCGAACTCTTTCCAGCCGATCAGCGATTCTTCGATCAGCAGTTCGCGAGTGGGCGAGGCTTCCAGGCCCCGGCGACAGATGGTCTCGAACTCTTCCGCGTTATAGGCGATGCCGCCGCCCGTGCCCCCCAGCGTAAAACTCGGCCGGATGATGACGGGAAAACCGACCGACTTCTGGCCCACCCAGGCTTCCTCAAGCGAGTGTGCGATGGCCGAACGCGCCGAGCCCAGCCCGATACGGGTCATCGCTTCCTTGAACTTCTGCCGGTCCTCGGCTTTGTCGATAGCCTCGGGCGAAGCCCCGATCAGTTCGACACCGTGCCGTTCGAGAACGCCGTGGCGATGGAGATCGAGCGCGCAGTTGAGTGCGGTTTGGCCGCCCATGGTGGGCAGGATCGCGTCGGGCTTTTCCTTGACGATGATGCGTTCGACCACCTGCCAGGTGATGGGCTCGACATAGGTCACGTCGGCCGTCTCCGGGTCGGTCATGATGGTGGCCGGATTGCTGTTGACCAGAACGACGCGGAACCCCTCCTGGCGGAGCGCCTTGCAGGCCTGGGCGCCGGAGTAGTCGAATTCGCAGGCCTGGCCGATGACGATCGGGCCTGCACCAATGATGAGAATGCTTTTAAGGTCGGTTCGCTTTGGCATGTTGGAGACTTCAGCGGCTCGCGAGCGTGTGGTCCGCACGGCCCTGCATCAGGCCGATGAAGCGGTCAAACAGCGGGCGAATGTCATGGGGTCCCGGGCTGGCTTCAGGGTGCCCCTGAAAACAGAACGCGGGCCGATCGACGCGTGCAAGTCCCTGAATCGAACCGTCGAACAGCGAAACATGCGTCACGCGCAGCGTGGAGGGAAGTGAAAGCGGATCGACAGCGAAGCCGTGGTTCTGGCTGGTGATCATCACCGAACCGGTGTCGAGATCCTTGACCGGGTGATTGGCGCCATGGTGGCCGAACTTCATCTTGAGCGTGCGCGCCCCAGATGCCAGACCCATGATCTGGTGCCCGAGACAGATTCCGAAAGTGGGAATGCCCGCATCGATGATTTCACGCGCCGCGGCGATCGCGTAATCACAGGGCTCTGGATCTCCCGGACCATTGGACAGAAACACACCATCAGGCTGCCTGGCCAGCACCTCGGCGGCGGGCGTCTGGGCCGGCACTACGGTGAGCTCGCAGCCGCGATCGGCCAGCAGGCGAAGGATGTTTCGCTTGACGCCGAAGTCGTAGGCCACCACGCGAAACCCCGTGGATTGAGGCTTGCGGAAGCCCTCGCCCAGGCGCCATGAACCGTCGCTCCAGGCATAGGCCTGTCCGGTGCTCACCACCTTGGCCAGATCCATACCCGCCAGACCAGGAAACGCACGCGCCGCAGCCAGAGCAGCCGACTCATCAAGCAACTCGCCGGGTCTTGAACCAGCAATCAGGCAGCCGTTCTGAGCCCCCTGGTCGCGCAGCACCCGCGTAAGACGACGCGTATCAATGCCGGCGATCGCCACAATCTGCTCGCGCTTGATGTAGTCGCCAAGGCTAGCCCCTGAGCGCCAGTTGGAAAGCCGGGAGGGCAGGTCGCGGATGATAAGCCCGGCCGCGTGCACCTGTCCGGCTTCCACATCTTCATCGTTGACACCGGTGTTGCCGATGTGCGGATAGGTGAGCGTGACGAGCTGCCGGCTGTAGCTGGGGTCAGTGAGAATTTCCTGGTAGCCGGTCATGGCGGTGTTGAACACCACCTCGCCCACCGACTGGCCAGCCGCGCCCACCGACACACCTCGAAAAACGCTACCGTCGGCCAGCACAAGGAGTGCTGGAACTGTTTCAGGAAGAAGCCGGGCAAACTCCGCCGCAGGTCGCGTTTCCGATGGCCCTTTATCTGCCGACCCTTTATCTGCCTGCCCTTTATCTATCGGCCCAAATGCCGAGGTGCGGGAAGGGTCGCGATCGGAGGACGAAGTCAAAACCAAGGCCGGGCTCCCGAGAGAAGGTAAAACTTTTGGAGTATAGCACTGCGGGGAGCGCGAACCGGCAAGGCGGAGCTAGTGAGGCATCAGCGTTTCAGCGATCAGCTCGACGATTTCGGCCCCCACCCTGGCCAGGGCCCAGCCTGCAGCCCCGGCAGCCACGCCGGCGATCACGGTTGCGATCGGTCCAAAGCCCGACAGCGTCACGTGGAGCGCTGCCAGAAGCGCAGCCAGCGCCCCGACCCCGACTGCGAGCTTCCGACCATGCAGGGCAACGAATTCAATTGCGGGATAACGCATTCAAGCCTCCAGAGAACCCATGATGCTGCGGCCGGCACGCCGGCCCGACACGAAGGCCCAACCAAGATGGTGCCCATGCCCCTCGAGCAGCACACCCCCCTGGCCGGTTGAGCCCGCGGCATACAGACCCGGTATGGGTCGGTCGTCCTGCCCCAGCACGCGATGTTGTGTGTCGACGGCGAGCCCGCCATCGGTGAGCGTCACCACGCCGCGCAGCGGCCCCAGCGCAAACCAGGGGCCACGCCGGCGCTCACCCAGTGACTCGGCGAGAAGTTCCGGGCTTGCACCGATCATCGTGGCCAGCGCCTCGACGGTCTCGGCACTGCGATAGATATCGGGGCGACCTCGCCGATAGTCGTCAAGATATGCGTAGGCCACCCCAGGCGCGGTCGACACGAAATTCGGCCAACTGCGGAGTTGCTCGGCGCACTGGGAATCAAACACGATATAGCCCAGCTGGGCTGGGGTAAGCGGAAGGTTTCGCGCGGTATTCCTGAGGTCGACCGGTACTGTGCGTCCATCAGGATCGACCAGCACCGCGCCGCAGCGGAAGAGCGTGGGTTCGGGCCCCATGGCTGTTGTCAGGAAGCGGACCACGAAGGGGCGAATGAGCCACTGAGGCGCGATTCGCCAGGCAAGCGCCAGTGCACGCCCCACCCAGGGCTGGGTCGGCAGCCGCTGCAACCAGCCGGGGGGCGCCGGAACGAACCGGAGCTTGGGCGGGTTACCCATGCGCCCATTCAGCACCCGTGCACCGATCGACTCGGCGAGCAACAGCGCGTCACCGGTTGAGAGCGGGTTGACGGGGTCCGCCTCCACCACTTCGGGCCCGAAATAGCGCGCCTTCAACTCGCGCGAAGCGGAGAAGTCACCGGCAGCAAGTACAACCCCGCGGGTAGCGGGAAGGGAATGGGTACGCCCGTCAGGGCCCGCCGCCTGTACACCGCCGATGCGGCCTGCTTCAGTCAGCCAGCCCGACACGCGCCATCCGCAGCGAATCTCAACCCCCAGCCGCTCACACTCGCGAACCAGACAGGCCAAGAACGCCGCCGAACTCGGCACCACGTTATGCATGCGCGGCACCCGGTGCGGCGGCTCCGGACTGGGTCCGACAAACGATACGCCCAGCCGCTCGAGCCAGGCCAGCGCGTCTGGCACTTCATCGACCAGAATCCGCCTCAGCGCCAGGTTGTCGCCATCGCCCTTGCCGGCGTTGAAACGTCCGAGGTCCTCAAAATGATGATCCGGATGATCGGAGATGCCAGCCCGGCGCTGCAGGGCCGTGCCGGCGGCGCTCACTGAACCCACCGACCAGCCGGTGCTGCCACGCACCTGTTCGCCTTTTTCGAGAACGAGAACCCGTCCCCCGGCGCGCGCGGCTTCGATCGCAGCCGACAAGCCGGCGCCTCCCGCCCCGACGACAATGACATCCACGAGCCCATCAGACGACATCTTGCCTCCCCTTACCGACGCGTGAGTGCGCGAACGAAAGGAACCTGCTCCCTAGATGACCCCCTGATCCCGAAGACGCTGAATCGTCTGTTCGTCGTAGCCGAGATCTGCGAGCACGTCGTGAGTATGCTCGCCCAGCGCCGGGCCCAGCCATTTCGTTCCACCCGGCGTGGCTGACAGGCGAGGCACGACTGCGGGAATGGCGAGTTTGGATCCGTCATCGAGCGTTGTTTCCTCGATCACGCCACGCGCCTGGTACTGCGGATCGCGAACGATGTCCTCGATGCTGTAGATGCGACCGCTCGGCACATCGGCCCGTTCCATCACCGCGAGGGCGTCGTCCAGCGTGAGGCCGCGCGACCACGCTGCAATCGCCTCGTCGATCTCGGTTACCCTGAGCGCCCGCCCGGCGTTGTTGGCGAGCGCCGGATCTTCGGCCAGATCAGGACGCCCGATCGCATGCATGAGGCGCTTGTAAATGGAGTCGCCGTTGCCGCCGATCACGATATGTCGGCCGTCGGCGGTCGGATAGGTGTTGGATGGCACGATACCGGTCAGGTTGGTCCCAGTGCGCTCACGAACCACACCATAACGGTCGAATTCCGGCAGCGTGCTCTCCATCAGGTTGAACACCGATTCATAGAGGGCAACGTCGACCACCTGCCCACGGCCCGTGGCATGGCGTGACTGCAGCGCCGCGAGCGCGCCGATCACGGCGTGCAGCGCCGAGATGGAATCGCCAATGGAAAGGTTCATTCGCACCGGCGGGCGATCGGGGAACCCGGTGACATAGCGCATGCCGCCCATGGATTCCGCGATCGCGCCGAAACCAGGTCGGTCACGATAAGGCCCCGTCTGCCCATAGCCCGACAGCCGCACCAGGATCAGTCCCGGGTTGCTCGCCGATAACTGCTCATAGCTCAGCCCCCATTTCTCGAGCGCGCCCGGCCGGAAATTTTCAATGACGATATCGGCCTTCGCGGCCAACTCACGCACGATCTGCTGGCCCTCGGGCTGGCGCATGTCAATGGTG
>CAMBZS010000057.1 GCA_945872335.1 Bordetella parapertussis | reverse complement strand
AAGGGCTCGAAGTACCGCACCATTCAAGAAGTCCTGGCGGCAGGTAAAGCGGGAACACGCCTCACCTGTGGTTCCTCAGGGGTGGGCGCGTTCAGTCATTTGAACTGCGAGCTTCTCAAGTCGCTCACCGGTCTCGATATCGTTCACGTGCCCTATCGCGGCGCAGCGCCCGCACTGGTCGACCTGGTGGGGGGCCAGTTTGATTTCATCATCGAGAACTATCCGTCGCCCGCCAAGCTCATCGAGTCGGGCGAGGTTCGGCTGCTGGGCGTGACCTCGGCCACGCGCTTCGCACTCAAGCCCGATGCGGCCACCCTGGTGGAAGCGGGGGTCAAGGGTCACGTCATGAGCGCCTGGATCGGACTGATGGCGCCCGCCGGTACGCCAGCTGCCATCATCAACGCAGTGCAGCGCGAAACGGCTGAAGGGCTCAGGGATCCCGCAGTTCAGAAGCGGCTGGCCGACATGGGGGTGGTCGGCGGCGGCAGTCTGCCGGCCGATTTCGCCCGCTATCTTTCGGCCGAGCGCGACACGTATCGCACGCTTTCAGCCCAGACCGGTCTCAAGGTGGACTAACACAGACACCCGCTGTCTTTAAAACTTTCCTGCGCTTGCCCCGCCGTCGATCATCACCACTTGACCGGTGATGGCCGCGGCCGCGCGTGAGGCAAGAAAGAACGCGGTCTCGGCAACATCGTCAACCGTCGGGATGCGCCCTAGCGGTAGGGCGCGCGCGGCATCGCGCAGGCCAGCTTCAACGGACACGCCCGCACGGGCATAGGCTTCGTGCAGAAACGGGGTGTCAAGCACGGTGGGCGCGAGCGCGTTAACCCGAATACCGAGCGGCCCCAACTCCAGGGCGAGCGATCGTGCGAGGCCCGCCACCGCATGCTTACTCGCGGTGTAGACGCTTCGACCCGCGCGGCCCGTGATGCTTTGAAGAGACCCCATCAACAGCAGACAGGGATCGGTCCCGCGCGACAGGCTGTCGATTGCGGCGCGGGCCGAAAGGATGGTGCCCACGACGTTCACCGTGATCACCCGGCTGATTTCCTCTGCACTCGCGTCTCGCAGCGCGCCCGCAAATGGCACGCCTGCATTCGTCACCAGGACATCGATGGGCCGCCCGGCATGGGCCTCGGCCAACTCAACCAGGCGCCTGCAATCGCGCTCGCTTGTGACATCGCAGCGCATCAGACCTGTGGTCTGGCCCAGTTCCGCGCCCGCCGCCTCGAGAGAATCCTCACTGCAATCCGCGAGGAACACACTTGCTCCCGCCGCAAGAAAACGGCGCGCAAGCGCCCGCCCTATGCCTCCTGCTCCCCCGGTGATGACGACGCTGCGTCGATCTGGACCCTGAGCCATTTCGCCTCCTGCTGGTTGCTCCGAGCGTACCTGTACGCGTGAGCCGTTTCCATCCGTTCGCATGGATACCGAAAACGGAAGGCCGGTGCCTTGCGAACCATTGGCGCGATCGAACCGCGTTGCTACACTCGACGGGGACTGGTGTGCCTGCATGCTGCAACGGTTAACCGTGCGCCCACGCTCAGATCACATTCGACCACAATCATCACGGAGACCTTCATGACATCGCGACGTTTCCTTTCCGCATCCATGGCCTCTGCGGCGCTCACAGCGCTGCTCGGCGCCGGTGTCGCCACGCCTGTTCTCGCGGCCTTCCCCGAGCGGCCAGTCAAGCTGGTGGTCGGCTACCCGCCTGGCGGCGGCACGGATGTGATTGCGCGGCTCTTCGCCACCCAGCTGACTGAACGCCTGAAGCAACCGGTGGTGATTGAGAACCGGCCCGGCGCAGCTGGCATGATCGGGTCCGAGTTCGTGGCCAATGCGCCTGCCGACGGCTACACCATGATCTTCACCGCGAGCGATACACACACGATCAATCCCCATGTGTATCCCAAGATTCGCTACGACGCCCGCCGCGACTTCACGCCCGTGGGGCTCGCCGGCTTTCTCACCATGGCGCTGGTCACGAACAACAGTCAGCCCGGCACGCTGAAGGAGTTTGTCGCCGCCGCACGCGCAAAACCCGGCAGCTTCAATTTTGCTTCATGGGGCATTGGCAGCTCCTCCCAGATCGCCATGGAGTCATTTCTTGCCACCTCCGGCATGAAAATGACACATGTGCCCTTCCAGGGTGCTGCCCCCGCCCTCACCGCCGTCCTCGGCTCGCAGGTCGAGGCCTTCATGGTTCCCATGACGCTTGCGGAACCCAACTTTCGAGCCGGCAAACTGAAGCTGATTGGCGTGGCGGCACCGCAGCGTGTGCCATGGGCTAAAGACATCCCCACCCTCGCTGAACAGGGCGTTGACTCCGACGGCAGCATCTGGCTCGGCGTGCTCGCCCCCGCCAAGGCACCGGCCGAGGCGATCAATGTCATGAACAAGGCACTTAACGAAGTCATCGCCGATCCCGCGGTGAGCGCAACCCTGTACAAAAATGGGTTCATTCCCAGAGGTGGCAGCGTTCAGGACTTCACCAGCTACCTGCAACGCGAATTCGACCGGATGGGCAAAGTCATCCGCGACGCAGGCATCAAGGCCGATTAAGCATAGGAACCCGCGCAATGATCCGGATCTGGCACCAGAGCTTCACCGAACTGCACCAACTGCCTGCCTATCAGCAGGCGATGGACGCCCATGTCCGTCGTGTGGTGCGCCCCGACACCGAAGTGGTGCTGCACGGCGTGAAGCCTGGAACCTATCCGGGCAATTACCCAGGTACGGACATTGCACACTCGGCCCTTTACACCCTGCATGCTTCGCAATGGATCACGCAGGCCCTGAAAGCAAGCGATGAAGGATTCGATGCCTATGCCATGTGCACACTGCCGAATCCGTTCATCCGCGAGATCCGAAGCCTGCTTGATATTCCCGTGGTGGGCTACGGCGAGGCGAGCTTTCACCTCGCCTGCATGCTGGGGCAACGATTTGGACTCATGGTATTCATCGCCCCCATGGCCCAGCTCTACCGCGAGCAGATTGAAGGCTACGGGCTTGGCACCCGTTGCGCTGGCGTCAAGCCAGTGGGGTTCACGTTCCACGACGTCCTGAAGCACTGGAACGACCCCGCGCCTCTGATCGAACGCTTCCGCGCGAGCGCGGCCGAGCTGATTGCAGCCGGTGCCGACGTCATCATCCCGGGCGAAATGCCGCTCAACATCCTGTTGGCCTCCAACGGGATCACGCAGATTGATGGCGTGCAGGTGCTTGACGGTCTGGCGGTCACCCTCAAGCTCACCGAAAGCATGGTTGAACTCAAGCGCAGCGTGGGCCTCTCGCACAGCCATCATGGCTGGTTCAGCGCGAAGCCTTCCCGCGAGCGTGTCAATCAGGTGCTCGATTTTTACGGTCTCAAGATCTGAACCCTCGGCTGCTGGAGTCTGCTCATGGCACTACCCAAGCGTATCGTCATTCATGAACTGGGCCCCCGCGAGGGCATGCAGATCGAAAAGAATCCGATCGACACCTCGGAAAAAATTCGCCTCGTGGATCGGCTGTCCGAATGCCGGTTCCACGAAATCGAGGTCACCTCGTTTGTGAGTCCCAAGTGGGTGCCGCAAATGGCGGATGCCGAACAGGTGGTGGCCGGCATCCAGCGCGCCGAAGGCACCCGATACACCGCCATCTACCTCAACACACAGGGGCTTCAGCGCGCGGTCATGACGGGCAAGCTCGATGTCGAGGGCAGCCTCAGCATCACCGCGAGCGAGGCCTTCTCAAAGAAGAACACCAATCGCACCATCGCCGAAACGCTCGCGGAAACCGAAAAGCGCATTGAAGGCTTTCAGCGCTTTGGCATTACCCCGCACGAAGTGAGTGTGATGGCGGCCTTCGGCTGCAACTACGAGGGCGATATCGCGCCCGACCATGTCGTGGGGCTGGTTGCGCAGTTAATGGACATCGCGGAGCAGAACCAGTACGACATTTCCATGATTCAGCTTGCCGACACCATGGGCTGGGCGAATCCGGAAGCAATCCGGCGGCTGGTTGGAAAGATCCAGGACCGCTGGCCCACGCGCCGCATCAACCTGCATCTTCACGATACCCGCGGAATGGGCCTGATGAACGCCTTTGCCGCCCTCGAAATGGGTGTGGACGACTTCGATTCTGCTGTGGCCGGCTTGGGCGGCTGCCCGTATGCAGGCTTCAAGGACGCGCCCGGCAATATCGCCACCGAGGATCTGGTCCACATGTGCCATGAGCTTGGCATTGAAACGGGAGTCGACCTCGAAAAGCTGCTCGACGTTGCACGCGAGGCTGAAAGAATCGTCGGGCACCCGCTTCCTGGGAAGGTCATGCGCGGAGGCCATCTCGACAGCTATCGGCGCGCTGCGGCGGCGGCGCGGTCCGCGCAGTGAGCGAGCCCCTTCCAGCCGCAGCCGATGCGGCCGAGCTCGCGAGGTGGGTCGGTCGAGAAGGTGATCCCAAACGGTCCACCGCCGCGCTCGATCGAGAAACCATCCGTCGCTTTGTGCAGGCCATCATGGACCGCGACCCGGTCTATTTCGATGACACCCATGCCGCCACCACGCGCTTTCAAAGCTTGGTTGCGCCACCGCTTTTTCCGGTGCATGCGTTTCGCACCGGCGCAGATTTACCTGACCCGCTGGTGTCGGTTCAGCTCGATCCGAATGCAGACGGTACTGCTGGCAACGATGGCATGTACTTTGGTTTGCCGCCCATCGAGCACCCGTTCAAGCGGCTGCTGAACGGCGGCAACGAGATCGAGTTTTACCGCTGCCTTGCGCTCGGCGAGCGCTGCGTGGCCCGCGCGCGCTATGCCAACGTACAGCTGAAAGAGGGCCGGAGCGGCCCCATGCTGATGGTCGACATCGAAACCGAATTTCGCTCCGAGGCGGGTGAGCTGTTGCTCATCAACCGCCAGACCCTGATCTGGAGGTAGCCAGCATGAATTTCGAAGCGCTGAGGGTTGGCGAGCGCCTCCACCAGATCGACAAGGGCGTCATCACCACCGCGCACATCATGAGGTGGTCGGCTGCGGTCGAGAACTTTCACCGCATCCACTACGACGCGCCGTTCGCCACGCAGCACGACGGTCTGCCGGGCGTGCTCATCAACGGCTCATGGAAGCAGCATGTTCTGGTTCAGTTGGTGAAAGACGCGCTGGCCCCGGATGGTTGGCTGTGGCGGCTCAAATTTCGTTATCGGAAAATGGACATCGCGGGTGACTCGCTGCGCGCAGTCGCCGATGTCATCGACAAATCCGAGGCCGGCAGCTACGGATTTGTCACCCTGCGGATCGCCCTGCTCGACCAGCAAGACCAGATCTCCACCGAAGGGCACGCGATCGGCGTGCTGCCACTTGCCGGCGGCCCGCCGGTGCCGTATCCGTTCCGGCCAGATCCGGCCTGGTCGCATATCCGCTTTCCAGAGAGCACCTGACATGGCTGCTGGCCTTCGGATCGTCGATCTGCTCCGCCATCACGCCGAGCAGACGCCGAACCGGGCGGCACTCCGGATCGACGGCGAGCCGAGAAGCTTTCTGCAACTGCACCAGGGCGTCCTGCAGGTTGCCGGAAGGCTCCAGGCCATCGCTCGCCCGGGCGACCGGGTGGGGCTCTGGTTTCACAACTGCTTTGCCTGGGTGGAGTGTTTTCTGGCGCTTGACTTTTTGGGCGCGGTATCGGTACCGATCAATACGCGCCTCACCGGAAGCGAACTGCGGGTGATCATGGAGGCGGCTACCCTGACCGCGATCATCACCACCCCGCAGTACCGCAGGCGTCGATACACCGACGAGGCCATCGCCACGCTAACGCCCGCCGGGCGATCCCTTGCGGTACTGGAAGCCTCAGACACCCTGCCGCCCACCGACTGGCCAGTGATGACCCTCAATGGCGATCGCGCGACGCTTCCCGCAAGCCCTGACGACGTCTTCTGCATTCAATACACCTCGGGCACCACATCGGTGCCCAAGGGCGTCATGCTGACCGATGCCGCTTATCTGCAAACGGCATCCTACGTCGCCCGATGTCAGCGCCTCACGCCCACCAGCCGGTTCATCAGCGCCGCGCCGTTCTTTCACTGCAGCGGCACCATGCACGCGCTCACCGTCTGCCTCCTTGCGGGTTGCACGCTTGATTCGCTGTCGGTCTGGGATCCCGAGCAGTTCGTGGACACCGTAGCGCTCAGGCAATGCGACACCGCCCACATGATCTATTTTCGCGACGTGCTGGCAATCGCAACCGCCACGACCCGCGAGCGACTCTCCTCGCTTCAGGTAGCCCACGACCTGGGAACGCCCGAGTTTCTCCTCAGGATCGCCGACCAGCTTGGGGTGACCGGCATCTCGAATCTTTACGGCATGACCGAAACCTGCGGCCAGTTCACCATGTGGACACCAGGTGAGCCCCTCACCCAACGGGTAAGTGGCAATGGTCGCCCGCAGCCCGGCAACCAGATCCGTATCGTCGACCCCGACAGCTCAGCCGAAATGCCCGCCGGAGCAACCGGCGAGATTCAGATGCGGGGGCCGACGATCACACAGGGCTACTTCGCCAATGCTGAAGCCATGGAGAGCGGCTTTACTCGCGATGGCTGGTTCCGCTCAGGCGACCTTGGACGGATCGGCGAGGACGGCGAGCTGATCTATGTGGCTCGCCTCAAAGAGATGATCCGCGTTGGCGGCGAAAACCTCGCGCCGGCGGAAGTTGAGCAGGCGCTTCGCGACCTCTGCCACACATCACAGGTATGCGCGCTTGGCATTCCCGATTCACGGCTCGATGAAGTGGTGGCCGCTGTGCTGGTGGCACCCAAGGTGAGCGACTGGGTCGACCTCGTCGCACAATTGCGCGAGCGCCTTGCGGGTTTCAAGGTTCCACGCGCCATGTATCTTGCAGATAGCCTGCCGATGACCGCGACCAACCGCGTTCAGCGCGCAACGCTCAGGCAGTGGATTGAGAGCGGTCAACTCCAGCGTGTGATGTAGTCCCCTATCAAGGAGAGCGGTCATGAATATTCGCAGCCACCAAGAAGACGGCGCGATTCGCGCCGAGTCAATCACTCGCCGGCTGATCGACACCCTGGGCGCCGACGCGGTCAGTACCGATCCTCAAGAACGGCAGCTGTTCTCGCTCGACTTTTCCGAGGAGGTGGGCGAAACCGCCATTGCTGTCGTGCGACCGAAAAGCGTGGAGGCCATCAGCGCGCTCATGCGTCTGGCCTCAGTGGAAGGCTTTGCGGTCAACACCCGTGGCGGCGGCATGTCCTACACCAAGGGCCATGTCCCCGTGCGGCCGGACACCGTGGTGCTCGACAACACAGGATTCAACCGAATACTTGAGGTCAACACCACTGATCGCTATGTCAGCCTCGAGACTGGCGCCCGCTGGGCTGACCTTCGGGCTGCGCTCCTTGGGACAGGCATGCGAGTGCCCTACCTTGGCACGCTCTCGGGAAACTGGGCGACGGTGGGGGGCGGCCTCTCGCAAAACGCCACCGGCATGGGACGGATGACACTCGCCGAGCACGTGCTCGGCCTTGAGGTGGTGCTGGGCGACGGCCGCGTGCTTCGAACAGGCTCGTGGGCCACTTCAGGAACCGCGCCGTTTTACCGCTACAACGGCCCCGACCTCACGGGCCTTTTTCTTTGCGACTCGGGCGCATTCGGCATCAAGACCAAGGTTCATCTCCAACTCGAACCGTGGCCCAAAATGTCGTTTGGCTGTGTCACCTTCCCTGACCGCGTGTCACTGGTTGCTGCGCAGGCGGCCATGGCCACCAGCGGTCTTCATACCGAAGCGTTCGCCTTCGATGGCTACTTTGTAGGGGAATACGCCCTGAAGCCTGGCATCTCTGCCAGCGACAAACGCCAGATGATCGACCGCTTCCTCGCTGACAATCCGGTCAGATGGCGTGCATACCGCGCGCTCGCGCGGGCGTGGCATCCGTCGGGCCTGGGATTTCTTAAAGGGCTACCCAACGCGATGTACTACATTGCCGAGGCGGCTGATCAGGCTGCAGCCGACCGCGTTCAGCAGCGCATCGCCAAGCTGCTCAAAGGATTCGGTGCGCGTGAACTGCCCACCACGATTCCTTTCGGGCTTCGCTATGGCCCCTACCTCAATGTTGGCGACATCATGGCCAATCGCGAGGGCGAGGTGAATTTCCCCATCAACGCCAAGTTCCAGGCCTCCAAGGCGGTCGACGCCATGAAGGCGTTCGAGGCTTTTGCCGCCGACAATGCGGCGCTTATGCAAAAACATCAGATCAGAATGGCCTGCAACTCGCTGCTCCACGGCCATTTCTGGGGCATTGAGCCCGTGATCTTCTGGAAGCGACCGCTTGGCCCCTATCGTCATCACTATGCAACCGATGACCGTCGTCGCGCCACACAAGACACCATCGACAACCCCGAGCGGAACGCTGTTGCGCTCGATCTCCGGTACCGCCTTCAGCGGGTGTTTCGGGAGATGGGATCGCTTCATGTGCAGTGGGCCAAGTCCTATCCATTTGCCCAGGCCCTTGATGGCACAACGGCTTGGAACCTGCTTGAAGACCTTAAACAGGCCACCGATCCGCGTGGCGTCGTGAACCCCGGCGTGTTGGGGTTGGGCCTTCCACCCACCCCATGAGCGCCACCATGAAATGGACCGTTCACACGCTTGACCTCGGAGAGGTCGAGCTTAATACCCGTCGTCTGATCCCCAACGAACAGAAGCGCGATCGAATGGTGTTTCCCGTTCAGGGATGGTTGCTCACCTTGGGCGATACCCGCGTAGTGATCGATACCGGATTTCGAAGTCCCGACATCCTGAAGCGAATTGGCGATGCAGCCACCGGAATCGAATCCCCCGAGCAACGCCTGTCTGCCCAACTCGCACGCCACGGCGTTGAGCCGCAGCAGGTTCACTATGTTCTACACACGCATCTGCATATCGATCACGCCGGACAAACCGACCTCTTTCCGATGAGTACCGCGGTCGTTATCAATCGGCGCGAACTCGAATATGCGGTGAGCGGGCTATCAGGCCCCTCCTATCCTCCTGAGGACATCAAGCATCTGATTGATCGTTTGCACACCCCCGGCGCGCTCTGGCTGCTCGACCTGGAGGGCACCGGCGGCGAGCAAATCCTGCCGGGGCTTCGCTGCGTGGCTGCAGGCGGGCACACAGAGGGTTCGATGGTGGTCATTGCGGAGACCGATGCCGGCACGGTGTGCTTCTGCGGCGATCTGGTCTACAGCGTCCGGCACCAGTTGATGAGCCCGACCACGCTAAAGAACGACGTGATCGTCAGCTCCAATCATGTGGTCTCACGTCGTAGCGAGAAAATCGCACTCAAACGGCTGATGCAAACCGCGCCGCGCTTTTTTCTCTACCCCAGTCACGACTGGCCGGTCCTGGTCGAGGAAGGTCGCGTGACCGAAGGTGGCGAACGTACGCTTCGGGCCACCATGGGGCGGTGCTTCTGCTCAATCGGAGAAAGCACCCAATGAAGATCTGGTACCAAAGTGCAAGCGCCTACCGCTATGAGCCGGTCTGGGACGATTACGGTCAGACACTCGAGTCGCAATGTCGCCGAATCCTCCATCCCGATACCGGTCTCTATGTCACCGGCATCGCAGAAATGATCCGGGACATCGAGAACTGGCGAAGCTTTCAGTATTTCCAGAATGTGCAAACGCTTAACGCCATGCGTCAGGCAGAGCGCGAGGGCTATGACGCGTTCGTGGTCGGATGCACGCTCGATGTGGGCGTCGCCGAAGGTCGCAGCCTGGTTGACATACCCATCGTGGGCATCAGCGAAAACGCCTACCACCTCGCCATGACCCTTGGCCGTATGTTCGCGGTGGTCACCAGTTCATCGGCTTTCTGCGAGGTGTATGGCGAGCAAGCCGTACGATACGGTGTCGCCTCGCGAATGCTCCCGGGTCCGTACATTGTCGAGGCCTCCGAGGAAGAAATTGCCACCTCGCTCGCCAACCCAGGGCCGCTCCTCGACCATTTTGTTGCGCAATGCGAGCGTGCCGTTCGGGATGGCGCTTCGGTCATCATTCCGGGGCCCGCGTTTCTTGCCACCCTTGCACACCGGGCGGGCCTTACCCAGGTGCTAGGCGCCCCGGTGCTTGACACCATATCGGCTGCGGTCAAGTGCGCCGAAATGATGGCGAGCCTCTACAAGATCGGGATCACGCCGTCGCGACGTATCGGCGCCTACGCGCGCCCCGATCAAGCGCACCTAGATTCGTCGCTCGCCCGACTGTCGAAACAATTCCGAATCGGTTGACACCTGCAGGCGGCGCGCAGCCAGGCGAAACCCGCGCGAGGGCGCGAGGCCAAACCTCGGCGGGCGAACCTCAGCGTGCAAACCACTCGCGATGCGCTAGTGCCCAGCGCGCATAGGCACGCGCGCAAGTCGCTGCATCGGGCGGCGCTCGAAACTCCTGAGCGATGCGATCGGCAAGGAGCGGAGAGCGCGTACGCGTGAGGTCATCGTTGAACTCGATCCGGCGCCCTCCCTCCTCGATGCGCACCACGACGCCTTCGGCCGCAAGCGCATCCAGCATGGCGCGCGCATGCCAGGTAAAGCCGGGACTCAGTTGGTAGAGAAAATGCTGCGGCGGTGGCGAGCTGGCGGTCATGAGCCAGGCCACCTGTTCGGCGACTTCGGGCGCGTAGGCATAGTCACGCGCACCGCCTTCCGGCAGCGGCGCAATCGAAATGCCTGCCAGCGCGCTCTCCACGATCGCAAGCGGCGGCGATAGCGTGTCACGCACGCCGGTTGCGCGCTCCCAGGGCCCGATTGCCGCCGTCAGACGGCCCACAAAGAGCCGCGGCGCGGCCCCGAAGCTGTTCCAGCGAAGCCCGACGGTCTCGAGCGCCGACTTGGTGGCACCGTAAAAAGTAAGCGGCCGAGGAAGATCGGTCTCGCGGACTGGCTGGCCGAGGAATGGCAACTCTCCCATCGATGAGGTGGACGAGAAGCAAAGCATTCTCGGTACCTGATGGCGCGCAGCGATTTCGAGCAGGCGGACTGGCGCCAGAAGGTTGACATCGAATATTGCCGACGGCTGCTCGCGCTCGCGCGCTGCGCCCGAGGTGATTGCAGCGCCCGCGATGACCGCATCGGGTGCACCGCCCTCAAACAGGGCTTCCAGCGCTGCGAGGTCGCGTACATCCCCGCGTCGGTCGTCCAGTTCTCCCGGAAGCACGGCGAACTCCGCGGCTGCAAGCGCAGGAATACCGTCAAAGGAGAGCGCTCGCACCCGCCAGCCGCGCCGCAGGAAAACTTCCACGAGATTGAGGCCAATAAAGCCGCTCGCGCCGGTGATGACCACTGTCTTTTTCATGATGAGTGCTTCCTTGTCGCCCGTCAGATGGCCCGACCGCTGCGGTGTCCCTCGAATACAGCTTCGAGCGCGTTTCTTGGCGCCACGCAGTCGCCTGCCATGCTGAAGGCGATACCCGCTTCGGCCAGGCCCGCTTCCAACCCGGCATTCGACCTGGGCGGAACCACCGCGATCAGTTGATCGATCCCGTCAATCACCTCATGCTCGCCGCATGAGGTGTCCTCAAGGCGGAGATGTCCCGCCGACAATCCCAGCGGTCGACGAAGCGTCCGGATTCGAATCCCGCGCTCTCGCCAGCGGGCAAAGGTGGTGGTCGTGCTGTAGACGGTGGTGCGCCAAAGCGCGCCTGCGGCGGGTGAAAGCAGCGTGACGCGCGCGCCGCACGCTGCAAGGTGTTCAACCAGGCCGAGTGCACCCCAGTCACCGGTTTCGTCGTATACGGCTACGCTTTCGCCCGCGGCCGCGAGGCACGCGCCCGCATCGAGCGTCAGCGCCTCATGGCCGTCTGGCAGCCGATAGGATACAGGGTATGCACCGGTGGCAAGCACCACATGGTCGGGACGCTCCGCAGCAATGGCGTTGATGGTGGATTCGCTCTCCAGCTCAACCACCACGCCCAGCCGTTCAAGCCGCCTGCGCGCAAAGGCAAGCCACAGTCCGAAATCCTCACGCAAGCGAAGCCCCGCAGCGAGCGCGAGGCGCCCGCCGAGTGCGCCCGATCGTTCGCGAAGCGTGACCCGGTGACCACGCTCGGCCGCGGTGGCGGCCGCCTCCAGACCCGCGGGGCCACCGCCCACCACCAGTACCGACTTCGGCTCGCGTGCCTGATCGCGCACCAGACGGGGCCAGACTGCCTCGCGACCGGCTCGTGGATTGACGAGGCAGGTGAGCGCAATGTTGCGTTCCAGATTCTGCGCACAGCCCTGATTGCACCCAATACAGGGCTGCACTTCATCGCTGCGACCACTGCGCCATTTCGCCACCAGGTCGGGCTCTGCCACATGCGCACGCGCGAGCCCAATCATGTCGGCGCCACCGGACTCGAGCATCGACTGGGCATCCTCAAGTGTTCGATACTTGCAGACGGTAAGGATTGCCACCGGGTTGGCCGAACCGGAAGCCGCCTGCCTGATCCGCCCAGGAAGCTTGCGAAACGGCGCAGGATCGATCGCCATGTCCGCCATTTGGGTGCCGAGCGATCGGCTCATGTGATAAGCAGAGTGACTCACATGAATGAAATCAAGCTGGACCTGAGGTGCTGCGAGCTCGATGATCCGGCTTGACTCCTCTAGCGTGAGCCCGTCTTCGTGATATTCCTCCGCGCTGATTCGAACCCCTAGACAGACGCCCGGGCCCAGCGCCTCCCGAAGGCGCGTTGCGACTTCAAGCGGAAATCGCAACCGGTTCTCGGTCGTGCCGCCATAGTCATCCTCGCGCTTGTTGGACAACGGCGAGAGGAACTGCTGGAGCAGATGGCCATGTCCCCAATGGAGCTCGATGCCATCAGCGCCCGCTTCCAGCATGTTTTCGGCGGTTCGCAGATGCGCATCAACGACCTGCTGCATGTCGCGACGGTTCATCTGCCTGGGCGGATATGAAGCAAGCGACCAGCGAATCGGTGATGCGCCCCAGGACACGGTGCGCTCATACTCGCCCTCGATCTGCCGCCCCATGTGGCAGATCTGGGCAATGAACGCCGCCCCGCCCTCGTGCACCGCATCAACCACCGGGCGAAATGCGTTGACCGATTCATCCAGGTAACCGCACACGCCCTGAGGCCGTCCGAGCGTGTTTTCCATCACCCGGATCGCCTCAAAAATGATGAGCGCCACGCCGCCCGCTGCACGCTCGCGGTGATAGGCGACATGGCGCGCGCTCGGCAAATGATCTGCGCCAAAATTGGTGGTGTGCGCAGGCATGAAAATGCGGTTACGCAGACTGATGCCATTGATCTCGAAGGGTTCGAACGCTGGCGAGGCGACCGCAGAGGGTGGGGGTGAACGCATGGGGGCTTTCCAGGGAGGGGCGGACGAGGGTAGGCGGGCCATCGTCGATTTGTCAATTTCATACGAAGCCTTTACGGTATCGGCCGTTCCCACCTCATGAGTGATCCGTCATGACCGATGCTGAAGCCGCTGTCGTTGCCTGCGATCCGTCCCGCCGAGCTGAAGGGCTGGAGGCGGCTGCGCGTGCGATCGATTTTCTCCGCACGACCGAGGCTCGCGACATGGCCGAGGCAAGACGCCGCATCGGCCCGGGCTTTGCGCCGCGATTCCCGCGCGGGCGCAACTACGACAGCCTGGACACGTGGCTCGCCGCCTCGCGCCAGGCCTACAAATTCATGGGTAAGAAATTCGCCCGGATCGATGTCGCCTTCACCGGCCCGGCTACTGCGGTGGTGTATTGCTATGGCACCTTGCACGGCGAGTATCTGGATGGCCGGGTCGTGGACGGTGTTCGCTTCATCGACCGATTCGAGATTCGAAACGGGCTGATCTGCGAGCAGGACGTGTGGAACGATCTGGTCTAACGCGCCGATGCCAAGAACACTCGAACCCATCTCGCCATCCGAGCTCGCAAGCCTCACCGCCTGGACGCTGGCCGATGACGGTCGGTCGCTCTCGCGTCGACTGGAATTTGCCGATTTCCCGGAAGCTTTTGCCTTCATGACCCGGGTGGCGCTGCGCGCCGAGCAACTGGATCATCACCCCGACTGGCGCAATGTCTGGCGCCGCGTCGACATCTCCCTCAGCACACACGACGCCGGCGGGCTCACCCGTCTTGATCTCGAGCTTGCCCGGTTCATCGACCGGATCGCCCCCCCGTCCAATACTTGAAGGCCTTCACCGCCATGACTGTCACCACCGACTCGTTCCTGCCTGCCGGCCTCAACATCGACCGCTACTCAGCCAGGCATATCGGCTGGGAGGTGAACGGCAAGGTGGCCACCATCACGCTCAATCGGCCCGAGCGCAAGAATCCCCTCACCTTCGATTCATACGCCGAGTTGCGCGACCTTTTCCGTGCGCTCGCCTACTCAAAAACCATCAAGTCGGTCGTGATCACCGGCGCCGGCGGCAACTTTTGCTCCGGTGGCGATGTGCACGACATCATCGGCCCGCTGGTCGAACTCCAGCGCGCCGACGACATGGGCGGCCTTCTCTCGTTTACACGCATGACGGGCGATGTGGTGAAAGCCATGCGCGCAGCGCCGCAAACCATCGTTGCTGCAGTCGACGGCATCTGCGCCGGCGCGGGCGCCATTCTCGCCATGGCGGCTGATCTTCGTCTGGGTACGGCGACGAGCAAGGTCGCGTTTCTGTTCGTGCGGGTCGGGCTCGCGGGCGCCGACATGGGCGCCTGCAACATTCTCCCGCGCATCGTTGGCTCGGGGCGCGCAGCGGAGCTGCTCTTTACCGGTCGTTCAATGGATGGCGCCGAGGCCGAGCGCTGGGGTTTCTATAACCGGCTGTGCGATCCCGCGGCCCTGCTTGCCGATGCCCAGGCGCTCGCGGCTTCACTTGCCGCGGGCCCCACCTTCGCCCATGCCATGACCAAGCGCTGCATCCACCAGGAGTGGAATATGGGCATCGATGAAGCCATTGAGGCCGAAGCGCAGGCCCAGGCCATCTGCATGCAGACCCGGGATTTTGAACGCGCCTATACCGCGTTCGTGAACCGGGCCAAGCCGGTGTTCGAGGGCGATTGAGTCAGGCAGACAACCCCGCCATCGCCTGGCGCGAGATGATCACCCGCTGAACCTCGCTCGCACCTTCGTAGATGCGCAGCGCGCGGATGTCCCGATAAAGCTCCTCGGCCTTGTTGCCGCGGGTCACACCCAGCCCGCCGAATATCTGGACCGCCTCATCGATCACGCGCTGCGCCGCCTCGGTGGCGTGGAGCTTGGCCATCGATGACTCGCGCGTGACGCGACGCTTCTGCACATCGCGCGTCCAGGCGGAGCGATAGACCAGGAGCGCACTCGCATCGACATCAAGCGCCATGTCGGCGATCTTGCCCTGAATCAGCTGCTGCTCGATCAGCGCACGCCCCATCACCATGCGGGTTGCCGCACGCCGCATCGCATCGTCGAGCGCCCGCCTGGCAAAGCCGAGCGCGGCCGCGCCCACGGTGGTTCGGAAGACATCGAGCGTGGCCATGGCAATCTTGAAGCCCTCGCCGGGCTGGCCCAACAGGCGATCCGCGGGCACGACGCAACCGTCGAAGCGGATGGTGGCGACCGGATGCGGCGAGATCATTTCAAGGCGCTCTTCAATGATGAATCCAGGCGTCTCGGCATCGACCACAAACGCCGAGAGGCCCTTCGCGCCCGGTGCCTCGCCGGTGCGCGCAAACACCACGTAATGATCTGCAATACCACCGTTGGAAATCCAGGTCTTGACCCCGTCAAGGCGCCAGCCTCCGGGCACCGCGGTGGCGAGCGTGCTCATGGCGGCCACGTCTGACCCCGCATCGGGTTCAGACAGCGCAAAGGCCGCGATACGCTCGCCAGACCGCACACCCGGCAGCACCTTGTCGCGCAACGCCTGGTCGGCAAAGAGCGTGATGGGCCCGGTGCCCAGCCCCTGCATGGCAAACATCACCTCGATCAGGCCCGAGCGCCGCGCGAGAATTTCCCGGGCAAGGCAGATCGTGCGCACATCAAGGCCCGCTGCCCCCGCCCGCGGCACTACGGGCTCGAGCAACCCGCTTGCGCCCAGGTCGCGAACAATGCTGCGGCAGAGCGCATCGAGCGCTTCGCCCTCACAGTGCACGGGCTCGGGCCGGGCCGCCACCCATGCCTCCAGGTGCGCGGCAAATTCTCGGTGACGAGGCTCAAAGAACGGCCATTCCAGAAATGTGGTGTCCGACATCGGCAGGGTTCCAATCTTGGCACGCGGGCGCTCGCCCGCAAGGGGTGGCACGCGGACGCAGGCCCGCGAGGAAAGCGGTGAACTCAGGTGACAGCGAGCGCCTTTTCTATGGCGGCAACGAGCTCGCGTGATTCGGGCGCAACCCGACTTGGATAATGTGACACCGGCTGCCCCGCCCGACTGACGAGATACTTGTGGAAATTCCAGCGGGGCGCCTGACCGGTGATCCGCGCCAGCTCGGCGTGAAGCGGATTGGCTGACGCGCCAGTGACCGACGTTTTCGCGAACATGGGAAAGCGTACGCCATAGGTGTTGAAACACACCTCGCCGATTTGCTGGCTGGTGCCGGGCTCCTGCTGGCCGAAGTCGTTGGATGGAAAGCCGAGAATGACCAGACCGCGCGACGCATAACGGCCGTGCAGTCTCTCCAGGCCCTCATACTGCGGCGTAAAGCCACACTGACTGGCGGTATTGACCACCAGGAGCACTTTGCCGGCGAACCCGCACAAGGACACCGGCGCATCGTCCTGGAGCCGCGGAAACACATGATTCAAGAGCGACGGGCAGGCACCCGACGCACCGGCGTCACCGGCAGCCGCGGAGCCAGAGGCCGCCACCACGCGGGATACGCCCCCCGCAACGCCCAGGGCTGCTGCACGCAACAACACCGGTGCGACCAGCGCAATGCCTGAGTGCAGCGCGCGACGCCGACCGGAGTCAGACGGCCCGGTTGCTCGTGGAAAAAATGGTGTCGGGAAGACTTGCATGACTTTCGAACGCTAAAATTGATCGAATGAAACTCTACATCACCGCCGGTTCCCCCTATGCCCGGATGGCCCGCATGATGGTCATCGAAAAGGGACTGCAGTCGCGTGTGAGCGATCATCTCGCCCAGACTCGGGTGGCCGACAGCCCCTATTACCCGATCAGCGTCTCCGGACGCGTCCCTTACCTCATATGCGAAGACGGCGAGGGTCTGGAGGGGTCGGTCGCCATCTGTGACTATCTCGACAGCCTGGCGGGTGCGCCAATACTCGCGCGTCCTGCACCCTCTGAAGCCCTTGCGGTCGCGCGGCTCGACGGACGCGCCGCCTCCCTGCTGGACGGTCTGGCAGTCTGGTACCGCGAACTGGTGCGGCCTGCCGAGGAACGCTCGCCGACCGTCATCCAGCATGAGCATGCCCGCGCCGAGCGCCTGCTGTCCTGGTGGGAGACTCAGATCGGACATCGCTGGATGCACGGCCCCTTCAATCACGCTCAGCTCACGCTGGGGTGCGCCCTCGCGTTCGCGCTCAAGATTCGCGGCTTCGAGTGGCGCCCCGATCGACCCGCGCTTGCCGCGTGGTTCGAGACGTTCAGCCGTCGGCCCTCATTCGCGGCCACCGAGCCGCCTGCATCCAGGAAACAGGCCCCGGAGGCGCTGAAATGAACACAGTTTCACGGCGACACCTGCTGATCGCGGCCGCCGCCGCCACCTTGGCGGCTCCCTCTTCGGCGCAGACCTTCCCCTCGCGTCCCGTTCGCCTGGTCGTTCCCTACCCCCCGGGTGGCCCGCTGGATCTGGCGGCGCGTGCACTTGCCGAGGCCATGCGTGACTCAATGGGTACGGTCATTGTCGAGAATCGCAGCGGAGCAGGCGGCAACGTGGGCGCCGACCATGTTGCGAAATCACCGGCCGACGGCTATTCGCTCCTGATCGGTGCGGTCGCCACGCATGCCATCAACCCCTCGCTCTATCCGCGCATGCCGTATGACGCCGAGCGCGACTTCGCACCCATCTCGCTGATCGCGGTCGTCCCCAATGTGCTGGTGCTGAACGAGGCGTTCGCGCAGCGTGAATCAATCCGCACGGTCGACGACTTTGTCGCAGTTCTCAGGCGCCGGCCCGGCGCGTTTCAATTCGCATCGGGCGGCAACGGCAGCGCAGGACACCTCGCGGGCGAGCTCTTCAAACAGCAGACGCAGACCTTCGCGGTGCACATCCCATACCGAGGCGCGGGGCCCGCGCAGCTTGCCCTGATGTCAGGCGAAGTGCAGTTCATGTTCGACAACCTGGCCTCGGCCGCCCCGCGCATCCGTGAAGGCCGGATTCTGCCGCTTGGGCTCACCACCGTCTCGCGTACGCCCGCCATGCCCGAGCTGGCACCACTTTCCGAGTTGTCACCGCGCGAACTCAAAGGATTTGATATCAGCACCTGGTATGGTCTGTTTGCACCCGCTGGCACGCCGCGGCCCATCATCGACCGTATTCGCGGGGCACTGCTCGAAGCCATGAAGAGCGAGCGCTT
>CAMBZS010000056.1 GCA_945872335.1 Bordetella parapertussis | reverse complement strand
TTCTGGTGATCCGTGATGCGGTGCTGGTGATCTGGGGGCCCGAGGATCTGCTGGGCCCCCGCGCGCCGGGCCTCAAGGGCTCGATCGAGATCATGGGCCGGCAGTTTCCGCAATACGATCTGGTGCTGATTTTCATTGGACCGCTGGTGCTCGCTGTGCTCTGGTGGGTGCTGATGCGGACGCGTTGGGGCGTTCTGATCCGCGCGGCCACACAGGACCGGGAAATGGTGGGCGCGCTCGGTGTGAATCAGGCCTGGCTCTTTACCGGCGTGTTCATGCTGGGGGCATTTCTCGCCGGGCTGGGGGGAGCGCTCCAGCTGCCGCGCGAGCCCGCCAACCAGTTTCTCGATCTGGCTGCGATCGGCGACGCGTTCGTGGTGGTCGTGGTGGGCGGCATGGGAAGCGTGCCGGGCGCGTTCCTGGCGGCGCTTCTGATTGCCGAGATCAAGGCGCTCTGTATTGCCATCGGTCAGGTATCGATTGGTGGCTTCAGTTTTTCCCTCTCGCGCATGACGCTGGTGGTGGAGTTTCTGGTGATGGCGGCGGTGCTGATCTGGCGCCCCTGGGGGCTACTCGGGAAACCCGCTGCCGCCACACGCAATGCTGCCGAGATCGAAGCGCCGCTCAGACCCGCCACGCCGCTTCTCAAGCGATTCGGCTGGCTGGTGCTGGTGCTGCTGCTCCTGGTGCCGCTGGTGGGCTTGCGGATGCCCTTCATCAATGTGCTGATGATCGACATTCTGATCGCGGTGCTGTTTGCTGCGAGCCTGCACTTCATCATGGGTCCGGGCGGCATGCACTCCTTCGGTCATGCCGCCTATTTCGGCCTGGGTGCCTATGGGGCGGCGCTCCTTTTCAAGCTCGCTGCCATGCCGATGGAGGCTGCGCTCTTGCTCGCGCCATTGGTGGCGGGGCTCGGTGCGCTCATCTTCGGCTGGTTCTGCGTGCGTCTGTCCGGGGTGTACCTGGCCATGCTCACGCTCGCGTTTGCCCAGATTGTCTGGTCGGTCATGTTCCAGTGGGATGAGGTCACCGGCGGTTCCAATGGCGTGGTGGGCGTCTGGCCCGCGGCCTGGCTCTCGCAGAAGTGGGTCTATTACTACTTCACGCTTGCGCTCACCGTGGCGGGCGTGCTGCTCCTGCGGCGGATGCTGATGTCACCCTTCGGCTACGCGATGCGCGCGGTGCGCGACTCGCGCCTGCGGGCCGATGCGATCGGCATCGATGCGGTGGGGGTCCACTGGGCGGGCTTTGTGCTGGCCGGCCTTGTCTGCGGGTTGGCGGGCGCGCTGTTTGCGTTTTCCAAGGGCAGCATCTCGCCTGAAGTGATCGGCGTCGGGCGATCGATTGACGGCCTGGTCATGGTGCTCCTGGGCGGTATCCAGACGCTGGCGGGCCCGCTGGTGGGCGCTTCTGCCTTCACCTGGCTTCAGGATACGGTGGCGCGCCAAACCGATTACTGGCGCGCACTCCTCGGCTTCATCATCCTCGCCCTGGTGCTTGCCTTTCCGCAGGGCATCGCAGGCTTTGTTCGCGACCGCCTGATGCCCGAGCGCGATGCCGGAGTTGCACGATGAGCGCGCTTCTCGAGGTGACCGGGCTGTCCAAGGCCTTTGGCGGCGTGCGCGCGGTCAACCAGGTGTCCTTCAATGTGGCGGCGGGTGAGCTCCTCGCCATGATCGGCCCCAACGGGGCGGGCAAGTCCACCTGTTTCAACATGCTCAACGGTCAGCTGCGACCCGATGCCGGTTCGATCCGCCTCGGCGGTCGCGAGATCGTTGGGCTCGCGCCGCGCGACGTGTGGCGCATGGGCGTGGGACGCACCTTCCAGATCACCGCCACGTTTTCGTCCATGACGGTGCGCGAAAACGTGCAGATGGCGCTCTTGTCTCACCATCGCATGATCGCGCGCGGCTGGCGCCCGGCGGCCGAAGCCTTTGTCGATGAGGCCAATGCGCTCCTTGAGCGCGTTGGCATGAACGCGCAGGCCGAGCGCCCCTGTTCGGTGCTCGCCTATGGCGACCTCAAGCGGCTCGAACTCGCGATTGCGCTGGCCAATGATCCCAAGTTGCTGCTGATGGATGAGCCGACGGCCGGAATGGGACCGCGCGAGCGTCTCGAACTGATGGCGCTCACCGCCGAACTGGTGCGTGCGAAAGGCGTGGCGGTGCTATTTACCGAGCATGACATGGATGTGGTGTTTCGCCATGCCGACCGGATGATGGTGTTGAACCGTGGTGTGCTGATCGCACAGGGCGAACCCGAGGCGGTGCGCGCCGATCCTGAGGTGCAGCGCGTCTATCTGGGCTCGCGGGCCGAACACTGAGAGCAAGTCCGATGACAGCCATGCAAGCTTCAGCGATCACCGCAAACGCCCCGATGCTCGAGGTGTCAGGCATTCACTCCTTTTACGGACAGGCCCACATCCTGTTTGATGTCTCGCTCGATGTCCGGGCAGGCGAGGTGGTGGTGCTGCTTGGCCGTAACGGCGCGGGCAAATCCACCACGCTCAAGTCGATTGCCGGGCTGGTACGCCCGCGCGAGGGGTCGGTCAAATTCATGGGGGAGGCGATCGAACGCAAGCAGTCGTTCGAAATCGCGCGGCGCGGCCTGGGTTATGTGCCCGAAGAGCGGCGCATTTTCACCGAGCTCACGGTCCTCGAGAACCTGGAAGTCGGCCGACAACCGGCACGTACCGGTGTGCCCTCATGGAACTTTGAAAAAATCGGCAAACTTTTCCCCAATCTCGCCGAAATGCCTGACCGCCCGGGCGGCCGCATGTCCGGTGGCGAACAGCAGATGCTCACGATTGCGCGCACGCTGATGGGAAACCCTCTGTGCATCCTGCTCGACGAACCCTCGGAGGGCGTGGCCCCCGTGATCGTGGATCAGATGGCGGGTGCGATTGCGGAGCTGAAGCGGCAGGGCGTGGCCGTGCTGTTGTCGGAGCAGAACCTGCATTTTGCGCAGGAGGTGGGCGATCGTGCCTACATCATCGAAAAAGGACGGATCCGGTTTCAGGGATCCATGGACGAACTGCGCGCCAACGACGACGTCCGCGCGCAATATCTTGCGGTGTAGGGGTGTACCCCCACCGCGGATGAACCGACAGGGAGAACGTTGATGTCTGCACAGATTCGAAAGCTCGTCGTGAGTGTCGAGGAAACGCGCCGAGAGATGGGGCGGGAAGTGTCACCGCCCACGCGTCGTGCACTCGCGATCGCGGTGATTGCCAATCCCTATGCCGGCCGATACAGCGAGTCGCTTGATGAACTGATCGCCATCGGTGACGAGCTCGGCGGGTTGCTGGGCGAGCGCTGCGTGCAGGCGCTGGGCATTGCCCCCGAGGCTGCGGAAAGCTACGGCAAGGCGGCGGTGGTGGGTGAAGCGGGTGAACTCGAGCATGCCGCAGCCATTCTCCATCCCAAGCTGGGCGCGCCGCTCAGAAAGGCGGTTCAGAAGGGGGCTGCACTGGTGCCGTCGGCAAAAAAATCGGGCGGGCCGGGTACGCCGATCGATGTGCCGCTCGGCCACAAGGATGCCGCGTTTGTCCGCAGCCATTTTGACGCGATCGAGGCGCGGGTGGCCGACGCGCCGCGCGCAGGCGAGATTCTGGTGGCGGTGGCGGTCACCGACAGCGGTCGACCGTTGCCCCGTATCGGCGGTCTGCAAAAGCATGAGATCAAGGGCGAAGACGGTTTGCGCTGAGCGCAGAAACGGTCGCTCGCACAGGGTCTGATTCAATTCTTTCGGCGGAGAGTTTTTCATGGCAACAGCAGCAATCGTCGAGCGGTCGGGCAAGGTCGTGATCCGGCGCGTCGGACTGATGCTCTCGGGCGATATCGATCGCCCGATTCTCGATGCGGACACCATCGTGATCAATGACGGCGTCATCACTGCCGTGGGTCGCGAGAAAGACTGCGATACCGGTGATGCGAAGCGCGTCATCGACTGCCAGGGCACAGCGGTGGCACCCGGGCTGATCGACTCGCACACGCATCCGGTCTTCGGTGACTGGACCCCTCGTCAGAATCAGCTGGGCTGGATCGAGTCATGCATGCATGGGGGCGTCACGACCATGATCTCGGCGGGCGAGGTTCACCTGCCCGGACGCCCCAAGGACATCATCGGCGTGAAGGCGCTTGCAATCACGGCACAGCGGGCGTTTGACGGGATGCGGGCTGCCGGTGTCGGCGGTGGGGTGCGGGTGCTGGCCGGTGCGCCAGTCATTGAAAAAGGCATGGTCGAGCAGGACTTCATCGACCTCGCGGCGGCCGGCGTTCGACTCCTGGGTGAAATCGGCCTGGGGTCGGTCAAAGCGGGTGATGAAGCCGCGCAAATGGTGGGCTGGGCGCGCCGTCACGGCATCCAGAGCACGATCCATACGGGTGGTCCCTCCATTCCGGGTTCAGGGCTGATCGACGAGCATGTGGTGCTGGAGGCCGATGCCGATGTCATCGGGCATGTGAACGGCGGCCACACCTCGCTCTCCTACAAGTCGGTGTGCACGCTTTGCGAAAAAAGCAGCCGCGCGCTTGAAATCGTGCATAACGGTAACGAACGGATCGCGATCCTCACGGCCCGTCATGCGATGGAGCTCAAGTGCCCGCACCGGGTGATTCTGGGCACTGACGCGCCTGCGGGCTCGGGCGTACAGCCGCTGGGCATGCTGCGGCTGATCGCGCTCATCGCGAGCATGGCCGACATTCCTGCCGAGATCGTGTTCGGCTTTGCCACCGGCAACATCTCGCGCATGCGCGCCTTGCCACAGGGACTGATCGAGGTGGGCCGGCCGGCCGACTTTGTGTTCATGGACAAGGCGCAGCATTCCGCGGGCACCGATTTGCTGGACAGCATGCGCCTGGGTGACATCCCCGGGGTGGGCATGGTGATGATAGACGGCATCGTGCGCTGTCAGCGCAGCCGCAATACGCCGCCGGCTGTCGAGGTGCCGGTGATTGCGCACTGAGCCCGCTTCCGCCGAGTTGCCGCGTCGCCGCGACCGCGAGGCAACGCGTTCCCGCATCCTGAACGCGGCAGTCATTGAATTCGCCCGCCACGGATTGTCGGAGGCTCGCGGTGAGCGCATCGCCCAGCGGGCACGAAGCAGCGAGCGGATGCTCTACTACTACTTCGGCAGCAAGGAAGAGCTGTTCCGTGCGGCGCTTGAATCCGTCTATGCGGCGCTCCGCGAGGCCGAGCGCGCGCTCAGGCTCGATGAGGCGGATCCCCTGGCAGCGCTTGAGCGGTTTTGCCGCTTTGTATGGCGCTACTACGTCGACCACCCCGAATTCATCAGTCTCCTCAATACCGAAAACCTCTATAAGGCGAAGCACCTGCGTCGCTCGGCGCAGCTGGGCGAGCTGGTCTCACCGGTGGTGGGGCTGCTCGGTGGCCTGATCGAGCGTGGCGAGCGGGACGGCGTGTTTCGCGCCGGTGTCGACCCCGCCCAGCTATATCTCTCGATTGCCTCGCAGGGCTACTTCTATCTGTCCAACCGCCACACGCTGTCGGCGGTGCTCGCTCGCGATCTGGCCGCGCAAGCCGCACTCGAGACACACTGGCGCGAGAGCGCCGAGATGATCCGCCGATACGTAGCGGCCTGAGCGGTCTTCGCCAGGTCGTGGTCCCCTCGGGCGGTATGATCAACAGATCCTTTTCTTCCGTTTCGATCATGAAGCCCAAACTGCTGATCACCCGACAGATCTTTGATGAGGTCCTCGAGCGCCTGTTGCCTCATTTCGAGGTGGAATCCAATCAGTCGGATGCTGAGTGGTCGCGGGCGGAACTGCTCGCGAGGGTCGCCGACAAGGACGCGCTCTTCGTGGTCACGTCCGATCGGGTCGATGCCGAGTTGCTCGCGGCAGCCCCCCGTCTGGCGATCGTTGCCACCGGCTCGGTCGGGTTCAACCATATTGATCTCAACGCCTGCTCGGCACGCGGTGTTCTGGTCACCAACACGCCCGATGTGCTGAATGAAGCCACTGCTGACATGGCGTGGGCGCTCCTCATGTCGGCCGCGCGCCGGGTTTGCGAGTCCGAGCACTGGCTGCGTGCCGGCCACTGGAAGCGCTGGGCTTTCGATCAGTTTCTGGGTGCAGATTTGTGGCGCTCGACGCTGGGCATCGTGGGCATGGGTCGGATCGGGTCTGCAATCGCCCGCCGGGCCCGCGGCTTCGAAATGAAGGTGCTCTACACAAACCGGAGCCCCGCAGCCAATGAGGGTGAACTGGGCGCCGAGCGGGTGCCGCTCGAGCAGTTGCTCGAGCGTGCTGATCATGTGGTGCTGGTCGTACCCTACAGCCCAGCAACCCATCATCTGATCGGCGCGCGCGAGCTCGCGCTGATGAAGCCTGGCGCCACGCTGGTCAATATTGCCCGAGGCGGCGTCGTTGACGATGCTGCGCTGGTGCGCGCGCTTCGCGCTGGCCGCCCGGCGTTCGCCGGACTCGATGTCTTTGAAAACGAACCCGCACTCCACCCGGAACTGCTCACGCTCTCCAATGTGGCCCTGACTCCGCACATCGGCAGCGCCACCCGAAGCTCGCGCGTTGGCATGGCCATGCTGGCGGCCGAGAACCTGCTCGCGTTCGCCGCGGGGCAGCCCCTTCCCACGCGGGTCAGCCGCTGATGGCCGAGCTCACCTTCGAGCGGCCGCACGCCCTCGGGCTCGACGCCGCGCGAGCGGTCGCGCAGCGTCTGGCCGACGAGATGCAGACCGACTATGGTGTCGATTCACACTGGCACGGCAACGATCTGGTGTTTTCCCGAAGCGGGCTGTCAGGTGTGCTGCGCATCAACTCCGACTCCCTCAGGTTGGAAGCGAAGCTCGGCTTTCTTTTTTCCACCTACAAGACCAGAATCGAGGCCTCGATGGCGGCGAACTTCGAACGCTATTTCGGCGCCTGACCCCTATACCAACAGCACACGACACCGGAGCCAGCCTTGAATCCCACTACGGTCCAGATCGTGGCAGCGATCATTTTCGCCGTCGCGGTTCTTCACACGTTTTCCGTCAAGTTATTCGAGAAGCTTGCGCACCGCCATCCCGCGCACGCCGGCATTTTTCATCTGCTGGGTGAGGTCGAGGCGGTATTCGGATTCTGGGCTTTGGTTCTGATTGCGTTCATGGCGGTGGCGGTCGGGCCGCAACAATCGCTCGAGTATCTGAACGCCCGGAACTTTACCGAGCCCCTGTTCGTGTTTGTGATCATGGTGATTGCAGCGAGCCGACCCATCCTCAAGGTGTCGCTTGGCTGTGTGGATGTGGTTGCGAAAATGCTGCCCATGCACCGGCAGGTTGCGACCTTCTTCGTGGCGCTGTCGCTGCTGCCGCTGCTGGGCTCGTTCATCACCGAGCCTGCCGCCATGACGCTGGCGGCTCTCCTGCTTCGTGAGCGGTTTTACAACCCTGGCCTGTCGAACCGACTGAAATACCTCACGCTGGGGGTGCTGTTTGTAAACGTTTCAATTGGCGGCACGCTCACGCCTTACGCTGCGCCTCCGGTTCTGATGGTGGCTGCAACCTGGGACTGGGATCTGATGTTCATGATCACCAATCTGGGTTGGCGCTCTGCGGTTGCGGTCACCATCAATGCGCTCGCACTCACGCTGATATTCCGATCAGAACTCTCGCGCATTCCCCTGGATGAACAGCGCGATGATGAAAACCGTATTCCTGTGGCGCTGGTCATCACGCACATCCTGTTCCTGGTGGGGGTGGTATTGGCTGCGCATCATGTGGTGGTGTTCATGGGCCTCTTCCTGTTCTTCCTTGGAATCGTGACCGCGTACAACCGCTGGCAGGACCGACTGATTATTCGCGAGGGGATGATGGTCGGGTTTTTTCTCGCAGGGCTTGTGGTGCTGGGTGGTCAGCAACAGTGGTGGCTGCAGCCTGCGCTGTCGGCCATGAGCCCGACCGCGGTGTATTACGGGGCGACAGCGCTCACTGCCATTACCGACAATGCGGCGCTCACCTACCTGGGCTCGCTGGTTGAAGGGCTCACCGATGAATTCAAGCTTTCATTGGTCGCTGGCGCGGTGACCGGCGGAGGTCTCACGGTCATTGCCAACGCACCCAACCCCGCGGGCTACTCCATTCTGAAGAGCCGCTTCGATAACGAAGAGATCAGCGCGGGCGGACTGTTTGCCGCAGCCTTCGTGCCAACGCTGGTGGCGATTGCGGCGTTCCGAATGATCTGAGCGGCGTCGGGGGCGCGGGCTCGCTAGCGGCGTGACTGCGCGAAGCTTTTTTCCATCTCGCGGCGAAACCTCACCGCCTGTGACCGCATATCGATCGTGACATCGGCCCAGCGTACCGGCGCGCCCGCTGCCACCCGGCGCTTGAGCGTCACGCCATGCGCGAGCCCAAGCGGCAGTCCGCCCACCGCCAAGGAGTCGGCTGCGGGCATCAATCGACCGTAAACCGTAAAGCCGCCCTCGCCGTCCAGTGTTTCGCCAGCCTTGAGATCACGCTTGGCGGTCGCAACCACATCACCGTGCCAGGCCTGTGCACAGCCGGTGGGTTCGCCACGCAGCCCCACCGATGCCACGCTCACCCCGAGCTCGAGCCCGATCAGGTGGTAGGGCTTGTACATGGCTGAAAACTCGCCGGTGGCGTCGGTGATCAGACCGTATTCGTGAAAGCAGCGGCGTAAGTAATCATCGGCGCCAGCGAACACCACATAGACACCCCAGCGAAGATCGCGAAACACCGGCCGGCCGTCACGCTCTAGGCTTGAGATCACCTCGACCTGGCCGCGGTGGTGAAGCTGCCCGCCTGCGCTCGCCGGGCGCAGAACCCGCGCCAGATCATCCACGCCGCAAGGCGGGAACTGAAGGCCGCCGGGCGCCGGAATGAGTCCGGTGGCATTGGCCACCGCTGCCATCTCGATGGCGGACTTGGTGCCATCCAGGAACGAATTGAACATCTGCGCATTCATGCCGCCGCGCTTGGCGTCGTCCGCCGAGAGGCCATAGTGTTGCCACACGGTATCGGGCGTGGACTGGTGGTAGGCGGGCAGGTACTTGGTTCCTTTGCCCGCTGCGACCACGTCCAGACCTGCGGTTCGCGCCCAGTCGACCATTTCGCAGATCAGCGCCGGCTGGTCGCCATAGGCGAGCGAGTAGACGATGCCCGCTTCACGCGCCTTGCGGGCAAGCAGCGGTCCGGCGAGCGCATCGGCCTCGACGTTGACCATCACGATGTGTTTGCCATGGTCGCAACAGGCCAGCACATGCGCGATACCGGCGGCTGGATGGCCGGTGGCGTCAATCACCACATCGACCTCTGGGCTTGCGATCAGTGCCATCGTGTTGTCGGTCACCCAGGTGGTGCCGCGGCGGGTGGCGTCGGCCGCCGACCGCGCGGTGAGCCGCTCGGCAGCCCAGCCCACATGGCGAAGCGCCTTCTTTGCGCGGGCGGGTGACAGGTCAGCCACGCCCAAAAGATGGATGCCGGGCGTCCGCTGCGCCTGGGCCAGATACATTGAGCCGAACTTGCCCGCGCCGATCAGGGCGACACGGATCGGGCGCGAATCGGCCTCACGTTGTTGAAGCATGCGGTGCAGGTTCATGGTGAAGTCTCCGGAGTGCTTCGCATCGTCAAGCGCGGCAGGGTGCGCGTCAAGTCCGAATCGTTGACAGCGGCCCGCGCATGTCCAGCCCGATGCCCGGACGCGCGCCTCCTCACCCCCGCTGCCAAGGTGGTAGCATCCGCTCCGCCATGAACGGATTCAAAGACCCCCGCACGACCTGGAACAACCGCTACTCGTCCGCCGAGGGCATGCTGTTTGGCGCCAAGCCAAACGGCTGGCTCGCTGCGCAGCGTTCTCGTCTGCCGGCGGGTAGCCGGGTGCTGTGCCCGGCCGATGGTGACGGGCGAAACGGTGTCTGGCTCGCCTCGCTGGGCCTGCACGCAACCGCCTTTGATGTGGCCGACGTGGGGGTGGAGCATGCGGCGGCCCATGCCCGCGCAAATGGGCTCGTCGAGCGGTCGCCCGCGGCCGCTGATGATGCTTCGCCGCCGGGCTTGCGGGCCCGTTTTGACTCACCAGCGGGCGGTTCGCTCGCGCTCTGTTGTGCCGATATTGCGCACTGGCCCTGGGACCGAACCCCGGCCGATCTGATCGTGGCGATATTTTTCCAGTTCGCCGATCCGTTGCTTCGTTCGCAGATCTTCGAGGGCTTTCGGCAGGCGCTGCGGCCGGGTGGGTTGCTTGTGATCGAGGGCTACGGGATGCGGCAACTGGTCTATAAAACGGGCGGACCGGGCGTGGCCGAGAACCTCTACACCCTTGGCCTCCTGGGCGAGGCATTCCCTGGCTGGTCGGTGCTCGAGTCACGCGACTGTGATGCCGAACTGGCCGAGGGCACAGCCCATGTCGGCACCTCGCACATCATTTCAGCGGTATTGCGCAAGCCCGACTGACCTGGCGGGCGACTGCGTATCGCTTCGATGACAGCCTTCACGCCGCCTGCGCTGTTCCTCGCCGCCGACGCGATCGATACCGGGTCGCAGCGCCTCATGGGCCGGCAGTCGGCAGGGCATGGTTTTTTACGCGGCTTTGTCGAGGCCTATCGCGCCTGCGTCGCACGCCCGCTCGATGTCGTGACGCCAACCGGCAACGATGCGCAATTTGTGGCCGCGGCGCTCGAGCGAATGGGCTGGTCGCATCCCGTGCGCAGGCTCGCCGCCGATCAGCCCGCCGCGTGGGGCGAGCTTGGCGTGCTTCATTATCCGGCGCCGGTGAGTGATGCACTCGGCTGGCAGCGCAGCCGCCAGGCGCATGGCGTGGCGTCGTTTGCGCTCTGCGGTGTGACCCACACCATCAGTTCGGATGCCGTCATGCGGCAGATCGCAGCTTGTGTCGCGGGCCCGTTCGCCGCACACGATGCGCTCGTGTGCACCTCGCAATCGGTGCGCCGCGCGGTGGAGTTCATCTGGCGGGCGCAAACGGAATTTCTTGCATCGCGCCTGGGGGTTGCGGTGGCGCCCGAACTCCCCATGCTGCCCGTGATTCCGTTGGGGGTGCATGCGGCCGACTTCTCGGCGGGTGAGCAGGAGCGGCGCGAAGCGCGCGCGCAGCACGGCTTTGTCGATGACGATGTGGTCGTGTTGTTCGTGGGTCGACTGAGCCTGCACGCCAAAGCCAATCCCCTGGCCATGTATCTTGCCTGCGCGCGGGCGGCCGCCTCCAGTGGCCAGCGTATCCGGATTCTCGAATGCGGCTGGTTTGCCAACGAAGCCATCCGGAAAAGTTTTGATGAAGCGGCTCTCGCGGCCGGTATTCGCGTTGATCGGGTGGATGGGCGTGAACCCGGGGTCACGCAGCGGGCTTATCGGGCAGCCGATGTTTTTGTTTCGCTCTCCGACAATATTCAGGAGACCTTTGGGCTCACACCGGTGGAGGCGATGGCGGCCGGCCTTCCGGTGGTGGTGAGCGACTGGGATGGCTATCGGGAGACCGTCCGCGACGGTGAGGACGGCTTCCTTGTCCCCACGTTGCAGCCTGCCAACGCCCAGGGTGCAGCTGCGCTGATCGAGGGCTACCAGGACGGGCGCCTCAACTACGACCGCTATGTGGCCTATGCGCACACGCTGGTCGCAGTCGACATCGAGGCGTGCGCCACCGCGATCGCCCGTCTGGCTGCTGACCCGGCGCTCCGAACGCGTATGGGTGAGAGCGGGCGCAGGCGAATACGCGAACAGTTCGACTGGTCGCGTGTGTTGCCCCGGTACCAGGCGTTGTGGGCCGAGCAGCGAGAGCGGCTTGCCCTGTGCCGGGCACGCGTCGCGCCAGCGCCTCGTGGCGAACCAGGCATGCCCAATCCGCTAGAAATGTTTGCGCACTACCCCAGCGCTTGTCTTACGTTGCAGTCGCGTCTCCATCGCGACCGCGCGACCGGACCTGGGGTACGTGGTCTTCGCGAGCTCTCGATGTGGCGGTTTGCCGAGGGCTGGCTGCCCGATGCAGCGGCTGTTGCACGTGCATGGGAGGTGCTGCCCAGAGACGAGGCAAACGCCCCAACCCTCGGCGAGTGGGCGGCCTTGCTCGAGATCGATCGTCTGCAGGCCGAACGGCTGGCAGCGTGGATGGCGAAGGTCGGTCTGGTCGTGATTCGCTGAGGCCGGCTCCTGACCAGGGTCAGGCTGCGTTCGGTGGCTTGCCGGGTGGCGCGTCCGGAGTTTCGGGGGGCGAGACCGAGGCCAGCGCCGCCTCCAGGGTGTCAAACAGCGCACCGGGCCCCAGGCTTGCCGCAAAACCGCTTCGCTGCATGAGGGAGAGCGGCTGCGTGTTGGCGCCAACGATCATCAGACGTTTGCCGCGCTTGTCCAGCATGCGCTGCAGAGTCTGGAGCGCATCCAGGCCGGTGGTGTCGAGGTTGATGAGCTGGTGCAGATCGAGCAGGGTGATGTCGGCAAGCGGTCGGGCCGGATCAAGGAGCGGCTCGAGCCGGTTGACCGAGCCAAAGAAGAGCGATCCGAACAGCCGAAAGCCTTCAATGGTGGGCGTCAGCGCTGCGCGCGGTGGCAATTCCAGTGCCTCGACGTGGGTGACCGAGGCAATCCGGAGAATGAAGAACAGGCTAGCGAGCACCAGCCCCACCTCCACTGCCACCGTGAGGTCGAAGATCACCGTGAGAAAGAAGGTGGCGAGCATCACCAGTCGGTAGTTGATGGTGAACTGGCGCAGTTGCGGGAAGGCTCGCCACTCGGCCATGTTCCAGGCTACGAACAACAGAATGCCGGCAAGCGCGGCCATGGGGATATCGCTTGCGAGCGGTGCGGCCAGCAGCACGATGGCCAGCAGCGTGAGCGCATGAACGATGCCCGAGATCGGGGAGCGTGCGCCGCTTCGCACGTTGGTGACCGTACGCGCAATGGTGCCGGTGACGGCGATGCCGCCGAAAAAGGGCACGACGAAGTTGGCCACGCCCTGGGCCATCAGTTCCTGATTCGGGTCGTGGCGATCGTCGATCATGGTGTCGGCCATGCGGGCGCAGAGGAGCGACTCGATTGCGCCCAGGAGTGCGATGGCCACCGTAGGCGCGACCAGGTTCTGCGCGGTCTGCCAGTCGAAGGCGGGGAGCGCGAAGGCGGGGAGCCCCTGAGGAATGCCGCCGAAGCGGCTGCCCACCGTGTCGACCTGCAGTCCGAAGAGCTTGACTGCGACGGTGGCAAACACCAGCGCGGCAATGGTTCCAGGCGCACGCGCGAGCCAGCGCCGCCAGCCGGGCGTGACCGCCCGATATGATTTCGGCCAGACGATGATGATGGCGAGGGTGGCCACACCGATGGCGAGTGCTGCGGGGTTGATGGTGTGCAGACTGGAGCCGAGCGCGTGGATCTGCGACATGGAATTGGCAGGCATCTTGTCGATCGCGAGGCCGAGGAAATCCTTGACCTGATGCAAGGCAATCACCACTGCAATGCCGTTGGTAAAGCCCACGATGATCGAGACCGGCACGAAGCGCACCAGCGATCCGAGCTTGAACGCGCCCATCAGAAAGAGCAGCACACCTGCCATGAAGGTGGCGATCAGCAGGTTGGCAATGCCGTAGCGCTCGCCGATGGCGTAGAGCAGCGCGACGAAGGCGCCGGCGGGGCCGCCGATCTGCACTTTTGAGCCGCCCAGAAGGGAGATGAGAAAGCCGCCGATGATGGCGGTGAAGAGCCCCTGCTCGGGACGCACGCCGGAGGCGATACCGAAGGCCATGGCAAGCGGGAGCGCGACGATGCCGACCGTGATGCCTGCGCCGATATCGGCGGGCAGGTCCGAGGCGCGATACCCACGCAGCGAATCGGCGAGCCGGGGCCGGAAGCGGAAATTGCGCAGGCTCATCGCGAAACCCACTTTTCGGCGGGCCGAGAGGCACCCTGCTGGCCCCGTGCGAAGGTCAGCGCACTCGCATTCCGGGCTGCGCGCCGGTATCGGCACTCAGCAGAAAAATACCTGACCCTTGAGAGGGATCGTCCCATGAAGCCGACAATACCATGCCTTCAGAGATGCCAAATTTCATCTTGCGCGGGGCGAGGTTGGCGACAACCACCGTGTGGCGCCCGATGAGTTGCGCGGGATCATAGGCCGAGCGGATACCGGAGAAGACGTTGCGAAGCCTCCCCTCGCCGAGATCGAGCGCGAGCCGGATCAGCTTGTCAGAGCCCTCCACTGCGCTCGCTTCCACGATTCGTGCGATGCGCAGATCAACGTTCATGAACTGGTCGATGGAAATCGGGCCGCTGTCAACCCCTTCTTGGCTGGCTAGACCGGCCCCGGCTTTGGGCGCCCCGGCGCTGGCTGGTTTCGCCTTCGCGGAGTCGGCTGCCTGCGCGCTGCTCGATGTGCCCTTGTTGGCTTTGGCAGCGGGAGCGGACGGGGTGGCATCAGGCGGTTCAAACAGTGCGTCGAGCAGCTTGGGGTCGACGCGGGCCATGAGATGCTCGTAGCGCTGAATGCGTACGGGAGGGTGGTTCAGGTCAGACCAGGCGAGCGGCGCGCAGCCCATGAAGGCCTCGGCTTGAGCCGAGAGGGCGGGCAGCACGGGTTTCAACCAGATGGTGAGCGCATGAAAGCCGGCAAGACACACCGAGCAGACCACATGGAGCGCCTCGCGCCGCGCGGGGTCTCGCGCCATGTCCCAGGGCTTCTCGGCGTCGAAGTACTGGTTGACGCGGTCGGCGAATTCCATGGCTACGCGCAGCGCCTTCCCATATTCACGGCCCTCGATACAGGCCGCGATGTCATCGGACACGGCTTGCGCGTTCAGGGTGGCCCAGGCGGGCAGCGCCCGCGGATCGAGCACCTGGCCGTCGAAATGCTTCACCAGGAAGTTGGCCGCGCGACTGGCGATGTTCACGTATTTGCCGACCAGGTCGCTGTTGACGCGCGCAACAAAGTCGTCGGGGTTGAAGTCGATGTCCTCGACCCGCGCATTCAGCTTGGCCGCGATGTAGTAGCGCAGCCACTCCGGATTCATGCCGAGTTCGAGGTAGCGCAGCGGCGAGATTCCGGTGCCGCGCGACTTGCTCATTTTTTCACCACTGACGGTGATGAAGCCGTGCACGAATACATTGTCCGGCACCTTGCGCCCCGAGAAATGCAGGGTGGCCGGCCAGAAGAGCGTATGGAAGTAGATGATGTCCTTGCCAATGAAGTGATACTGCTCGACGCCGGGGTCGGCCACGAACTCCGCGTAGGTCTGCGTGGTCTGGCGGGCGGCCTGGCCTTTGGCGAAGTGATTCCTGAGGCTGGCCAGATAGCCGATCGGCGCGTCGAGCCAGACATAAAAATATTTCCCCGGCGCATCGGGGATCGGAATGCCGAAATAGGGCGTATCGCGGGAGATGTCCCAGTCGCCCAGACCCGATTCGCCATCCAGCCATTCGCGCGCCTTGTTGGCCACCTCGGGCTGCAGTCGGCCGCCCTGCGTCCAATCGCGCAGAAACGCCACGCAGCGCGGGTCAGAAAGCTGGAAGAAGAAATGTTCCGACTGCCGCATCACCGGGGTTGCGCCCGACAGCGTGGAAGTGGGATTGCGCAGATCGGTGGGGGCGTAGACCGCACCGCAGGCCTCGCAGGAATCGCCGTACTGGTCTTTCGCGCCGCACTTCGGGCACTCGCCCTTGATATAGCGATCGGGCAGAAACATTTCCTTGACCGGATCGAAGAACTGCTCGATCACCCGGGTCGTGATCAGGTTGTTGGCCTTGAGCGCCCGGTAGATGTCCTGCGAGAGCTCGGTGTTTTCGGTCGAGTGTGTGCTGTGCCAGTTGTCAAAAGAAATGTGAAATCCGTTCAGGTACTGGGGCCGCTCGGCCGCGATGCGAGCGATCAGCGCTTCGGGCGTGATGCCCTCGGCCTGCGCCTTCAGCATGATGGGCGCGCCGTGCCCGTCATCGGCACACACGAAATGCACCTCGTGGCCGCGCATCCGCTGAAACCGCACCCAGATGTCGGCCTGGATGTACTCCATGATGTGGCCGATGTGAAACGAGCCGTTCGCATAGGGAAGAGCAGTGGTGACGAAAAGACGGCGTTTCATGATGGATTCAGCTCGCGGAAGGAGGTGCGCAGGCAGGTACGCAGGCAAAACCTCGATTTTAGCGGGGACAGCGGGAAAGGCTGATCGTTTAGACTGCCCGGTTTGTTCCCCATTTACTTTGCAGCGAGCATTGCCATGAGCCTTACCGTCGAGCAGGTGACCGAAGCCCTGAGCCGCGTTGTCGATCCCAACACGGGCAAGGACCTGGTGACTGGCAAGTCGGCGAAAAACATCCGTGTCGACAGCGACTCGGTGAGCGTCGACATCGAACTCGGTTATCCGGCCCTGAGCCAGGTCGATCCAATCAGGAAGGCGGTGATCGCGGCCGTGCGTGCGCTACCGGGGGTGGGTAACGTATCGGCCAACGTCTATCAAAAAATCGTGGCGCACGCGGTGCAGCGCGGCGTGAAGACGCTGCCGAATGTCAAGAACATCATCGCGGTTGCTTCCGGCAAGGGTGGGGTAGGGAAAAGCACGACCGCAGTGAATCTGGCGCTGGCGCTCGCCGCCGAAGGCGCGACGGTGGGCATGCTCGATGCCGACATCTACGGCCCCTCACAACCCACGATGCTGGGCGTGTCGGGCAAGCCCGAGTCCCGTGATGGCAAAAGCATCGAACCATTGGTCGGCCACGGGGTCCAGGCCTCCTCCATCGGTTTCATGATCGAGCCCGATACGCCCATGGTCTGGCGTGGTCCGATGGTGACGCAGGCACTCGAGCAACTGCTTCGCGACACCAACTGGCAGGATCTCGATTATCTGGTGATCGACATGCCGCCAGGCACCGGCGACATTCACCTCACGCTATCGCAAAAAATTCCTGTGACGGGCGCGGTGATCGTCACCACGCCGCAGGACATCGCGCTGCTCGATGCCCGGAAGGGGCTCAAGATGTTCGAGAAGGTCGGTATCCCCATTCTGGGCATTGTCGAGAACATGGCGATGCACACCTGTACGAATTGCGGGCACACCGAGCACATCTTCGGTCAGGGCGGCGGCGAGAAGATGGCGGGCGAGTACGACGTCGAATACCTGGGCGGGTTGCCGCTTGATATCCGGATTCGAGAGCAGGCCGACTCCGGCCGGCCCACAGTGGTCGCCGATCCGGACGGGGATCTCGCAGCCACGTATAAAAAGATCGCCCGCCGGGTGGCTGTTCGGATCGCCGAGCGCGCGCGCGACATGAGCCTCAAGTTTCCCTCCATCGTCGTCCAGAAAACCTGAGCCGATCGTGAACGTTCGCGCCACCCGATCAGAGCGCGTGCGGGCGGGGGCGCTTGCAGCGCGTCGGCGTTTGAGCATCCTTGCCCTCATGGGATGGGCGTTGCCCGGATCGGCCGTATTCGCGCAGTCCGACAAGTCCGCGTCCGCCGCGGATGCCGCCAAGCCGCTCCGCGTGGCGGCGGCCGCAAGCCTGCGTGGCCCGTTGGATCAAGCGCTTGCCGACTGGCGGCAAGCGGGCGGCACCGCAGCAACCATTACCTACGCCGGCACGCCTGCTTTGGTTCGGCAGATCGAGCAGGGGCTGCCGGCCGATCTGTTTTTTTCGGCGGATTCGGACTGGATGGATCATCTCGCAGGTCGGGGCGGGCTTCGGCCTCAGACGCGCCGCGATCTGCTCGGCAATCGTCTGGTACTCATCGCACGACCGGGTGTTGAGACGGTCTTGCCGCCTGAAGTGCGCTCATCGGGTGTCGAACTGGGTAAGGGGGACACCGCCGACCGTGCCTTGCGTGCGGCGCTCGGAAGCGGGCCGGGCCGCACGCGGCTGGCGCTTGCCGAAGTGGGGAGTGTTCCCGCTGGACGGTATGCCCGCGCCGCGCTGGAGGCATTGAACCTCTGGCAACCCTGGTCGTCACGATTGGCCATGACCGACAATGTGCGGGCTGCGCTATTGCTCGTTGCGAGGGGCGAAACCGACCTGGGCATTGTGTATGCATCCGACGCGCAACTCGAACCGCGCATTCGCGTGGTGGCGACCTTCGCCGACTCGCTTCATCCCCCTATCCGGTATCCGGCCGCAGTCCTTGCATCGGCCACGCATCCGCGAGCACTCGAGGCGCTCGAGTTCCTGGCGCAGCCTGCAGCCATCAAGCGCTTCCTGGAGGCGGGCTTCACTGCACCCGGGCCAGCAGCGCGCCCATGAACTTCTCGTTCAGCGACGATGAACTGCAGGCGATCTTTCTCACGCTGAAGGTCGCATCGGTGGCGACCGTCGCGGCGCTTCCTGTTGGCGTGGCGCTGGGATGGTTGCTCGCGAGAAAGCGCTTTCCGGGGCGTGCCTTGCTAGACGGTCTGGTGCATTTGCCGCTGGTGTTGCCGCCCGTTGTCACGGGCTACCTGCTGTTAGCGGCGTTCGGTCGACAAGGCTGGGTCGGCGCGTGGCTCGCCGATCACTTGGGGATTGTCTTTTCGTTTCGATGGACCGGCGCCGCGCTGGCCTCGGCGGTGATGGGATTGCCGCTCATGGTGCGCGCGATCCGTCTTGCGATCGAGGCCGTAGACCGGCGCTATGAACAGGCGGCGGCGACCCTTGGCGCACGGCCTGTCG
>CAMBZS010000055.1 GCA_945872335.1 Bordetella parapertussis | reverse complement strand
GCTTTTGTTTCAGGACCTCGCGGTCATTCCGCTGCTGGTGGTGATTCCGGCGCTGTCGGAGGGCACTGACGGACTCGCTGCGGCGCTGGGGGTTGCCGCGCTCAAGGCGGCGATCCTGCTGGTGCTGCTGCTCCGGTTCGGCCGCCGGGTGATGCGCGGCTGGTTTGGTGCGGTGGTCCGAAGCCGATCCCATGAGTTGTTCACGCTCAATGTGCTGCTTGCCACGCTGCTCTTTGCGTGGCTCACGCGACAGGCAGGGCTGTCGATGGAGCTTGGCGCCTTCGTTGCCGGCATGCTGATTGCCGAGACCGAATTTCGCTACCAGGTCGAGGAGGACATCAAGCCCTTTCGGGATGTGCTGCTCGGCCTTTTTTTCGTCACTATCGGTGCCAAGCTCGATTCTCAGGCGCTGGTGACTCACTGGCAGCAGGTGCTTGTCATGCTGCTGGGGCTGCTGGTCCTGAAGGCCGCCATCGTGGTGGCGCTGGTCCGCGCGTTCGGGGCCTCGGTGGGGGTGGCGATCCGCTGCGGGTTGTGGCTTGCGCAAACCGGCGAGTTTGCTTTTGTGCTGCTTGCGCAGGCCGCAAAAGGCGGCCTGTTCGAGACCGCGGCGCTGCAGCCGCTTCTTGCCGCGATTCTGCTGTCACTGCTTGCGAGCCCGCTCCTCATCTCGCAAGCCAACCGGATCGCGCTTCGTGCATCGAGCGAGGAGTGGCTGCTTCGCTCGCTTGAGGTCCAGCGCGTGGCAAGCCGCAGCGTGGGTCGGCACGACCATGTGATCGTCTGCGGCTTCGGACGCTGCGGGCAGAGCCTCGCGCATGTGCTCGAGTCCGAGCAGGTGCCCTATGTCGCGCTCGACACCGACCCCGACCGCGTGCGTGAGGCGGCCGAGGCGGGCGAGTCGGTGGTCTATGGCGACGCAAGCCGCCCGGCGCTGCTCCAGGCGGCGGGCATTCATCGCGCCCGTGCGCTTGCCATCACCTTTGATGATCTGCCGCAGGCATTGAAGCTTCTCAACACCATCCGGCAGCTTGCGCCCCACTTACCCGTGATCGCGCGCACCGCAAACGAGGCCGACATCGCGCGGCTGCGTGATGCGGGTGCGACCGAGGTGGTTCCGGAAATTGCCGAAGGCAGCCTGATGATTGCCTCCCACGCGATGGCGCTTGCCGGCGTGCCAATGGCCCGCGTTCGTCGTCGTATGCGTGCGGTTCGTGAGGGGCGCTACGCGCTCTTGCAGGGGTTTTTTCATGGCGCCGACGATCGTGAAACCGACGAGGTGGAATCTGACCACCTGCATCTGCACGCCGTGCCGGTGCTTGCGAATACGCTTGCGGCCGGCAGCGCGCTCGGTGCCATGCTGGAGGACGGGGTTCGAGCCACGGCGGTGGTTCGAGCGCGAATACGCACGCTTGATCCGCCCCCTTCGCTGTCGCTTGAACCCGGCGACGTGGTGGTGTTGTCGGGCCGACGTGACCGGATTGCAGCCACTGAAGCGAAAATGAACGAGCGAGCTTCCGCCTGAACCGGGCAGGGCAGGCATCCAATTCCCTTATTGAGGGTTTGCTCCTCCTGCCGCGATACAATAATCGGTTCCCCTATAAATACCGCTTCCACCGTGTCTGATACCGAGCTTCTTCGGCTCGACAACGTTCGCTTCGGTTACCGCGATCGCCCGATTCTGCACGACGTCAGCCTCTCTGTGCGTCGTGGCAGTATCGTTGCGCTCGTTGGTGGATCGGGTTCCGGTAAAACCACGATTCTTCGCCTGATCGGGGGGCTTTTGTGCGCCCAGGAGGGGCGGGTTCGGTTCGAGGGGCACGAGATCGGGCTGCTCGATCGTGATGGGCTCTACGCCGTGCGTCGCCGCATGGGCATGCTCTATCAGTTCGGCGCGCTATTTACCGATCTGTCGGTGTTTGACAACGTCGCCTTTCCGCTTCGGGAGCACACCCCGCTTTCCGAGGAAATGATCCGCGATCTGGTGCTTCTCAAGCTGAACGCGGTAGGGCTGCGAGGCGTGTCTCATTACCGCACCGGTCAGCTGTCCGGCGGAATGGCGCGCAGGGTGGCGCTTGCGCGTGCCATTGCGCTCGACCCGCCGCTCATCATGTACGACGAGCCCTTTGCCGGTCTTGATCCGATTTCGCTCTCGACGGTGGCGCAACTCATCCGGCGACTCACTGATTCGCTCGGTTGTGCCTCCATCCTGGTGTCGCATGACATCAAGGACACCTTTGCCATTGCCGATTATGTGTACCTGCTTGCGCAGGGCCGCATCGCTGCCCACGGCGTGCCGCAGGCCATGCGTGATTCCGACGACCCGAACGTGCGGCAGTTTCTCGATGGCGACATTGACGGACCGGTGGCGTTTCACCACGCCACCCGGCGAACGCTCGCCGAAGACCTGGGGCTGCCGTCATGAATCCCGCCAGCGCTGTTTCGCGCGCCCTCACCTGGCTCGGCGAGCGGGTAATTGCCACGGGCGAGGCCACCCGCTTCTTTTTTCGGCTGTCGTTTCTGTCCCTCGAATCGCTGCGCCGCCCGCGTCTGATCATCGATCAGATCCACTTTATCGGCAATTACTCGCTTTCCATCATCCTGGTGTCGGGTCTTCTCATCGGCTTTGTCCTGGGATTGCAGGGCTACTACACGCTCAGGCGCTACGGCTCGGAAGAAGCGCTCGGGCTGCTGGTCACCCTCTCGCTCGTGCGCGAACTCGGGCCGGTGGTCACGGCGCTCCTGTTTGCCGGCCGGGCTGGCACGTCGCTCACGGCTGAGGTCGGTCTCATGAAGGCGGGCGAGCAGATCGACGCCATGGAAATGATGGCGGTCGATCCGGTTGCACGCGTGCTCGCCCCGCGCTATCTCGCCGCCGTGATCTGCATGCCGCTCCTCGCTGCGCTCTTCTCTGCGCTGGGGGTGCTCGGGGGCTACCTGGTGGGCGTGGAGATGATCGGGGTCGATGCGGGAGCGTTCTGGTCGCAGATGCAGGGCGGGGTCGACTGGTTGCGTGATGTCGGTAATGGCGTTGTGAAGAGCGTGGTGTTCGGGTTCACGGTGGCGTTCGTTGCGCTCTATGTGGGCTACCAGGCCGAGGCCACGCCCGAGGGCGTGTCGCGCGCCACCACCACCACGGTCGTGGTGGCCTCGCTCGCCATTCTTGCGCTTGACTTCATCCTGACGGCGCTCATGTTCAGCTAGGTCGTTCCGGACGGAACGGGAGAGTAAGGCAATGAATCGCAAAGGTGTCGATGTACTGGTTGGGCTCTTTGTGCTGCTCGGGTTCGGGGCGCTGGTGTTTCTGGCACTGCGCGCGGGCAACATGAGCAGCAGCCTTGGCCTGGGCGAGACCTACCAGGTGGTGGCCAAGTTCGACAACATTGGCGGTCTGAAGCCGCGGGCGGCGGTACGTAGCGCCGGTGTCGTGGTTGGCCGCGTGGTGTCGGTGGGGCTCGATGGCCAGACCTTTCAGGCGGTGGTGCGGCTGGAGCTCGACCAACGCTACAAGTTTCCCAAGGACACCTCCGCCAAGATCCTCACGGCGGGGCTGCTGGGCGAGCAGTACATCGGGCTTGAACCCGGCGGCGACTCGGCGCTGCTTGCGCCGGGGGGAACGCTCACGCTCACCCAGTCAGCGGTGGTGCTCGAAAACATCATTGGCCAGTTTCTCTACAAGAGTGCGGCCGAGGGCGAGAAGAAGTGATGACCCCACCATGGTTCCAATGTCTTGCGCGCCGTCTGACCGCCGTTGCCGCAGCGCTGCTGTTTTCGCTCGCGTTGCCGGTCCAGGCCCAGCCCGACTCTCCCGTCGATCCGCTCGAGTCCGTGAACCGCGCGGTCTTCGGATTCAACGAAGCGCTTGATCGTGCGGTTCTGAAACCCCTGGCACAGGTCTATGTCGATGTGGTGCCCGAAACCCCACGCCGCCTGTTCCGGAATTTCGTGAGCAATCTTCTTGAACCCTGGAACGCGGTGAACAACCTGTTGCAGGGCAAGCCCGCAGCAGCAGTCTCGGACGTGGCGCGCTTCGCATTCAACACGCTCACCTCGTTGGGTCTCGATGATCCTGCCACCGAGCTGGGGCTCGCGCGCAGCAACGAAGATCTTGGCCAGACGCTCGGTGTATGGGGCTTGGGCGCAGGCCCCTACCTGGTGTTGCCGTTTCTCGGCCCGTCCAGTTTGCGCGACGGTATTGGCCGAATCGGCGACATCGGCTTCGATCCGTCGCGCAGGATCTCCGATGGTCCGGAGTTTGCAGCGTTCACGGCCATGCGCTTTGTCGAGCAGCGCGCCACGCTCCTCCCCATGGAGCGCCTGATTGAAGGCGCGGCGCTCGACCGCTACTCGTTCATTCGCAACGCCTATCTGCAGCGCCGGCTGAATCTGGTCTACGACGGTAATCCCCCCGAGCCCAAGGAGTGATCGTCATGAACTCTGCGCTCCATTTGTATTTACGGCAACGTGCGGCGGCCTGCGCGAGCGCGGTGCTGCTCTCAACGGCGGTCGTGCCCGGTGTGTTGTCCGTTGGCGCGCTCTGCGTGCCGGCTTCCTCCGCTTCGGCGCAGACGCCGCCCGACCGCTTTGTCGAGTCGCTCAGTAACGACGTGCTCAACCGCATCCGTTCCGACAAGACGGTGCAGTCGGGTGACTTTCAGCAGGTCTCGAAATTCGTCGACTCGGCGGTGATGCCCCATGTGAATTTTGAGCGCATGACTGCGCTGTCGGTCGGTCGCGCCTGGCGTCAGGCAAGCGCTGACCAGCAGAAGGCGCTGATTGCCGAGTTTCGCACGCTGTTGCTGCGCACCTATTCAGGCGCGCTCTCGCAGGTGGGCGACAAGCAGGTGAAGGTGCGCCCGTTCCGCGGCGATGCGGGCGCCGACGAGGTGATCGTGCGCAGCGAAATCGTGGGCGGACGCGGCGATCCCATCCAGATCGACTATCGCCTGGAGAAGTCAGGCGGGGCCTGGAAGATCTATGACGTCAATGTGCTCGGGATCTGGATCGTTCAGACTTACCGCGACCAGTTCGCCCAGGAGGTGAGCGCGCGGGGAATCGATGGGCTGATCCGCAGCCTGTCGGACAAGAACCGGCAGTTCGAGGCCGCCTCGCGCAGCTGACTCCTTTGAAACTCCGCCCCTGGTGCCCGCTTTGAACGCCGCCTCCCAATTCAGCTTTCCGCAGCGTCTGACCCACGCCGAGGCAATGGGCGTGCTATCGGAGTTAAACGCGGCGCTGCAAGGCGGCGTACAGCGTCTGGATCTTTCCGCACTCACTGAGTTTGATTCGTCAGCGCTCTCTGTGCTGCTCGCGGCGCGCCGCGCCGGTCGCGACGGCACGCAACCTCGTTGTGTGAACGCGCCCGACAAGCTTCGAAAGCTCGCGATTCTGTACGGGGTTGAGCCCCTGATCTTCGATGAAGCGTAAGTCGCTCCGTCTTTCCCATCGCCAGCGCTCTTTCAAATGAAGCCCGCCATCGACATCCGTGATGTGGTCAAGCGCTATGATCGTTTCGAAGCGCTGCGCGGCGTATCGCTCTCTATTGGCGAGGGCGAGTTCTTTGGCCTCCTGGGACCCAATGGCGCCGGTAAAACCTCGCTGATTTCGATCATCGCGGGTCTCTCGCGTGCCAGTGAGGGTGCCTGCAAGGTGATGGGCTACGACGTGGTTGCCGATTTCAGGCAGGCGCGGCGAATGCTGGGCGTCGTCCCCCAGGAGCTGGTATTCGATCCCTTCTTCACGGTACGTGAAACGCTCAGACTCACTGCCGGCTACTACGGTGTCCGGGGCGCTGATCCCTGGATCGCAGAGGTGCTGGAGCGGCTGGGGCTCGCCGACAAGGCCGATTCCAACATGCGGGCGCTCTCCGGTGGGATGAAGCGGCGGGTGCTGGTTGCGCAGGCACTCGTGCATCGTCCGCCGGTCATTGTGCTCGATGAGCCCACCGCTGGCGTCGATGTGGAACTGCGACGAACCCTCTGGGAGTTCATCGGGCAATTGAACCGCGCTGGGCACACCATCGTGCTTACCACGCATTACCTGGAAGAGGCGCAGGAACTCTGCGGCAGAATTGCAATGCTCAAGGCTGGCCGTATCGTGGCGCTCGCGCCCACCTCGGAGTTGCTGCGTGACTTTTCTGGCGGGCGCCTGATGCTCCGGCTGTCCGGTGCGCCGCTTCCCGTCGGGCTCCACCCGCTCCGTGTGGCTGCGGCCGCTGATTCAACCGCGGCCGGTGTCGGGCGTGTTGAGCTGAGGCTGGAACGCTACGAGTCGCTTGAACCGGTGCTGGCGGCGCTTCGCGAGGCGGGTTGTCGTATTGAAGAGATGGAACTCGCGCATACCGACCTCGAAGATGTCTTTGTCCGGGTGATGCAGCAGGAGCACGGCGCCGATGCCAGCACCCAGGGGGGCCGCCAATGACCACGAGCGGATTTCCCACCCTGCTCTACAAGGAGACCTTGCGGTTCGTCAAGGTGAGCGTGCAGACGGTTGCAGCGCCGGTGCTCACCGCGCTTCTCTATCTGCTGATCTTTTCTCAGGCGCTGGGCGAGCGGGTCAAGATCTTTGGTACGGTCGACTATGTGTCGTTTCTGGTGCCGGGTTTGGTGATGATGTCGGTCCTGCAGAACGCCTTCGCCAACTCGTCGTCGTCGCTGATCCAGAGCAAGATCACCGGCAATATTGTCTTCGTCCTGCTGCCACCGCTCACCCACTGGGAAATGTTCGGTGCCTATGTGCTGGCTTCGATGTTTCGCGGACTGGCGGTGGGTCTGGGCGTGTTTTTGTGCACCTTCTGGATTGCCGAACTGCGCTTTGCGCAGCCGCTCTGGATCCTCGCATTCGCGCTCGCCGGCAGCGCCATCCTCGGTACAATGGGCGTGATTGGTGGGGTCTGGGCCGACAAGTTCGACCAGATCGCGGCTTTCCAGAATTTCATCATCATGCCGCTTACGTTCCTTGCCGGGGTGTTCTACTCGGCCGAATCCTTGCCGCCGTTCTGGCGGATGCTGTCGCACTTCAATCCCTTTTTCTACATGGTTGACGGCTTCCGGCACGGCTTCTTTGGCGTCTCCGATGTGTCACCGGCATTGAGCTTTGCGGTGGTGTCGGTGTTTTTTGTGCTGGTCTCGGCCGTTGCGCTGCGCATGCTCGCAAGCGGCTACAAACTCAGACTGTGAGGTTGCTTTGCCTACTCCCGACGATGTCAGGCGTTACATCGCCGCGGGCCTCGAGTGCTCGGTGCTTGAGGTGAGCGGTGACGGTCAGCACTTCGAGGCGTTGATCGTTTCGTCGCTCTTCGAAGGCAAGCGCCTGGTGCAGCGCCATCAGATCGTTTATCGAGCGCTTGGCGATCGCATGCGCGAGGAAATCCACGCGCTCTCCATGCGCACGCTCACCCCCGCCGAGCATGCCGCCCAGCCGGGCGGCGCGGCCTGATGCCGGTGCGCATCGCTCCCTGGTACCGGTGGTCGTAGGCAACCGATGGACAAACTGCGAATCGTAGGGGGTCGCGCGCTGGCAGGCGAGATTCAGGTGTCGGGCGCGAAGAACGCGGCGTTGCCGATTCTGTGCGCTTCGCTCCTCGCCGCCGACACGCTTGAGCTCTCGCGGGTGCCGGTGCTGCAGGACGTTCGCACCATGTTGCGATTGCTCCGCCAGCTCGGCGTGCGCGACACGCGCGAGGGCGAGGCACTGCTGCTCGATGCGCGCGCGCTCACCTCCCACGAGGCGCCGTATGATCTGGTGAAGACCATGCGCGCCTCCATCCTGGTGCTTGGGCCGCTCCTTGCACGCCTTGGTGAGGCGCGGGTGTCGCTACCGGGGGGCTGTGCCATCGGCGCGCGTCCGGTTGACCAGCACATCAAGGGCCTGCAGGCGATGGGTGCCCGGATTTCGATCCAACATGGCTATGTGATGGCGAAGGCAGCGCGGCTGCGCGGCGCGCGTATCGTGACCGACATGGTCACCGTCACCGGCACTGAAAATCTCATGATGGCGGCCACGCTTGCTTCGGGGACCACGCTCATCGAAAACGCGGCGCGCGAGCCTGAGGTGGTTGACCTCGCCCATGCGCTGAACGCGATGGGCGCGCGGGTATCGGGTGCGGGCACCGACCGAATCGAGATCGAGGGCGTTGACGCCCTTCACGGCGCACGTCATGCGGTCATGGCCGACCGCATCGAAGCGGGCACGTTTCTGTGTGCCGCCGCTGCCGCGGGGGGCGATGTTCTGCTCCGGGGCGTGGCGAGCGTCACGCTCGATGCCACGCTGGAGAAGCTGCGTGCCACGGGCGCTCGCATCGAAGCGGGTGGCGACTGGCTGCGTCTTTCCATGACCGACCGGCCGCGGCCGGTGAGCGTACGAACCGCGCCTTTTCCGGGGTTTGCAACCGACATGCAGGCCCAGTTCATGGCGGTTGATGCGATCGCCTCGGGCACCGCCACCATCACCGAAACCATTTTCGAGAACCGGTTCATGCATGTACTCGAAATGCAGCGACTGGGCGCCGACATTGCCATCGAGGGCAACACGGCCGTGGTTCGCGGCGTTGACCGCCTGTCCGGTGCAACGGTCATGGCGACCGATCTGCGCGCATCCGCTGGCCTGGTGATTGCCGCGCTGGTGGCCGAGGGTGAGACCGTCATCGACCGCATCTATCATCTGGACCGCGGCTACGAGGGCATCGAGGCCAAACTCGGCGCGCTCGGGGCGGCAGTCGAGAGGCTTCGCTAAGCCGCGCCATCCAGGACACAGCACGTGATTACGCTTGCGCTATCCAAAGGTCGCATCTTCGATGAAACGCTGCCGCTGCTTGCGGCCGCCGGAATTTCCGTGGAGGCGGTTCAGTCCGATTCCCGAAAACTGATCGTGCCGACCGGTGATCCCGAAGTGAGGCTGATCATCGTTCGGGCGAGTGATGTGCCCACCTATGTTCGCTATGGCGCGGCCGACCTGGGTGTGGCCGGTCGCGATGTGCTCCTTGAGAGCGGAGTGGAGGGCATCTACCAGCCGATCGATCTGGGCATTGCCCGGTGCCGGCTTTGCGTGGCGGTACCGCAGGGGTTTGATTACGCGCAGGCCGTTCGTCGCGGGGCGCGTATGCGGGTGGCCACCAAATACGTCGATTGCGCGCGCCAGCACTTCGCCCTGAAAGGCGTGCACGTCGACTTGATCAAGCTCTACGGTTCAATGGAACTCGCGCCGCTCGTGGGGCTGGCCGATGCCATTGTTGATGTGGTGAGCAGTGGCGGCACCCTGCGTGCCAACCGGCTGGTCGAAGTCGAGGAAATCCTTGCGATCTCTGCGCGTCTGATTGTCAATCAGGCTTCGCTCAAGACCCAGCCGCGAAAAATCGGGGCGATCCTGCAGGCAGTGGGCGAGGCCGTCGCCGAGCGGGCTGCAAGCTCGGGGGAGCCGTCATGAGCGCCCGGGGTGTGCAGCCTTCGATTCGGCGCCTGTCGAGCGCCGAGCCGGGGTTTTCTGCCGCACTCACCGCGCTCCTTGCCTATGAAGCCCAGACCGACGCATCGGTTGCGGTGGCAGTCGAGGCAATCGTCAACGACGTCCGGGCCCGAGGCGATGAGGCCCTCCTTGACTACACGCGGCGCTTTGACCGGCTGCCGGTCACCGCAGCGGCAGCGCTTGAACTCTCTCCTGCTACGCTGGCCGAGGCCTTGGCCGCGCTTGCCCGCCCCGAGCGCGAGGCGCTCGAGGCGGCTGCAGGGCGCGTGCGCGACTACCACGAGCGCCAGCTTGCCCATTCCTGGGAACACGTCGAGCCCGACGGTACCCGGTTGGGTCAGCGCATCACCCCGCTCGATCGGGTGGGGCTGTACGTTCCGGGCGGCAAGGCCGCGTATCCGTCATCGGTGCTGATGAATGCGGTGCCCGCGCGGGTCGCCGGCGTGGGCGAACTCATCATGGTGGTGCCTACGCCCGACGGCGCTCGTAATCCCATGGTGCTCGCGGCGGCAGCGATCGCGGGCGTGGATCGGGTGTTCACCATCGGTGGCGCACAGGCTGTGGCGGCGCTTGCGTTTGGCACCGCCACCGTGCCGGCGGTGGACAAGATCGTGGGTCCGGGCAACGCCTATGTCGCGGAAGCCAAGCGGCGGGTGTTTGGCACCGTAGGCATCGACATGATCGCCGGCCCCAGTGAAATTCTGGTGATCACCGACGGGTCAGTGGATCCCGACTGGGTCGCCATGGACCTGTTTTCACAGGCCGAACACGACGAACTCGCTCAGGCGATCCTGCTCTGCCCGGATCCTGCCTACATCGAGCGCGTGCATCAGGCTATCGGCCGCCTCCTGCCGGGCATGAGTCGTCGTGCAGTGATCGAGCGTTCGCTTGCCGATCGCGGTGCGCTCATCTGCGTGCGCAACATGGAAGAGGCCTGCTCGATTGCCAGTGCAATCGCAGCCGAGCACCTGGAAATCATTGCTGCCGAGCCGCGCCGCTGGGCTGATCGCATTCGACATGCGGGCGCGATATTTCTCGGGCCCTATGCCTCCGAGTCGCTGGGCGATTACTGCGCGGGACCCAACCATGTGCTCCCCACGATGCGGACGGCGCGCTTTTCGTCGCCGCTCGGAGTCTATGATTTTCAGAAGCGCAGTTCCATGATCGAGATTGCGCGCCCGGCCGCGCAGACCCTCGGGCGGATCGCATCGGTGCTTGCGCGTGGCGAGGGGCTGGAGGCGCATGCGCGCAGTGCCGAACTGCGGCTCGATCCGCAGCAACCGGCCGATGCCGTGGCCGCGGCGGGCGGGGCCCCGGGCGACTCGGAACCATCGGATCGCGCAGCACTGTCCGCGGGCGATCTTGATCGGGGCGTGGCCACCCTCATACGCGCCGATGTCCGCGAGATGGCGAGCTATCACGTGCCGTCCTCGTCAGGGCTGGTGAAACTCGATGCGATGGAAAATCCCTATCGGCTCCCTGAGGCGCTTCGCGTTGCGCTTGCCACGCGCCTTGCCGATGCGCTCATCAATCGCTACCCCGTGCCTTCCTATGCCGGACTCAAGCGGGCAATTGTGGCGCGGCTGGGTGTTCCAGCCGGCTACGATGTCCTGCTCGGCAATGGATCAGACGAACTGATCACCATGCTCTGCGTGGCCACGGCCCGGCCCGGTGCCGTGGTGCTGGCGCCGGTGCCCTCTTTCGTGATGTACGAGGTCTCGGCAAAACTTGCCGGGAGTCGGTTTGTTGGCGTGCCACTTGCCCCTGACCTCTCGCTCGATCTCCCCGCCATGCTGGCCGCGATCGCCCGTCATCGTCCGGCGATCGTCTTTCTCGCCTATCCGAACAATCCCACGGGCAACTGTTTCGAAGCCGCGCAGATCGAGGCCATTCTTCGCGCCGCGCCAGGGCTGGTGGTGCTCGATGAGGCCTACCAGCCGTTTGCAATGGACAGCTGGATGCCCAGGCTTCCCGCCTATCCCAATATGCTGGTGATGCGAACGCTGTCCAAGCTCGGACTTGCCGGTCTTCGGCTGGGCTACCTGTCCGGCCATGCCCGCTGGCTTGCCGAACTCGACAAGGTCCGCCCGCCCTACAACATTGGCGTACTGAACGAAGTGGCCGCCGAGTTTGCGCTCGAGCATCTGGCAGTGTTCGATGAGCAGGCTGCCGACATCCGGGCCGAGCGTGAGCGTCTGCATGCGGCGCTACAGACAGTCTCTGGCGCCCGCCCGATCGCCTCGCACGCCAACTTCCTTCTGGTCCGTGTTGCCGACAGCGCGGCGGTGCAACGCCGCATGCGTGAGCTCGGTGTGCTGGTGAAGGACGTCGGTAAAATGCATCCGCTGCTTGTCAATTGCCTGCGGGTCACGGTGGGCGCGCCGGCTGAAAACCAGGCGATGCTGGCGGCGCTGGCCGATGCGCTGAAATCGCTGCCGGCCCCAGCCCCAGCCCCCGCCTCTGCTGCCCCCGCCTCTGCCGCCTCCGCCTCTGCCGCCTCCATCTCCGCTGCCCCTGAAGCCTGACCGTCGCGAGCCCACCGATGCGAACCGCCGAAGTCACCCGCAACACCGCCGAAACCCAGATCCGGGTGCGCGTCAACCTCGATGGCACAGGCCGTCAGGCGCTCGCCACCGGCGTGCCTTTCCTCGATCACATGCTCGATCAGATCGCCCGCCATGGCCTGATCGATCTCGAGGTCGAGGCGAAGGGTGACCTGCACATTGATGCGCATCACACTGTTGAAGACATCGGCATCACGCTTGGCCAGGCGTTTGCCCGAGCCGTGGGCGACAAGCGCGGGATCCGCCGCTACGGCCACGCCTATGTTCCACTTGATGAGGCGCTGTCGCGCGTGGTGATCGACCTGTCGGGTCGGCCCGGGCTCGTCTGGCAGGTGGAGTTTCGGCGCGCCATGATTGGCACCTTCGATGTCGATCTGGCGCATGAATTCTTCCAGGGCTTTGTCAACCATGCGCTCGTCACCCTGCATGTCGACAACTTGCGTGGCGACAACGCCCATCATCAGTGTGAAACCGTCTTCAAGGCTTTTGCGCGCGCCCTCCGGCTGGCGATCGAGGCCGATCCTCGGCTCGAGGGCCGCATTCCCTCCACCAAGGAGGTGCTCTGAGTGACGACCATTGCCGTCGTCGACTACGGCATGGGCAACCTTCGTTCGGTGGCGAAGGCGCTCGAGCACGTCGCCCCGAAAGCGCGCGTCACCATTACCGGCGAAGCGGCTGCCATCGACGCCGCTGACCGCGTGGTATTTCCCGGACAGGGCGCCATGCCCGACTGCATGCGCCATCTTGCCGAATCGGGTCTGCGCGAAGCGCTTCTGCGGGCCGCCGCAACCCGGCCCCTCTTTGGTGTGTGCGTGGGCGAACAGATGCTGTTTGACTGGAGTGCGGAGGGCAATACTCCCGGGCTTGGCCTTCTCGCCGGCAAGGTGTTGCGCTTTCCCGACGATGCCATGCGCACCACCGAGGGTGCCCGCCTCAAGGTGCCGCACATGGGCTGGAACCGCGTAGAGCCCACTGGCGCACACCCGCTTTGGGAGGGCATCACGCCTGGCTCGTTCTTTTATTTCGTGCACAGTTTTTTTGCTGCGCCGGACGATCCGCGCGTCATTGCCGCCACGTCCGAGTATGGCCTTCGCTTTACCTGCGCGGTCGCGCGGGATAACATTTTCGCCACTCAGTTCCACCCCGAGAAAAGCGCGGCCAACGGCCTCAAGCTCTACGAAAACTTCGTCAGCTGGAATCCTTGAGGGCGTCGTGTCCCGATTCCCCAACCTCCGCGCCACCTAACCTCCTTCTTCCAATGCTGCTGATCCCCGCAATCGACCTCAAGGATGGCCGCTGCGTGCGGCTTCGACAAGGTGACATGGACAATGCCACCGTGTTTGCTGATGACCCCGTCGAGGTGGCGCGCACCTGGCTCGAGCTTGGCGCCCGCAGGCTCCATCTGGTGGACCTCAATGGCGCCGTGAGCGGCCGACCGCGCAACGAGGGCGTGATCCGCGAGATCCTCGACGAAATCTCGGGCCGCATCCCAGTGCAGCTGGGTGGCGGCATCCGCGACCTGGACACCATCGAGCGCTACCTTGATGGCGGCCTGTCCTATGTGATCATCGGTACGGCTGCGGTCAAGAATCCTGGGTTTCTGCACGATGCCTGTGGCGCGTTCCCCGGCCAGATCATCGTCGGGCTCGACGCAAAGGACGGCCGCGTGGCCACCGACGGCTGGAGCAAACTCACCAAGCATGATGTGGTGGACCTCGCGCGCAAGTTCGAAGACTACGGCGTGGAAGGCGTGATCTATACCGACATCGGTCGCGACGGCATGCTCACCGGCGTCAATATCGAGGCCACGGTGAGGCTTGCGCAGGCACTCAAGGTGCCGGTGATCGCCTCCGGCGGCATTGCAGGCATCGAGGATATCGATCGCCTTTGCGAGGTCGAGGACGAAGGTGTCGAGGGCGCCATCCTTGGGCGTGCGCTCTACGAAGGCAAGCTTGACTTCGCCGCGGCGCAGCAGCGCGCCGATGAGCTGAACGGCTGAGCCCCGCGTGCTCACCAAGCGCATCATCCCCTGCCTGGATGTCACCGCAGGCAGGGTCGTCAAGGGCGTGCGCTTTGTCGAACTGCGTGACGCCGGCGACCCGGTGGAAATCGCCCGGCGCTACGATGAGCAGGGCGCAGACGAGCTCACTTTTCTCGACATCACCGCCTCGAGCGACGATCGCGACATCATCCTGCATGTCATCGAATCGGTGGCCGATCAGGTCTTCATCCCGCTTACCGTGGGCGGCGGTGTTCGCGCGGTTGAAGACGTGCGCCGCCTCCTGAACGCGGGCGCCGACAAGATCTCGATCAACACCGCGGCCATCCAGAGCCCGAGGCTGGTGGCCGATGCCGCCGGTCGGTTCGGCTCGCAATGCATCGTGGTGGCGATCGATGCCAAGGCCGATGGTCCGGGGCGCTGGCAGGTTTATACCCATGGTGGCCGCCGCGGCACGGGGCTTGATGCAGTCGCCTGGGCGCGCGAGGTCGAGCGCCTTGGTGCGGGCGAAATCCTCCTCACCAGCATGGATCGAGACGGAACCCGTCAGGGATTCGACCTGGGCCTCACCCGCGCGGTGGCTGATGCGGTCGGCATTCCAGTGATTGCTTCCGGGGGTGTCGGCAGTCTCGAGCATCTGGCCGAGGGCGTGACCGAGGGGCGGGCTGATGCTGTGCTCGCAGCAAGCATTTTTCACTTTGGTGAATTCACCGTCGCGCAGGCCAAGCGTCTGATGGCCGATCGCGGCATTCCGGTGCGGCGATGAGAGAGCCGGTACAGGCGGCGAGCGCGCCCGGAGGCTGGCTCGATGACGTGCGCTGGGACGCTGCGGGTCTGGTGCCCGCCATTGCCCAGGACGCGACAAGCGGACGGGTCCTGATGGTCGCCTGGATGAATCGCGAGGCCCTGGCGGAAACCGAAGCCACGGGGCGTGCGGTCTACTGGTCGCGCTCGCGCGGCCGACTCTGGCGCAAGGGCGAAGAGTCGGGGCACAGCCAGCGGGTCCATGAAATCCGGCTCGACTGTGACGGCGACGTGGTGCTGCTTGCGATCGAGCAGACAGGCGACATCGCCTGCCATACCGGTCGACAGTCATGCTTTTTCAGTCGGCTCCAGGCGGGCCGCTGGGTGGCGGTTGACCCCGTGCTGAAAGACCCGGAGCTGATCTACCGATGAAGATCCACGGGTCCGATGCAGCCCTGTCCGCTCACCCCGCGGGTCCCCAGGTGGCCGAGCCCGCCGCCGAGGCGGTGCTTGCGCGTCTGGCCGCGGTGATCGAGTCGCGCAAGGGCACCGATCCGGGCAGTTCCTATGTCGCTCGATTGCTGGCTCGCGCGCCTGATTCGGTGCTCAAGAAAATCGGCGAGGAAGCCACTGAAACCGTGATGGCGGCCAAGGACGGCGAGCGCGAGCGCATCATCGCTGAAACCGCAGATCTCTGGTTTCACTGCCTGGTGATGCTCGCCCACTATGGGCTGGGACCTGGCGATGTGCTGGCCGAGCTTGCGCGCCGGGAGGGGCTGTCGGGTCTGGAGGAGAAAGCACTCAGGAAGGCGATCGCCCGTGAAGGAGAACAGGCTTGAAGCATGACTGCATCTTTTGCCGCATTGTTCGCGGTGAAATCCCGGCGAAGAAGGTCTACGAAGACGATGACATCCTCGCGTTTCATGACATCAACCCAAGTGCGCCGGTGCACTTCCTCATGATTCCGAAATTGCACCTGGAAAACCTGTATGACGCCGATTTGTCACATCAGCCGCTTATCGGCAAGCTGTTTGGAATGGCTGGCATGCTGGCCCGCGAACAAGGGCTGCATGATGGCTTCAGGGTCATTGTCAACAACGGCAGGGTCGGCAGGCAGGAGGTGTATCATCTCCACGTCCACGTGCTGGGCGGACCCGAACCGCTGGGCTCGGGCAATTTGCGCCGCTGAGCCGGCATCACCAGGAGCAAGGAACAAATGGGAGCGATGAGCATCTGGCACTGGCTGATCGTGCTCGTGATCATCATGCTGATCTTCGGCACCAAAAAGCTGAAGAACATCGGCTCGGATCTCGGCGGAGCAGTCAAGGGTTTCAAGGAAGGCGTGAAAGACGGCGCCGACAAGGCGGCTGCGGACGCTCAGGCGCCGGCGCAACCGCCGCCGGCTGCTGCGCCTGCGCAGCAGGTCCCGCCCGCGCAGGTGGCCGCGCGGACCATCGACGTGGAAGCCAAGGAAAAGCACTGACGGGCTGCGCGCCCGGTCTCTGACAGGCGAGCGGCTGGCGAAGCCGCTCGCTTCGTTTTGAGCGCCGTCCTCGCGCCGCCCCCGAGCCCCGCATGTTCGACTTCGGATTCAGCGAGATGGCCGTCACCGCGCTGGTAGCGCTGATGGTGCTGGGCCCCGAGCGCCTGCCGCGGGTCGCGCGTCAGGTTGGCCAGTGGTTGGGCAAGCTTCAGCGCTATGTGACCGATGTGAAAGCCGATATCAATCGGCAGATGGACCTGGAAGACCTGCGCAAGCTCCAGTCCGAGGTTACGACCGCTGCTCGCGAGGTGGAGTCCTCGGTCAAGTCCGCGGTCGACGGTGCGCAGGCGCAGTTCGATTCGCTTGCGTCGTCGTTCGAGGGCGATTCCAAGCCCCCCGAACCGGTCACCGACTGGGACCGTATCTACGCCGTCCGTCGCTCGCGTGACCGCATCCGCGATCGCCGGATCGAGCGCGACCGCGAACTCAAACGCAAGCGCCCGAAGCGGCGTTTCTACCGGAGCTGAGTGCGTCGCCCATGGCCCAGGAAGAAAGCTTCATCTCGCATCTGGTTGAACTGCGTGACCGGCTGATCAAGTCGCTGATCCTGGTCTTGATCATGTTCGGCGTGTGCTTCTATTTTTCGCGCGACATCATGCTGTTTCTGTCGTTGCCGCTCTATGAAGCGATGCCCCCAGGCGCCAAGCCGGTATTCCTCGCGGGCGAGGGCGCATTCTTCACGCTCACCAAGGTGGCGTTCCTCTCGGCATTGCTGTTTTCGCTGCCCTGGGTGCTCTACCAGGCGTGGGCGTTCGTTGCGCCCGGGCTCTACGAACATGAAAAGCGTTTTGCGCTGCCGCTCATCATGTCCAGCGTGTTTTTCCTGGTGGTAGGGATCGGGTTTGCCTACATGTTCGTGCTGCCCGCTGCCTACAAGTTCTTTTTCTCGTTTGCCGAGGGTACCGGCGCCGAGATCATGCAGGACCTGCAGAAATACTGGGACTTCACCCTGGCGATCTTCTTTGGCTTCGGGGTGGCTTTCGAGGTGCCGGTGGTGGAGATGCTGCTGGTCAAGCTCGGCATGGTCACCCAGCAGCAACTGCGCGACGTTCGTCGGTATGTGATTGTGGGTGCATTCGTGGCCGCTGCCATTCTCACGCCGCCTGATGTGCTGAGCCAGTTCATGCTGGCCATTCCGCTCATCCTGCTCTACGAACTGGGCATTTACCTGGCTGGCTTTATCAAGGCCTACAGCCGCAACCCAGAGAGCGCTGAGTCCGATGCAGCCAAGGCGGAGCCTGCTACATCTGATGGCGCTGCCCCAGGTGCCTCAGCCGCCTCCACCGATTCAGGTACGGGTGCTGCGGTGAGTGCGACGGCCGCCGAACCGATTGCGGCATCCGCCGGTGCATCCGGCTCCTCAAGCCCTTCGTCAGACAAGCCCCAGGGCTGAACCTTGTACGGGCCAGGATCGTGATGCGCTAAGGTTCGCCTTGGAGCGCAAGGTCCGTGACGCCCCTCGGCGCGCAGGCAATATCGATCAAAACCCATGTTCAAACAGGCAATGCCTGCAGGTCAGACCGGGTTCGGATCGTCGATGAACTGCTGCTCGAGTCCCAGCGCCTGGGCGGCCGCCTGCGCGAGGGCCTGTACGCCATAGCGCTCGGTGGCGTGATGGCCAGCCGCGAAATACACCACGCCGAGTTCGCGCGCCAGATGCGTGGTGCGCTCTGAAATTTCGCCGCTTACAAAGGCATCGGCGCCTGATCTCGCAGCCTCGACAATCATGTCCTGTGCGGCGCCGGTGCACCATGCGATGCGCCTGATCGGTCGGTCGAGCGTGCCGACCACGACCGGCGCCTGCCCCAGTCGACGCTTGAGGTGAGCAGCGATCTGACGCGCGTCGCGGGTGTCGGGCAGCTGGTGCCAGCTGATGAGCTCGTACTCGCCGAGCCGCCCGTCGGTCTGCCAGCCCAGATGCCGGGCGAGCTGGGCGTTGTTGCCGAGTTCCGGATGCGCGTCGAGCGGCAGGTGGTAGGCAAACAGATGAATGCCCGCGTCGAGAAGCTCGCGTACCCGCGACAGTTGCGTGCCGGTGAGACGCGGATCTTCGCCCCGCCAGAACCAGCCGTGATGAACCAACACGGCGTCGGCGCGCGCCGCGCGCGCCGCTTTCACCAGTGCAAGGCTCGCAGTGACCCCACAGACCAGCTGGCGAATCGGGCGCGTTCCTTCCGCCTGCAGACCGTTTGGGCAATAATCCTTGAAGCGGTTGGTCTCGAGCGTGGCGTCCAGCCAGTCGCCGAGCGTCCGTGCGCTCACGCTTCTCACACCTGATCGGGTGGCCGTGCCGCCCGTGTTT
>CAMBZS010000054.1 GCA_945872335.1 Bordetella parapertussis | reverse complement strand
AACGCCGGTCGAGCGGTACCCCCGCGCGCGGCGCGAACCTGGCCAGGTCGCGCTGACAATCCTTGAAGCTTTCGGTCTGCCAGGGCCGTACCGCGCCGTCGGCGAGCGTGCGGCTTTCGTCGGGAATGACCAGGCCAAGATCGATGCCGATCACCCGGCCAAAGCCGCGACAGGTCTCGCACGCGCCGAGCGGCGAGTTGAATGAGAACAGGCTGGGCAGGGGCTCTGAATAACTGATGTCGCAGTCGGCGCAGTGGAGGCCGCTGCTGTAGCGCCAGACCGCAGCGTCATTGCCCGAATCATCGAGCGCGTGGACCGACAGCCGCCCCTGGCCCTGACGCATGGCCGCCTCGATGGCCTCGCCCAGACGGCTCCGTTCGACGGTGCTGGCGCGAAACCGGTCTTGCACCACCCACAGTACGGTGCGGCTGCTGTCATCGCGCGCGGGACTGCGGTGGTGCACGCGGGTGTAGCCCTGGGCCTGCAGATGCTGCTCGACTTCCGCCTCGGTGAAGTTCGACGGCACCCTCACTTCGAAGCAGACCAGAAGCCGCGGGTCGCCGGCCTCGGTGGCGCGCTTGACCACGCTGTCCAAGACATCGGCGGCGCTGTCGCGCTGCACCGCCTGACCGCAGCAGCGGCAGTGCAGTCGCGCCGTGCGCGCGAGCAAGAGCTTCAGGTGATCATTGATCTCGGTCATGGTGCCGACCGTGGAGCGCGAAGTACGCACCGGATTGGTCTGATCGATCGCGATGGCAGGCGGCACTCCCTCGATCCGGTCGACCTGCGGCTTGTCCATGCGATCGAGGAACTGGCGCGCGTAGGCCGAGAAGGTCTCGACATAGCGGCGCTGACCTTCCGCATAGAGCGTATCGAACACCAGCGAGGATTTGCCGGAGCCCGATACGCCGGTTACCACCACCAGTTCACCGGTCGGGATGTCGAGGTCGATGTTCTTGAGATTATTCTGGCGGGCGCCGCGAATGCGGATCGCCGGCGACTCAACCGGAGGCTTGGACACGATGTGGTTTCTACGAGAGGGGGGAAGGGTGGCGCGACGGGCCACGTAGGTGTTATTGAGTGTATCAGCGCGGCCTTCTCGATCCTGAAAGGCCCCGAGCCGTGCGGGTTCGTCGAACCGCCTGCCCGGGCCGCTAGAATCCGGCCTGTGTCGTTCAACCCAGCCAGCGCCAATTCAATGTCGCTTTCATCCGATCCCAGTTCACGCCTGCCGTCTGATCCGGCCCCGGCCCGGCATTACTCTCGTCCGCTTGCCGGCCTGTTCGCGCTGGTCTTCGGCTGGCTGGGGTTGCATCGCTGGTATCTGGGTGTGCGCGGCGCGTGGCTGTATCCAATGCTCTCGATGCCGCTGATCGGCTGGGCGCTGCGCACCGACCCCTGGTTCCGTCAGCCTGGATTCTTTGCCTTCAGCCTGATCGTGGTGATCACCCTGGTCGAGGCGATCGTGATCAGCCTCACGTCCGATGCGCGCTGGGATGCGCGGTTCAACACGAGCTCGGGGCGTGTCTCGGCCAATCGCTGGGCACCGGTTTTCATTGCCATCGCTTCGCTGATTGGCGCGGCCATGCTGGGCATGTCGGTGATGGCGATCGCATTGGAAAGCTGGTTCAACGCCCGCCTCGGGCGCTGACGGCCTGCCCGCTCACACTCAATTCCCCTGGCGACCTTCTCATGAGCACCGAACTGATCTTTCGCGATGATGCCTACCTGCGCCACTGCGAGGCCCGAATCATCTCGGTGAGCGAACGCGGTATCGAAACCGACCGAACCGTGTTCTATCCCATGGGCGGAGGTCAACCGGGCGACACGGGCAATCTGATTCGTGCTGACGGCTCGCCGCTGCGCATCACCGATGCGCGCAAAGGCGATTCGGTCGATTCGGTCGTGCATGTCCCCGAACCGGGGCAGGCGTTGCCCGAACCGGGCGAAGCGGTCAGACTGGAACTCGACTGGGAGCGCCGCTACGCCCATATGCGCATCCACACCAGCCTGCATGTGCTTTCCTGTGTGGTGGTGGCGCCGGTCACCGGCGGCAACATCGCGGCCGATCGCGGCCGGCTCGACTTTGACATCGACATGAGTCTGCTCGATGCCGCGCGTATCGAAAGCGGTGTCAACGAACTGATCGCTCGCGCCATCGACACCGAAACCGTCTGGATCACCGACGAGGAACTCGACGCACGGCCGGAACTGGTGAAAACCATGTCGGTTCAGCCGCCACGTGGTGCGGGTCGCGTACGCCTGTTGCGCATCCCCGGCATTGATCTGCAGCCCTGCGGGGGCACCCACGTGAAGAACATCGGCGAAATCGGCCCGATCAAGGTGCTGCGCATTCGGAACGAAGGCCGGCGGAACAAACGCGTTGAGGTGGGTTTCGCTTGAGCACGGATCTGTTGTGAAGGGCGCCGCTGCGCCAGCGGCCTGTTTCCCGATCTGAGGAGTTTGCCCATGTCTCGAACCGTCATTGCCACCCCGCTCGCGCCTGCTGCAATCGGCCCTTACTCACAGGCGATCCGCGTTGACCGCACTGTCTACCTCTCCGGGCAGCTTGCCCTCGATCCCACCACCGGACAGCTCGTGGACGGCGGCTTCGAGGCGCAGGTGCGGCGTGCCTTCGCCAACCTCGAAGCGGTGGCGCGTGCAAGTGGCGGCTCGCTCGCCGACTGCGTGAAGCTCACGCTTTTTCTCACCGACCTGGCGCACTTTTCGGTGGTCAACACGGTGATGGAGCAGGTGTTTCCCAAGCCCTTCCCCGCGCGCTCCACCGTGGGGGTGGCGAGCTTGCCGCGCGGTGCGCAGTTCGAGGTTGAAGCGGTCATGGTTTTGCCCGGGTAAACCGTGCCCGGCGACCGCTCCCAGGCCCCTGCCAAAACGGGGCCATCGGGTCTGGATGCGTTTGCGCGACTGGGCGTGCGGCGCGAGATCGATCTGCTGCTGCATCTGCCGCTGCGCTACGAAGACCTCACCGTGGTGGTGCCCATCGCAGCCACCCGGGCCGGCGACAGCGCGCAGGTTGAGGGCACGGTACGCACCAGTCGCGTCGACGGTCGCCCGCGCCGCATGTTGCGCGTGGAGCTTGAAGACGACAGCGGCTTGCTCACGCTGCGTTTTCTTCACTTCACCGCCGTGCAGCAGCGGCAGTTTGCGCCCGGGGCGAGAGTGCGCGCCTACGGAGAGGTTCGCGCCAGCCTGTTCGGCAACGAGATCGTGCATCCACGCTATCGTCTGGTGGGTGACGGTTCGCCCATTCCGCAGCAGCTCACGCCGATATATCCGACGGTGGCGGGGATCGGTCAGGGCCTGATCCGGTCGGCGATTGCTCGCCGCTTGCGAAGCCTGTCGCTGCCCGAAACCGTGCCCGCGGGCGTGATCGCCCGGCTGGGGCTGCCCGCCCTCACCGATGCGCTCAAGCTGCTCCATGCGCCGCCGCCCGATGCGTCGACCGAAGCGCTGGAGGAGCGGAGCCTGCCGGCCTGGCGGCGGGTGATCTTCGATGAACTGCTCGCGCAGCAGCTCTCCCTGCGACGTGCCCGTGCGGCTCGTGCCGATCTGCGTGCCGGCCCGCTTCGCGACGGTACCCTGGCCGAGCGGCTGGCGGCTGCGCTGCCCTTTGCACTCACCGCAGCGCAGCGTCGTGCCACCTCGGAAGTCGCGCACGACCTCGCACTTGAACAACCCATGAACCGGTTGCTGCAGGGCGATGTGGGAAGCGGCAAGACGGTGGTTGCCGCGCTCGCCGCCTGTCAGGCGATCGGCAGCGGCAGTCAGGTGGCCATGATGGCGCCCACCGAGATCCTGGCTGAACAGCATCTTCGCAAGCTCGGGCCCTGGCTTGAACCGCTCGGCGTTCGCGTGGGCTGGCTGGCGGGGTCGCTGCGCGAAGCCGACAAGCGCGCGGTTCGGGCAGCCGTCGAGGCTGGCACGATCGACCTGCTGGTCGGTACGCACGCGCTGATCGAAGAATCGGTGAAGTTTGCACGGCTGGGACTTTCGATCATCGATGAGCAGCATCGTTTCGGCGTCGCGCAACGGCTGTCCTTGCGCGAGCGCGCAGCACTCCTCGCGCATCAGCTCATGATGAGCGCCACGCCCATCCCCCGTTCGCTTGCAATGAGCTACTACGCCGATCTGGATGTGTCGGTGATTGATGAATTGCCCCCCGGGCGCACACCGGTTGTGACGCGGCTGGTGTCGGATGCAAGGCGCGACGAGATCGTCGAACGCGTGCGGGTGGCGGCCGACGACGGTCGGCAGGTGTATTGGGTGTGTCCGCTGATCGAGGAATCCGAGGCGCTCGAGCTGCAGACCGCGATCGACACGCACGCGGCGCTCTCCGAGGCGCTCGGTCCGATCGAGGTGGGCTTGCTCCATGGCCGGCTCGCGCCCGCCGAGAAGCAGCAGGTGATGCGCGACTTCTCCGAGGCCCGAATCAAGGTGCTGGTAGCGACCACGGTCATTGAAGTGGGCGTGGATGTACCCAATGCCTCGCTGATGGTGATTGAGCATGCCGAGCGGTTCGGGCTCGCGCAGCTCCACCAGTTGCGCGGCCGCGTGGGGCGCGGCGCGCAGAAGAGCATCTGCGTGTTGCTCTACCACGGGCCGCTGTCTCAGTCGGGCCGCGAGCGCCTGCGTGCCATGCACGAAACCACCGACGGTTTCGAGATCGCCCGTCGCGATCTGCGACTGCGCGGGCCGGGTGAGTTTCTCGGGGCGCGACAGTCGGGTCAGTCGATGCTGCGGTTTGCCGACCTGGACCGTGATGCCGACCTGGTTGAGGTTGCACGCGACTGTGCCTCGCACATGCTGATCCACGAGCCACAGCAGGTCGAAGCGCACATCACCCGCTGGCTGGGTGCGCGCGAAGCGTTTCTCAAGGCCTGATCGCCGCTGCGGGATGGCCGGGCGCCTTGGTATCATCAGGCGGTCATGACGCTGACCGAACTCAAATACATCGTGGCCGTGGCAAGGGAGCGGCATTTCGGGCGCGCCGCCGAGGCGTGTTTCGTGAGCCAGCCCACGCTGTCGGTCGCCATCCGGAAGCTTGAAGACGAGCTGGGCGTGCAGCTGTTCGAGCGCGGGTCGTCTGAAGTGTCGGTCACGCCCATCGGCACCCAAATCATCGAGCAGGCGCAGCGTGTGCTTGAGCAGGCTGCGGCGGTCAAGGAAATCGCCAAGCACGGTAAAGACCCGCTGTCCGGGCCGGTCAAGGTCGGTGTCATCTACACCATTGGCCCTTATCTGCTGCCGCAGCTGGTCCGTCAGATGATCAGCGATGCGCCGCGAATGCCGATGCTGCTGCAGGAAAATTTCACCGTCAAACTGCTCGAGCTCCTGCGCCAGGGAGAGATCGATGTGGCGATCATGGCCGACCCCTTCAATGCGCAGGGTCTGATCACGCAGCCCCTTTATGACGAGCCCTTTGTTGTGGCGGCGCCCGCTGGTCATCCCCTTGCCGAGCGCAAGTCGATACCCGCCACGCTCCTCAAGACCGAGACCATGCTGCTCCTTGGAACCGGCCACTGTTTCCGCGACCAGGTACTCGAAGTCTGCCCTGAGCTCTCGCGCTATTCGCAGGCAAGCGCGGGCATTCAAAAGACGTTTGAGGGTTCATCGCTTGAAACCATCCGTCATATGGTGGCATCGGGCATAGGTATCACCGTGCTGCCCTGGACCGCCATGCCGCCGCCGTCGCGCCGTGACCGATTGCTTCGCTATGTGCCATTTGACGACCCGCCGCCCATACGCCGGGTGTCGATCGCCTGGCGGAAAAGTTATGCGCGCGCCCCTGCGGTCGCGAAAATCCGCAGCGCCGTTCTCAAGCTGAAACTCGCGGGCGTCACCATGCTGCCCGACGAGCCGCCCATCCACCACTGATTGCTGCGCCTCGTCCGGCGCGGAGCATCTCCCGATGACCGACCGACCCGATTACCCGACTGTCGACGCCACGATTGGCAACACTCCGCTGGTCCGCCTGCAGCGCCTGCCGGGCGCTGAGCAGGCGCGCCGCCGCAATCTCATCCTGGGCAAGCTCGAGGGCAACAACCCGGCGGGGTCGGTGAAAGACCGACCGGCGCTTGCCATGATCGAGCGCGCCGAGCGTCGCGGTGAGATCCGGCCTGGTGACACGCTGATCGAGGCCACCTCGGGCAACACCGGCATTGCGCTCGCCATGGCGGCGGCGATCCGCGGTTACCGCATGGTGCTGATCATGCCCGACAACCTGTCGGTGGAGCGGCGCCAGTCGATGAAGGCCTACGGGGCCGAGCTGGTTCTGGTGTCCAAAGCGGAAGGCATGGAAGGCGCGCGCGATCTCGCCGAACGCATGCAGCGCGAGGGCAAGGGGCGTGTGCTCGACCAGTTCTCAAATAATGACAACTGGGCGTCGCACTATGAGGGCACAGGCCCCGAGATTTGGCGTGATACGCGTGGTCAGATCACGCATTTCGTGTCGGCGATGGGCACGACCGGCACCATCACCGGCGTATCGCGTTACCTGAAGGAACAGAATCGCGACGTGTGCATCGTCGGCGCGCAGCCCGCTGAGGGCTCGTCCATCCCGGGCATCCGCAAATGGCCAGCCGAGTATCTGCCTGCCATCTACCAGCATGCCATCGTGGATCGGGTGGAGTCGGTTGCGCAATCCGATGCCGAGCACATGGCCCGTCGGCTTGCAGCGGAAGAGGGTATCTTCGCTGGCATATCCGCGGCCGGCGCCTGCTGTATTGCGTTGCGGATTGCCGCTGAGGTCGAGAACGCCACGATCGTGTTCATCGTGTGCGACCGTGGCGACCGCTATCTTTCCACCGGCGTCTTTCCCGGATGAGCGCAGGCGGGCCGTCCGCCGCAGGGCAGAGTGCGCCGCATCCGCTTCTCGGTATTGCCCTGATTGTGGGCGCCAGCGCATTCTTCGCGCTGCTCGACGCGGTGATCAAAATCCTCGCCGAGCGCTACTCGCCCGTGATGCTCGGCTGGACCCGATATTTTTTCCACCTGGCGGTCATGCTGCTGGTATTCGGTCGCAGCCACGGCATGGGTCTCATCCGCACCCGGCGGCCGCTGGCGCAGATCGGGCGAGGTGCAGCGCTCGCGCTGTCGGCACTCAGTTTCTTCACCGCCGTGTCGCTGCTGCCGCAGGCCGAGGCCACAGCAATTCTCAGCATTGCCCCGATGCTGGTGACGGCAGGCGCGGTGTGGCTCCTCAACGAACGAGCCCCGCGGGGGACTGCCTGGGCCCTCGGGCTCAGCTTCGCCGGCGTGCTGCTCATTCTTCGGCCTGGGAGCGGCATGGACAGTTGGGGAGCGCTGCTGTCGGTGGTCGCGGCGTTCTGCAGCGCGGGCTACGCGCTGCTCACGCGGGCAGTGGCCGGTACCGACGACTCGCTCACCACCCTGTTCCTGGGGGCCGTTGTGGCCATGGGGTGCCTCACGCTGGTGGTGCCGTTTTTCTGGCAGTGGCCGCTCGGCTGGGGCGACCTTTTGCTGATGGTGGGGACGGGTACCTTCGGCGCGCTGGGGCATCTGCTGCTGGTGCGCGCGTACACGGTAGCGAGCGCAAGCACGCTCGCGCCGTTCAGCTACGCGCACGCCGCGTGTTCGCTCGTGACGGGACTGATATTTTTTGGCGCGTTCCCCGACGCGCTGTCGCTTGCCGGGATGGCGCTGATCGTGGCCACCGGGGTGGTCATGGCGATCAGGCGCCAGAGCGCAACCTGACGCGTGCCTCCCCTACGGCCCGGCTTCAGTTGCGTGCGTTCCGCAGTTCGGTGGCGAGGTCGATCACTGCCATGGCGTAGAAACTGGAGCGGTTGTAGCGGGTGATCACATAAAAATTGGGAGCGCCCAGCGTGTAGACCGTGGGCTCATCACCATTCGGAAGATCAATGAGCGCAAGCGGCATGGTGGGCGGCACGGCCTGGGGGCTGCTGATGCCGTAGGCTGCCAGCTGGGACAGGGTGAGCTTGGGCTCGATGCCGGCTTCGATCAGCGGCGCAACCTTGGACTCATCTGCAAGCCGGACCGAAAAATGGGTGGGCTCGCCCGTGCGCCAGCCGTGGTTGACCAGAAAACTGGCCACCGAGCCCACCGCGTCGCCCACATTGCGCATGAGGTCGATGCGGCCGTCGCCATCGAAATCGACCGCGTGGCGCCGGATGCTGCCGGGCATGAACTGGGGAACGCCCATGGCGCCGGCATAGGAGCCGCGCGGGCCGAGCGGGTCAAGGCGCTGATCGCGGATGAGCAACAGGAACTGCTCGAGTTCGCTGCGGAAAAATTCGGCGCGGCGCGGGTAGTCGAACGCGAGCGTGGTGAGCGTGTCCAGCACGCGGAAGTTGCCGGTGTAGCGGCCATACATGGTTTCGATACCAATGATCGAAACGATGATTTCCTGCGGCACGCCGTAGCGTTCGGAAGCCCGGCGTAGTGACTCCTGATGCTCCCGCCAGAAGGCGAGTCCGACCTCCACCCGAACCGGGTCGAGTACGCGACCGCGATAGGCGGTCCAGGAACGCTTGGCGGTGGGCGGAGGCGGTGTCATGAGGGACACGACCCGCGCCTGGTAACGCACCTGCGCAAACAACTTGAGCAGTTCGTCCTGATCGAATCCGTGCTGGGTAACGAGTTCGCGGACGAACGCACGTACATCGGCGCGCGTCGAGTAATCGACTTCGCGGGCCTCCGCTTCGCGGCGCGCGGAATCGGTGGTCTGGGCGGCAAGGCCGCCTGGCATCAGGCCCGCAACCATGGCCAACACGGCAAGCGTTCTGGAGAGTGAGAATCGGAGCAGGGTTCGCATGGGCAGGATTCTCGCACGGCATGCGGGGTCGGCTGAAACCGCGGAAGGGTTGTGAGTGGCCGGGTCGAGTCGGATAATCGAAAACGGTGACCAGTGGTCAGCACTCAGGGAGGTACCCATGTCAGCAGTGGTCAGTGAAGCCCGGGGCGAGTCCCCGCTGGTCGAATTGCGGCAGCAGGGCGGCGTGGCAACGCTGTCAATGAACCGCGGTGCGCAGTTCAACGCCTTGTCATCTGCCATGATCGCTGCGCTGCAAACCCACCTTGACGCGCTGGCCGTGGATCGCGATGTCCGCGTGGTGGTGCTGGCGGGCGAGGGGCGAGCCTTCTGCGCGGGGCATGATCTGCGCGAGATGCGCGCGTCGCCAGGCGAGGCGTTCTACCAGCAGTTGTTTGCCCGGTGCACCAAAATGATGCGAACGCTTCAGTTGATGCCGCAGCCGGTGATTGCCCGGGTGCATGGGCTTGCCACCGCAGCAGGCTGCCAGCTGGTTGCCACCTGTGATCTGGCGGTCGCGGCTGACACCGCCCAGTTCGCGGTATCGGGGGTGAACCTGGGCCTTTTCTGCTCAACCCCGTCTGTGGCCCTTGCGCGCAACCTGAATCGCAAGCAGGCGTTCGAGATGCTGGTCACCGGCGAATTCATTTCGGCTGCCGAGGCGCTCGATCGGGGGCTGGTGAATCGGGTGGTGGCGCCTGATCGGCTCGATGACGAGATTGGCAGCCTGGCCGCACAGATCATGAGCAAGCCGGCGGTGGCCCTTGCGATGGGCAAGTCGTTGTTTTATCGCCAGCTGGAAATGGGGACGGACGCTGCCTACCAGCTGGCCGGTCAGACCATGGCCTGCAACATGATGGATGAGGCTGCGCTCGAGGGCGTGCAGGCGTTCATCGAGAAGCGCAAACCCGCCTGGGGTGCCTGAAGGCCCCGCGGGACCCGGTTCAAGCCGGGTGTCCACCTGGGGCCGCGGGCCACCTGCCGGGACGCGGCGCCCCCAGGCGGAGACGCTGCGTCCCCAGGCGGAGACGCGGCGCGCCTGCCGGTTGCTCAGCCGACGTGGCGGGCGAGCTGGGCGAGCGTGCGCTCGGTGGCCAGTTTCGCGCTGGCGGCATCGAAAGACCCCCGCTCATCGCAGTTGAAGCCGTGGCCGGCCGGGTAAACATAGACCGTGATGCCGGGCTGTGCGGCCCGAACCTTGTCGACATCGGTCATGGGGATGGCATGGTCGGTCTCGCCGAAATGCATTTCCACCGGGCAGCGTGCTTTCTCCGAGGCGAGGCCGGCAATGCCGCCGCCGTAGTACGGCGCCGAGCAGGCGAGTCCGTCAACGCGCGTGGCAGCCGCCCAGGCCACCGTACCGCCCCAGCAGTAGCCGACGATACCGATCTTGCCGACCGGCGCGAGCAGCGCGACCGCCGCCTTGACGTCCAGGACAGCGTTGTCGAGTTGCAGCTTTTGCATGATGGATCGGCCGCGCGCGATGTCGTCCGGGGTGTAACCGAGTTGCACGTTCGACTCGGCGCGGTCGAAGAATGCCGGGGCGAGCGCCGTGTAGCCCGCCGCCGCATAGCGGTCGCAGACCGAACGGATGTGCTGGTTCACGCCGAAAATTTCCTGACACACGATCAGCGCGCCGCGGGACTTGCCTGCGGGGTCTGCACGGTAGGCGCCAATTGAAACGCCGTCCGACGCTTTGAGGGTGAGCATGGTTCCCATCTGAGTCTCCTTGACTGAATCGGGGTGATTCGGGCGATTGGTGCCTGCCAGATACTGGCGAGATCGTCCGCGGAAGTGGATCGCCGGGGCGCACCGTCGGGCGATGGACGGGGCTCAACCCGCAAGCGAGCGCGAATTGTGGAGGGGCTCCCCGGGCTTGTCCAGCGCATGCCGTCGCGATCGGACCCAGTTCGACGGGGCCATACGGGGCGCTCGGCTCGGGCGCACGGCCGTTCGAGAGTCGATCGGCCCGCGCACCGTATAATTCCGGCCGTTCGTTTTCCAATCAAAGACGGGTCCGGCCACAGGACCCCAGCCGGAGTTCCCATGAAAGTTCTCGTAGCCGTCAAGCGGGTCGTCGACTACAACGTCAAGGTTCGCGTCAAGAGCGATCAGTCCGGGGTCGACATCGCCAATGTCAAGATGTCGATGAACCCGTTCGACGAAATCGGTGTCGAGGAAGCGGTCAGGCTCCGGGAAAAGGGCGTGGCCACCGAGGTCATCGCAGTGTCCTGTGGACTGCAGGCTTGCCAGGAAACGCTGCGCACCGCCATGGCCATTGGCGCCGACCGCGCCATTCTGGTGGAAACCGATGTCGAGCTTCAGCCGCTCGCGGTGGCGAAGCTTCTGAAAGCGGTCTGTGACCGGGAGCAGCCGCAACTGGTTATTCTGGGCAAGCAGGCGATCGATGACGACGCCAATCAGACCGGACAGATGCTGGCTGCGCTCGGCAACATGGCCCAGGCCACGTTTGCCTCCAAGGTTGAGATCGCTGACGGCCGCGCCAGGGTCACCCGCGAGGTCGACGGTGGTCTGGAAACCCTGTCCATTGCGCTGCCCGCAGTGGTCACCACCGACCTGCGCCTGAACGAGCCGCGCTATGTCACGTTGCCCAACATCATGAAGGCGAAGAAAAAGCAGCTCGATGTGCTCAAGCCCGCCGATCTGGGCGTCGACCCCGCGCCGAGGCTGCGCACCCTCAAGGTGAGCGAGCCACCGGGACGCAAGGCGGGCGTCAAGGTGGCCGACGTCAAGGCGCTGGTCGACAAACTGAAGAACGAAGCCAAGGTGATTTGATTCCCGGCTGCGTCGGTTCTCCAATCCGCTTTTTCATATCGCACCCCTGCAAGATCGAAGGAACGCAACATGGCAGCACTGGTCATCGCTGAACACGACAACGCCACGCTCAAGGTGGCCACCCTCAACACCATCACCGCGGCAGTGCAATGCGGCGGTGAGGTTGCGGTGTTGATCGCAGGATCGGGCTGTTCTGGTGCTGCGCAGGCCGCGGCTGCGGTGCAGGGGGTCTCCCGCGTGCTGGTGGCCGACGCGCCGCACCTTGCCGACCAGCTGGCAGAGAACGTCGCTGAGCAGGCGCTTGCAGCGGCCGCGGGCTTCTCGCACATCCTGGCGCCGGCCACTGCGCACGGCAAGAACATTCTGCCCCGGGTGGCGGCCAGGCTCGACGTAGCCCAGATCTCCGACATCATCAGCGTGGTCTCGCCCGATACCTTCACCCGTCCCATCTACGCAGGCAACGCCATCGCCACCGTGCAGTCGGCCGATGCGGTGAAGGTGATCACGGTGCGCACTACCGGCTTTGATGCGGCGGCCCAGGGCGGCACTGCGGTAGTCGAAGCGCTCGCTCCCGTGGCCGACACCGGCCGCTCGAGCTTCGTGGGTCGCGAGGTGGCGAAGTCCGACCGCCCCGAACTCGCGGGCGCCAAGATTGTGGTCTCGGGGGGCCGTGGCATGGGCTCGGCCGACAACTTCAGGATTCTCGATCCGCTCGCCGACAAGCTCGGTGCTGCGCTGGGTGCCTCGCGCGCCGCGGTCGACGCGGGCTATGCGCCCAATGACTGGCAGGTCGGACAGACTGGCAAGATCGTGGCCCCGCAGCTCTATGTCGCCATCGGTATTTCGGGTGCGATCCAGCATCTGGCCGGCATGAAGGACAGCAAGGTCATTGTCGCGGTCAACAAAGACGAAGAGGCGCCGATCTTCGGCGTGGCCGACTATGGCCTTGTGGGTGATCTGTTCCAGGCCGTTCCAGAGATCGTTCAGGAACTCGGCTGACCGAGGCGGCGGGTCACCGCCTTTTTCCCGCTGCCACCTCCTGCTGCTCCCGGAGACGCGACATGAGTTACTCGGTTCCGCTGAAAGACATCCTGTTTACGCTTGAGCATGTTGCCGGCATTGATGCGGTCTCGCAGTTGCCCGGTCTTGAAGACTCGGGTCTCGACACTGCGACGGCGGTCCTCGAAGAGTGTGCAAAGTTCAACGAGGGCGTGGTGGCGCCGCTCAACTGGCCATCCGACCTGCAGCCCTCCAGTCTTCAGAACGGTGTGGTCACCACCAGCCCGGGTTTCGTCGAAGCGTTTCGCGCCTACGCGCAGGCGGGGTGGCAGGGCATTCAGCATCCGGTCGAGTTTGGCGGGCAGGGCCTGCCCAAGATCATCGGCACGCCCTGCGTTGAAATGCTGAACGCGGCCAGCCTGTCGTTTGCGCTGTGCCCCCTGCTCACGGATGGTGCCATTGAAGCCCTGCTCACTGCCGGCACCAGTGAGCAGCAGGCCACTTTCATTCCCCCCATGATCGAGGGCCGCTGGACCGGCACCATGAACCTCACCGAGCCGCAGGCTGGCTCGGACCTGGCCCAGGTACGCACGCGTGCAGTGGGTCAGCCCGACGGCACCTATCGCGTCTTCGGGCAAAAAATTTATATCACCTATGGCGAGCACGACATGGCCGAGAACATCGTCCATCTGGTGCTTGCCCGCACCCCGGAGGCGCCCGAGGGCGTCAAAGGCATTTCGCTTTTCATCGTTCCAAAATTTCTGGTCAACGCAGACGGCACGCTCGGTTCCCGTAACGACGTCTGGTGCGCCTCCATCGAACACAAGCTCGGCATCAAGGCGAGCCCCACGGCAGTCCTGGTCTACGGCGACGGCAAAGGCGATGTGGGCGAGGGTGCAATCGGTTATCTGGTGGGCGAAGAAAACCGCGGCCTCGAATACATGTTCGTCATGATGAACGCGGCCCGCTTCGCGGTGGGCATGCAGGGCGTTGCAGTCGCCGATCGCGCCTACCAGAAGGCGGTGGCCTATGCGCGTGACCGGGTGCAGAGCCGAGACGTCGCGGGCTCTGCCGCACCGGTGGCCATCATCTGCCACCCCGATGTCCGGCGGATGCTGATGACCATGCGTGCGCTCACCGAAGGCGCGCGGTCACTCGCCTATGTGGCGGCGGCGGCCTGCGATGCGGGGCACCATGCCGCCGATCCCGAGACCCGCAAGCGCAACATGGCGGTGTATGAGTTCCTGGTGCCTATCGTGAAGGGCTGGTCCACCGAAATGTCGCTGGAAGTCACATCGCTCGGCGTGCAGGTGCATGGAGGCATGGGTTTTATCGAAGAAACAGGCGCCGCGCAGTACTACCGTGATGCCCGCATCCTCACCATCTATGAAGGCACCACGGCCATCCAGGCCAATGACCTGATCGGGCGCAAAACCGCGCGCGATGGTGGTGCGGTGGCTCGCGCGCTGATCGCAGCCATGGGCGATACGCTCAAGGAACTTGAAGGGCACGATGGCGACCTGGGCGCGATCCGCAATGCGCTCGCTGCGGGCGCGCAGTCGCTCGAGGAAGCCGTCAGTTTCATTGTGGCGTCCGCGCGCAGCGATGTCCGGGCTGTGTTCGCGGGTTCCGTGCTTTATCTGAAGCTCGCCGGTGTAGTGCTGGGCGGATGGCAACTGGCGCGAGCGGCGCTGGCTGCCCGTCGGCTGCTCGATGCCAGCGAGGGTGATGCCGCTTTCCTGCGCGCGAAGATCGGCACCGCGCGGTTTTTCGCCGACCACATCCTGGCTCAGGCGGCGGCGCTGCGCCACTCGATTGTGAGCGGCGCGGCAGGGGCGCTGGCGCTGGACGACGTGCAGTTCTGAAGCAGCGTGGCTATTCGGGCTCTACGCCCAGCGCCACCAGCAGCCGCGACACCATGTTGTAGGCAGCGATTGCTGCCACCAACTCCACCGTATGCTGGGTGCCCAGGCTCGCGTTGAGCGCCTCTGTGAGCCCGTCTCGAACACGCACATTGCGGGTCATTTCAATGGTGAGTTCGATCGTGGCGCGTTCGGTGTCGTCGAACAGCGCGGCATTGGCCATCGCTTCGTCAGGACGGCGCAGCGCATCGACCTGGGCCTGACTGCCGCCCGCCGCAAGCAACTCCGGCGCGTGATGCATGAATTCGTATTCCGCATCGTTCAACACCGCCACCACGCAGATGGCGATTTCACGCAGCCGCGGTGAAACCGACATTCGGGTGCGAACAGCGCCCAGGTGCGCGTTCCACCCGCGCGCGAGTTCCGGGCTGTGCAGCAGCATCCGGTCGAGATTGAGCAGGTGACCGCCGCGCCGGGCGCGGACGGCATCGACGATTTCAGCGGGTTCACGCAAGTCTGCGGGCAGGTAGGGAACGCGAGGCATATCAGGCTCCGATGAGTTCGCGGCGGGAATGTAGCAGACAGTGCGGTTTGGCCTGCCGCGGTGTGCCCGGATGCGCTCGCGCCGGGGCGCGCCGTCAGCCCCTCAAATTTGCGGCCTCCCGGCGCCCACGCTAGAATGCTCGGTTTCCTCCAATAAATGCCTTTAAAGGATCGATCCGATGGTTGTGATCCGTCTTTCCCGTGGCGGCGCGAAAAAGCGTCCGTTCTACAACATCATTGCCACCGACCGCCAAAACCGCCGAGACGGCCGGTTTATCGAGCGCATTGGTTTCTACAACCCGATCGCATCGGGCAAAGACATCCCCGTTCGTATCGAGATGGCTCGCATCGAGCACTGGGTTAACCACGGCGCACAGGTGTCGCCCGCGGTTCAGCGCCTTATCAAGATGCAGGCTGCCAGCGCTCCCGCAGCGGCCTGAGCCTCGCGTGCGCTGCTGGCCGGGGCGCCGCGTTAAGCGTCTGGCCTTGCTCCGATTCGATCAGTTCCCGACGAATTCGTGAGCCCGTCTTTACCCGACAGCGAAGTCCCGATTGCAGGGGCTTCTTCCACCATGCCGGCCGACACCATTGCGGTGGGGCGGGTGCGCGGTGCATGGGGTATCGCGGGCAGCTTCAAGGTTGAGCCTTTCAATTCGCTGCACGACTCTGTGCTCCGCACGGCGCGGCGCTGGTGGCTGGTGCCGGCGCCCGAACGCGTGACGGGGGTTCGAGCGGGGCTGCCTGTGAGCGCTGTTGCACGCGAATACCGAATCACGCGCTGTCGGGTCCACAGCGATGCGCTCGTAGCGCAGGCGCAAGGGGTGGCTGACCGGACCGCGGCCGAGGCGTTGAAGGGGCTTGAGGTGCATGTCAGTCGGGCCGACTTCCCCAAACCCGCCGAGGGCGAGTATTACTGGATCGACCTAATCGGTTGCGCTGTGCGGGGTCAACACGACGCCGCGCTCGGGTCGGTCAGTGCAATCGACGACCACGGCGCGCATCCGATCCTTATCCTCGTTGATGGGGAGCACGAACGGCTCGTGCCGTTCGTGGGTCACTACATCGTCGCGGTCGACCTCGAGGCCCGCCTCATCCGGGTCGACTGGCACGCCGACTGGTAGCGGATACCCACGTGCTGCGGTTCGATCTGATCACGCTGTTTCCCGACATGGCCGATGCGATCACGCGTCACGGCATCACCGCGCGCGCGCTTCAGCGCGGGCTTTGGCAGCTGCGCCGCTGGAATCCGCGCGACTTCACCCACGACGCCTGGAAGACGGTTGATGATCGACCTTACGGCGGCGGCCCCGGCATGGTGATGCTCGCGCAGCCCCTGGCCGAGACGATCGCTGCGGTGCTCGCCGACCGGCGCGGAGCTGGGGCCGAAGTCGAAGCAGGTGCAGGATCGGGGGCGGGCTCTGCGCCGGTCATTGCGCTATCGCCCCAGGGAAAACGTTTTTCCGACGCGCGCGCGCGCGAGCTGGCGGCATCGTCGGGGGCGATCCTGATCGCGGGTCGCTACGAGGCAATCGATCAGCGACTGCTCGATCGCCATGTCGATGATGAGTGGTCGATTGGCGACTTCGTCGTGTCCGGGGGAGAGTTGCCGGCGATGATGGTGATGGACGCTGCGGTTCGCCATTTGCCAGGCGCGCTCAACGATTCGAACTCGGCTGAACAGGAGTCGTTCGCGGCGGGCCTGCTCGATTGTCCGCACTACACCCGCCCCGAGTTGTTCGAAGGTCTCGTGGTTCCCGAGGTGCTGCTCTCCGGGCATCACGAGCGGATTTCCCGTTGGCGCCGTGAGCAGGCGCTGGTTGCGACACTGAGAAAGCGACCCGACCTGCTTGAGGCGGCGCGTCGCGACGGGCGGCTGAGCGCGGCCGATGAGGCCTTCATCGCTGGTCAGGTTTTGCCTCGCTGAGCGATTTCAGCATAGAATCGAGGGTTCTCTGGAATAAACATCCCGAGATCAGGGCGGAAAGTGTCCTGGCAGGGAAGAAAGCGATTGTTCTATGCGATTCTTCTTCGCCACTTTCCGGTTTTCCATCCTCTCGCATGGCCCGGGTTGATCCTTCGGGATTTTCATGCCCGCGAGCGTGTGTCTTCGTGGCACCGCAAGTTCTTGCAGGTGGGTTTGCGCCGTTTGGGTTGGACCCAGCGTGTGCTTTCGCTGCAGAGGCCCGCGACGATGGCTCAAGGAGCATTCAATGGATCTCATCAAGCAACTCGAGCAGGAAGAAATCGCCCGTCTGGGCAAGAAAATTCCTGTCTTCTCGCCCGGCGATACGGTCATCGTCAGCGTCAACGTGGTTGAAGGCGCGCGCAAGCGGGTTCAGGCCTACGAGGGCGTGGTCATTGCCAAGCGCAATCGTGGTCTCAATTCTTCGTTCATCGTCCGCAAGATGTCGTCCGGCGAAGGCGTTGAGCGTACGTTTCAGCTGTACTCGCCGCTGATCGCAAGCATCGAGGTGAAGCGCCGGGGCGATGTGCGCCGCGCGAAGCTTTACTACCTGCGTAGCCGTTCCGGCAAATCGGCGCGTATTCGCGAAAAGCTCACGGGCAAAGCCAGCCCGAGCGCGGCAAAGTCCGCCTGATCGCTTTTGCGGTAGGTCGGGTCTGCCCCTGAGGCCCGCCCCCCGCAGCGTCATGGTCGATCCCCGTCAGTGGCCGGTGGTCGTGGTCGATGAGCGGCTGCCTCCGGTGCCGCCCGATCGGCTGCTCGCGCCGGCGTTGCGAACTCGTTTCGCCAGTCCGCCAGCCTGGGAACCAGAACTGTTGTCCGACCGCTCGGGGCTGCTTGCCGGCTCGCGCCCGGCAGCGGTGCTGGTTCCGATTGTTCAACATCGCCTCCGGCCTACTGTGCTTCTCACGCGCCGTACCGCTCATCTGAGGCGGCATTCGGGGCAGGTGGCCTTTCCCGGCGGACGCCAGGACGAACAGGACGGGTCGCCGCTTGCCGCCGCGCTCCGCGAAGTGCACGAGGAGGTGGGGATCGAGTCTTCGCGAATCGAGGTCATTGGCACCATGCCCGAGTACGTCACGGGCACCGGATTTCGCGTCACGCCGGTGGTTGGCCTGCTCGAACCTGGTTTCGATCTGAAGCCGGATCCCAACGAGGTGGCCGATGTCTTCGAAGTCCCTCTCGAATTCCTGATGAACCCGCAACATCATCAGCGTCGTCGTATCCTCTCGGACGATGGTGAACGCCTGTTCTTTGCCATGCCCTGGCGTTCGCCCGATACAGACGTGGAATACTTCATCTGGGGCGCCACCGCGGCCATGCTTCGCAACCTCTACCGCATGCTTTCTGCCTGAGACCGTCTGATCGTGGGATTCATTGCACTGGTCATCGCGTTGCTGATTGAGCAGGTCCGTCCACTGCCGGCCAACAATGTGGCCCATCGACTGGTCGGCGGGCTCGCCGATCTGATTCGCGGCAGCACCGACGCCGGCCAGCGTCAGCACGGCGCCATCGGCTGGGCAGTCATGGCCGTGGTCACGCTGGGTCTGGTCGGACTGGGTGACTGGGTGGCTTCGCAAATCCACCCCACAGCCGTGGTCGTCTTCCATATTCTGGTGCTTTACCTCACGGTGGGGTTCCGGCAGTTCAGCCACGCGTTCACCGAAATTCAGGTGGTCCTGGCTGCCGACGACCTGCCCGGCGCGCGGCGGGTACTCGAACGTTGGCTGGCAGCTTCGTCGTCCGATGACCGGATTGACATGCCCGCGCGTGATGCCTCGGTGGAAGTGGTCTGCCGCATCGCTATCGCCCATGCGCTGGTCGCCTCACACCGTCACGTGTTTGCGCCGCTCTTCTGGTACATGATCCTGCC
>CAMBZS010000053.1 GCA_945872335.1 Bordetella parapertussis | reverse complement strand
CGTTCGCCTTCCGAGGGCAGGTCGGCGGTGCCGTCGTAGTGATCGTCGTAGGCGATGTCGCGGGCCATGAAGACAGCCGTCTGGGTGGCATTCAACAACCGGTTGTCTTTCAGCATGTTGAGCGCAACCGCCCAGGGCTGATGCGTGTGCAGAACCACCTCCGCCCCGGTGAGCCGGTGAAACGGCGCATGAATACACCGGGCCGACAGCTCAACCGTGCCTTCGCCCTCGAGCGTCTGCCCGGATTCGTCGAACATCACCAGATCGTCGGCCCGCGCTTCTGACCAGTGATACCCGAACGGCAAAATGAGATAACGCCCGGGCTGGCCAGGAACGCGCGCGGTGAAATGGTTGTCGATGCCTTCGTCGAGTTCGTGCAGCACCGCCATCCGCATCGCAGCGGCAAGCTGCACCTTCAATTCGCGAAGCGCCGCCTGATCGCGATTCGAGGCGGCGACTGGCAGTCGTGTGACGCTCATTGCGGTTCTCCTAAAGGGTTCAGGCTCGAACAACTCGGGCAAAGGCCAAGGGCGATTTCTCAGACACCCAACTGGGGGTTGACCCGCTCCACGTCGCTATGCAGCTTGTTCAGCGCGTTGAGGTAGGCCTTGGCTGATGCAACGATGATGTCGGGGTCGGCCCCCACACCGTTCACAATCCGTCCACCGCGCGAGAGCCTGACGGTGACCTCCCCCTGCGATTCGGTACCGGTGGTGATCGCATTGACCGAATAGAGGAGGAGCTCCGCTCCGGAATCCACCTGAGATTCAATGGCCTTCAGCGTCGCATCGACCGGGCCATTGCCGTCGGAGCGGCTGCGCGCCTCGCGACCCGCCACCGACAGGGTGATCTCGGCATGCGGCCGCTCGCCGGTTTCCGAGCCCTGAGCGAGCGACACCAGCTTGTAGTGTTCGCTCTCGGGCGCGACGGATTCATCGGAGAACAACGCCTGAATGTCTTCATCGAAAATATCGGACTTGCGATCGGCCAGGTCCTTGAAGCGCGAAAATGCGGCGTTCAGTTCGGTTTCGGAATCCACCGGAATGCCAAGCTCGAGCACGCGCTGCTTGAACGCATTGCGCCCAGAGAGCTTGCCAAGGACGATCCGGTTGGTGGCCCAGCCCACGTCTTCGGCCCGCATGATCTCGTAGGTGTCACGGTGCTTGAGCACGCCGTCCTGATGAATCCCCGAGGCGTGCGCAAACGCATTGGCCCCCACCACCGCCTTGTTGGGCTGCACCGGAAAACCGGTGATGCCCGAGACCAGTTTGGATGCCGGCACGATCTGTGATGCATCGATCCCGACATCGAGGCCGAAGTAATCGCGTCGGGTCTTGACCGCCATCACGATTTCTTCAAGCGAGGTGTTGCCAGCACGCTCGCCCAGGCCGTTGACCGTGCACTCAATCTGACGCGCACCGCCAATGGTGACGCCAGCGAGCGAGTTGGCGACCGCCATACCAAGGTCGTTATGGCAATGCACAGACCAGACCGCTTTGTCGGAGTTTGGAATGCGCTCGCGCAGGTTTCGAACCAACTGACCGAAGAGCTCGGGCACCGAATAGCCCACCGTATCGGCGATGTTGATAGTGGTGGCGCCCTCGCGGATCACGTCTTCAATGACCCGGCACAGAAAATCAATATCCGAGCGGCTGCCGTCTTCCGGAGAAAACTCCACGTTGTCGGTGAACTTGCGCGCGAAACGCACAGCAAGCCGCGCCTGTTCGTGCACCTGCTCGGGCGTCATACGGAGTTTCTTCTCCATGTGCAGCGCAGAGGTGGCAATGAAGGTGTGAATGCGCGCTGATTTCGCACCCGCCAGGGCCTCGGCCGCCCGCGATATGTCGCGGTCGTTGGCGCGAGAGAGCGAGCACACTGTGGAGTCGCGTATGGTGTTGGCAATGGCCTTGACCGCTTCGAAATCGCCGTTGGAGGACGCCGCAAATCCGGCCTCGATCACATCCACCCGGAGCTTCTCGAGCTGGCGGGCGATGCGCAGCTTTTCCTCTTTGGTCATGGATGCGCCGGGGCTCTGTTCGCCATCGCGCAGGGTGGTGTCGAAGATGATCAGTTTGTCGGCCATTTCGGATGCTCCTGGGTCTGCCCCCGCTGGTTTGGGGGGCCTGCACTTCAGATTGTGGGGGAAGGGGTGTTTAGCGCGCGGGGCGCAGTAGCAGCCGCACGCCAGGAAGGCGTAGCGCTGCCAGGCGACGAACGCGGCGGGCGTGGTCGCGGGCGGACACGGCAGTGGAGTGCTCGCTGGGCATGTTCCGGACTATACGGGCAACCCGGCGCCGGTTGCAAGCGGAACCCGATGAGGGCGCGGTCGTCGTTGCACCGGGCCCGCACGGCTGAGCCCGTGTTCAGGGGTAAGCTTGCGCCTTGCCAAAGTAGCCGCCTGCGCACGCGGACAAATGCGCGACCGGAAGAACCTTTCAAATGCGGGAATCTGACCATGAAGCTCCTTGTGCTGCACGGCCTCAACCTCAACATGTTCGGTAAACGCGACCCTGCGCAATACGGCACCACCACGCTCGCGGAAATCGATGCGGCCGTTGAGCAGCTGGCCGGCGAGCTCGGCGCAACAGCCCAGTGCTTTCAGACAAACTTCGAAGGTGCGATGGTCGAGCGAATTCATCAGGCGCACAGTGACGGCACCAGCGCCGTGATCATCAACGCCGGCGCCTGGACCCATTACAGCTACGGCATTCGCGATGCACTCGCGATACTCAGCTGCCCGATCGTTGAGGTGCACATGTCCAACGTTCATGCGCGCGAGGAGTTCCGCCATACCTCGGTGTTCTCCCCGATCGTACGCGGACAGATATGCGGCTTCGGTATCGACAGCTACCTGTTGGGGGTACGCGCGGCCGTGTCTGCGCTCAAGGCAAAGTAGTCTGGCGCGAGGGCGGGATCATGACGAGTCGGGATCGCTCCCAGCGCAGCATCCTGCGCTGCCATCAGGTCAGGGTGAGCGAGCGCACCATCTGGACCTTTGTCGAAATCAACGATGGCGATTTCAGCGGGCTGGGGGAAGCGACGCTGGAAGGGCGGAGCGATGCGGTCGAACGCGCCGCGCGAAGCCTTGGAGAGGCGCTTTTCGAGCCAGGGTCGCGCCCCTCGGAAAGCCATCTCGAACGCCTCGCACAATGGCTGCTGGCCGATCGCTGTGCGCACAGTCTCGTCAACGCCACAGCGCTGAGCGCAATCGAGCAGGCGCTGCACGATCTGCTCGCCAGGCGGGCGGGGCTCGCCCTGCATGCCCGCCTTGGGCAGGCACAGCGCAGCCGGATCCCGCTCTACGCGAACATCAACCGGGGTACCGTCCCGCGAACACCCGAACGCTTCGCGGCCCGAGCGCTGCGCGCCGCGGGCCAGGGCTTCAACGCGATCAAGATGGCACCCTTTGACGGCGTGAGCCCGGAGGCCGACGACGCAGCCGCGCAGCGCGCGCTCGTCGACGCCGGCCTTGCCCGCATTGCAGCGGTACGTGCCGCACTCGATGCGCACTTCCCCGACTGCGCTCTGATGGTCGATTGCCACTGGCGCTTCAATGCCGCCCAGGCCATGCAGATGGCCGACGAACTCGCGCGACTGAAGGTCAGCTGGTACGAATGTCCGGTCGCTGAAATCCCCGAACAATTCGACACGTTGCGCCAGATCCGCTCTCGGGCGAACGATCTTGGCATGCAACTGGCGGGCGCAGAAACAATGATCGGTGTCAACGGCTTTCTGCCCCTCCTGAAGGCTGGGCTCTATGACGTGGTCATGCCCGATGTCAAGCACGCGGGCGGGCTCACCGAGGTGCTGCGCATTGCCGAGATCGCCGCAGCCCATGGGGCGGCCTGCTCGCCGCATAACCCCACAGGCCCCATTTGCCACGCTCATAGCCTGCATGTCTCGGCTGTGTTCAATGACCTGCCTTCGCTCGAGGTGCAGTTCGAGGAAAGCGAGCTTTTCTTTGCCATTGCTGACTCGGATCTGCCGCGCTTCGAGGGCGGTATGAGCGCACTGCCGCCCGGGCCTGGTCTGGGCACCCGATGCCACATCGACCCCGTCGCTGCCCAGGAGGACTGAATGCCCGCTTCCACGCTGCTCACTCTGGAATCCCGCATCCGCACGCGTCGCGCGGCAATAGCGGCTATTGCGGCCGGTGCGCTCGCCACACTGATCGCTGCGCTGCCCGCCACCGTCAGCGCCCAGCCCTTCCCGACTCGCGCGGTCCGCATCATCGTTCCGAGCCCACCGGGCGATGGCTCCGACCTGACCGCGCGTGCGCTCGCGCAGCGGCTGTCCGACAGCTGGGGACACCCGGTGGTGGTGGAAAACCGGCCTGGCGCAGGCGGCCGTATTGGTACCGAGGCCGCGGTATCGGCCAACCCCGACGGCCACACCCTGCTTATGGGGAACGCCGGTTCGAACGGCATCAATGCCGCGATCTACAAGCTGCCCTATGACCTTGAGCGCGGCTTCGATCCCGTCACCCTGGTCATGCGCGCCCCCAACGTGCTGGTTGTCAGCCCGCAACTGGGTACGAATTCGGTCGTCGAACTGATCCGGTTGCTGAAAGCCCAACCCGGAAAATTTGCCTACGGCTCGGGCGGCGTGGGCAGTTCGGCGCATCTGTCGGCTGAACTCTTCAAGCTGATGGCGGGCGTCGATCTGCTGCACGTGCCCTACAAGGGCGCGGTCGGCGCACTCAACGCCGTCATCTCGGGCGAGGTGGCGCTCTTTCTTGGCAACCTTCCGCCTGCCATCGGTCATATCCGTAACGGCCGGGTTCGGGCGCTGGGTGTGACCACGCTCAACCGCTCCCCGCTGTTGCCGGAAGCGCCCACGCTTGACGAGGCGGGACTGAAGGGCTTTGAAACCGTAGCCTGGTTCGGCCTCTTCGCACCCGCCGGAACACCCGCCACCACGATCGGTGTGGTTCAGCAGGCGGTCGCGCGCACGCTCGCCGACACCGAGGTTCGCAAGCTGATCGACACCCTGGGCGGCGAACCCGTTGGCGGCGGCTCCGCCGACTTCCGCGCGCTGGTGAGCGCCGACATCGCCAAGTGGCGTCGGGTCGTGGCCTCAGCCGATATCCGGGCCGAGTAAAGCGCTAAGGTTTGAACGGGGTCTCGCGGGACCCCTTGTCGCTGCGCCGCAGTCAGGTGCCGAGCAGACTGAACTGCTTCACCGCTTCTTTGCGGAGCGGCCGGCGCTATGCCCCGGTGCGCACGCACGACGGCCGACGCAGGCGGCCCGACCCATCGCATCGCCGCCCCGCCGGTGACGCGCTCAGGCGGCGGGGTTCAGCGCCTCCCATACACGGGCAGCCGTAAACGGCGTGTCCATCGCTACCACGCCATGGCGGCGCAGTGCGTTCATCATGGCGTTGGTCAGCGCGGGAATGGAACCCGTGCAGCCCGCTTCGCCCACGCCTTTGGCGCCCACGCGATTGAGCTCGGTTCGGGCCTGAATCTGCTCCGCCTCGACGGTCGGGATGCAGCCCGCCTTGGGCAGCGCGTAGTCCATGAGCGAGCCGGTGCTCAGCTGTCCCCGCTCATCGTAGATGGCGTGCTCACAGAACACCTGCCCCCAACCCTGCACCACGCCGCCCTGAAGTTGCCCGATGACGAGCTGAGGGGAAATGACGCGCCCCAGATCGTCAACCGCCACGTAGTGCACGACGTCGGTGATGCCGGTGGCAGGATCAATTTCGATCTCCGTCACATGGGTGCCGTTCGGGAACGTGGAGCCCGACTGCGCCTTGCCCTCGGCGGATAGCCGCGCACGCTGCGCAGCGTCGAGCCGGGGAATCCAGGTGGCGAGGTCGGGTGCAGATCCCGCTGCCCCGCCCGACTCTGCCCAGAGCGTCTGCGCCTGCTCGCGGATCCGGGCACAGAGTTCGACAATGGCGCTGCCCGCGCCATAGAGCGTGCGCGAACCCCCTGTGCCGTTGCCCATCAACGCCCGACCATGATGCCCGGCCGCATAGCGGACGCGCGAGGCGGGCAGCCCGAGTTCCTGCTCAACGATGGTGGCAAAGGAGGTTTCATGACCCTGGCCAGATGCGCCGGTGACCCCATAAATCGTGAGTTGCCCCCGCTCGTCGAAGTCACCCTGCACCGTATCGGCGGGCACTGCGCCTGCGCCGGAAGCCTCGAGATAGCAGGCGAGCCCGATGCCGCGCAGCTTGCCCTGTCGGGCTGCGGCCTCGCGACGCGCTTCGAACCCCGCCCAGTCTGACAACTCAAGCGCCCGGTCGAGCGTGCGATGGAATTCGCACAGATCGTAGAGCGTGCCGTTGGCGGTCTTGTAGGGAAACGCCTCGGGCGGGATGAAATTGATCCGCCGCAACGCCACCGGATCAAAACCATGTTCGTGCGCCGCGTGGTCAAGCAGCGTTTCGATCGCAAAGGCGATATCGGGTCGGCCCGCTCCCCGATACGCGGCCATCGGCACGGCATTGGTGTAGACAAGCTTCGAGTTCATGTAGAGCGCCGGCACGCGATAAGACCCGCCCATCGTGACCGACAGATTGCGCGCGCCAATCAGTGAACTGGGCCCGGCACTGAAGGCCCCCAGATCGATCGTGTCGTCGAAGCGGAGGGCGAGAATACGGCCGTCACGATCGAGCGCGACCGAGCCATCGAGCGTGAGGGCTCGGCCCTGGTATTCGCTCACGAACACTTCCGAGCGTGTCCCGGTCCAGCCCACCGGGCGGCCCAGATGCCGGGCAGCCAGAACCACTAGAACATGCTCGCTGTACGGGTTTGAGCGCAGCCCGAAGGAGCCACCGACATCGTAGGTGAGAACGTCGATCTGCTCAGCCGGAATGCCGCTTGCGACCGCGACCGACTTGAGCATGCCGGTGACGCCCTGCGAAGGGGTGAAGAGCCGGGTGATGCCGGTTGCAGCATCATGCGAGGCAATCACCGCCCGAGGCTCCATCGGAAAGCCAACCAGACGCTGGCTGTGGACGCGATGCCGGCTTTTGAGCGGCGCGCGCGCGAAGGCCTCGGCCACCGCCTGCTCGTCACCCGACTCGAAATGCAGCGACAGATTGCCCGGTACGTTCGGATGCAACTGCGGCGCCCCGAGCGCGAGCGCCTGATCGGTGGTAACCACCGGCTCGAGCTCTTCGTACTCGATGTCGGCGAGTTCGGCCGCATCCTGCGCCTGCGCGGCCGTGTCAGCCACCACCATGGCAACCGGCTGACCCACGAACAGCACCTGCCCGTGCGCGAGCACTGGCATGGTGGCGACCTGCTGGGTCGTGCCCCCGCGGCCCGGGAAGGTGAAGCTGTTGGGAAGGCTGCCGCCGCCCTGCTGGATGACTTCCTCGGCCGTCATCACCCAACGAACGCCCGTCGCTGCGCGCACAGCCGACAGATCGACACGGACGATGCGGGCGCGGGCGTGCGGCGATCGGATCACATGCCCGTGGAGCATCTGATCCGGACGCAGATCATCGGTAAACGCCCCCGTGCCGGTAATCAGGCGATGGTCTTCGCGGCGCGCGTAGTGCACGCCCGGCAGACTGGTTTCCGAAGCGGGGACGGCGCTCATGCAGCACTCCCGGCCATGGCGCCCGCTGCCTGTCGAACCGCAGCAATGATGTTGGCATAGCCCGTACAGCGGCAAAGATTACCGGCAAGCCCTTCAATGATCTGTTCGTCGGTGGGATTGGGGTGGCGCGAGAGGAGCGACGTGACCGACATGATCATGCCCGGGGTGCAAAAGCCGCACTGAAGCGCATGGCACTCGGTGAAGGCCACCTGTACCGGGTGAAGCGATTGGCCACCCAGACCCTCGATGGTTGTGATGCGGCAGCCGTCGGCCTGCCCGGCCAGCATGGTGCAAGCCTTCACGCCCTGCCCGTCGACCAGGACGGTACAGCAACCGCATTGACTGGTGTCACAGCCGACATGGGTACCGGTGAGGCCAAGCTGCTCGCGCAGCACCTCGACCAGCAGGGTGCGACCTTCAACCTCGAGGCTCTGGGCCTTGCCGTTTACTTCAATGGAGATATTCATTCAGGTTCCAGAAAAATCAGAGGGGGCTCAGGCGAGCTCGCGCAGCGCCTGCTCGCACATCACCTTGGCCAGATGCGCGCGATACCGTGCGGGCGCATGGATATCTTCGAGCAGATCGGGGTGATCGAGCGTGGGAACCGTTGAACCGCTCGCCCACGCCTGCTCGGCCGCCGTCCAGCGAAACACGCCACCGCCCGCTCCCGTCACCGTCACCCTCAAACCTGCAGCGCCCAGGTCGGCAGCGAACACGCCCGCCATGGCATAGCCTGAGGCCGGGTGCTTGAACTTGGCATAAGCGCTTCGCCGCGGCAGCCTGAAGCGGATACCTGTGATGAGTTCGCCCGGCTCGAGGGCGGTCATGAAAAAGCCCTGGAAAAAATCGGCTGCGGCGAGTTCTCGCCGGTCGGTGACAACGACCGCATCAAGCGCGAGGACTGCCGCTGGATAGTCGGCCGCCGGGTCGTTGTTGGCCACCGACCCGCCTATCGTGCCGCGAGCGCGCACCTGTGGGTCGCCGATCAGACCGGCCAGCTGGGCAAGGCCCTGCACCACGCGGCCCACATCGGCGGAATCGGCGACCTGCTGATGACGGGTCGCGGCCCCGATCCAGAGATGGTCAGCGCGCACCGCGATGCCCTGCAGGTCGGGCAGGCGGCCGATATCGATCAGCTGCGAGACCTGGTTGAGCCGGTGTTTGAGGGAAGGGATCAGCGTCATGCCGCCTGCCAGCGGCCGGGCTTCGCTGTCCTGGGAAAGAGTGCTGGCTGCCTCGCTCAGGCTGGCGGCGCGCCGGTATTCGAATGCATGCATCGGAATTTATGCCGGGAAGTGTCGGAGAAGCCGAAAGTGTATTCGCTCGCGGACAGGACCGCCTCGAAAGGCCCCTGCCAGCGGCACGGCTCGTGAAAACGCGTGCGGCGCCCGCCGGCCCAGGCTCATCCGGTGAGCCTCGCGGGCCAGCATCATCGCCGATCGCCAATCCGGAGCCGCACCGTGCACTCTTCCGCGCTCAGTCGCACCCACTTGCGCCGCCTGCGTCAGATGTTCCGTTCCTCTGGCTGGCCCTGCCATGACCCCGTCGAGATCGATCTGCTGGGCGCAGGGCTGATCGAACGTCTGGTCTCACCCGAGCCTGGGCTGCGACCCGATACGATCCGCGTCACCGACGCAGGCGTTGCGGCGCTCGCGCTCGCCCAGACGCTGAACCGCCGGGCGCTCGGCGCGCACGAGGCACTGGTCCGACTCACCGCCCAATGGCTGGTGGCGCAAGGCCGACTCGCCTGGACCGGGCTCTCGCTCCTGTCACCCGAGGCGCCAGGCGGCGGTTGGGGCCCCTGCCGCCCAGATGTCTTTTCACTTCGCATCTCCAGCCTGGAGCACGCGCTCGAGCCCACCATCCACGAGATCAAGGTGAGTCGCGCCGATCTGCTGGGCGATCTGCGCCAACCGGGTAAACGCGGCGCCTACTTCGGGCTGGCGCAACGCGTCTGGTACGTGCTTGGCGAATCCGCCCAAGGCGCACCCATCGCTGATCCTGCAGACATTCCGCCCGAGTGCGGGGTAGTGCTCGTCCGAGGCGATACGCTGAACATCGCGCGCCCCGCCCCGGCGCGCGACGCCCGCCCCGTTGCGCTACCCACCTGGCTTGCGCTTGCCCGGGCGCACCCGCTCGACACCGAGGCCGCTAGCCCGCAACACTGCCTTTGACGGCAGACAAGTCCGGTGCGCGCGAGAGCTTGGTTCAGCGAAGAAACCCGGGTGAAGTCAGCCCTTGCGCTGACGTGATCACGCCCCGGCCTTATCCTCGACCTTCGCACCTTCCTTACGGACTCGCCATGGATCTGCTGCTGTCACCCGAAGCCTGGATCGCATTTGCCACGCTTACCGCACTTGAACTCGTCCTGGGCATCGACAACATCATTTTCATTTCGATTCTGGTGGACCGGCTCCCGGCCCATCAGCGCGAACTCGCGCGCCGCATCGGCCTGTTCGCAGCCATGTTCATGCGCATCGGCCTGTTGCTGGTGTTGTCCTGGATCATCGGGTTGGTCGAGCCCCTTTTCACCGTTTTCAGCCAGCCGATTTCGGGGCGCGACCTGATTCTGATCGCGGGGGGCCTCTTCCTCATCTGGAAGAGCACAAGCGAAATCCATCATGCAATTGAGGGTGGCGAAGGCGGGCGCACCAGCGCGGCGGCCAGCTTTGGCGCCATCATCGCCCAGATCATGATCATTGATCTGGTGTTCTCTCTCGACTCGATCATCACGGCGGTGGGTATGGTGGACCGGGTCGAAGTGATGATCGCCGCAGTGGTGGTGTCGGTTGCGCTGATGATGGTGTTTGCCCGGCCAATCGGAGAGTTCGTCTCCCGGCACCCGACCATCAAGATGCTGGCCCTCAGTTTCCTGGTGGTGGTCGGCATGGTGCTGATCGCCGAAGGGTTCGATCACCATGTCCCCAAGGGTTACATCTATTTCGCGATGGCCTTCTCGGTGGTGGTGGAGTTGCTCAACATTCGCCTGCGCGGTCGCCAGCCAGCAAAAAGTTGAAATCAGGGCCGGCGCAGCACGCTGTGCAGCGGGGGCGACAGCATGCATACTCGGGGCACGCATCATGAGATCAACAACCCCAACGGAGACCGACATGCTTGCAGCAGACCTCTCGTCAGCCCCCCAGTCCCATCGCCTGCGCTGCGCCTGTGGCGAACCCCACGCAGGCCGTCGCCGCGCACTGGGCGGTCTGGCCGCCCTGGGCGGACTGTCGCTCGCTTCAGGCTGCGCCACGATGGGTGCCGGCGGGGCGCCAGCCCCGCGAATCGACGTTCATCACCATATCGTGCCCCCCGCATGGCTTGAATCGCTTCGGCGCGCAAAGCTCGATTCGCCACCGGTGGTGAAGTGGACCGTTCAGCAGTCGCTGGAAGACATGGACCGCGGAGGTGTCACAACATCCATGACCTCGCCCACGCTTCCCGCCGTGAGCTTTCTGCCCGCCGCCGAGGCCGCGCGCGTGGCGCGCGAATCCAACGAGTGGACACGCAATCTCGTGGACAGTTCCAAGGGGAGGTTCCGCATGTTCGCGCTGCTGCCCATGCCTCACGTTGACGAGACGCTGCGCGAAATCGCCTACGCGCTCGATGTCCTCAAAGCCGACGGTGTCGCCTTCATGACCAGCTACCAGGGGCGTTACCTGGGAGACAAGGCGTTTGCGCCGGTCATGGATGAACTGCATCGGCGAAAGGTCACCGCCTACACCCATCCCGACAATCCGGCCTGCTGCGAGAACGTGGCAAGCGGCGTGCCGCCTGTCATCATCGAGTACGGAACCGACACCACGCGCACCATCGCGAGCCTGGTTTTCTCGGGAACGGCGCAGCGCTGTCCGGACATCAACTTCATCTTCTCGCACGCGGGCGGCACCATCGCCGCCCTCACCGACCGGTTCCTGGTCCAGATCGTGTCCATGCCCAACTACAAGCAGCGCGGCTTCACGAGCGAGCGGGTGCTGAAAGAGCTTCGCAGCTTTTACTACGACACCGCGCAGACCTCAAACCCGATGGCGATGGCTGCGCTCACGCGGCTGGTTCCGGTCTCCCAGATCGTATTCGGCAGCGATTACCCCTATCGTCGTGCCGATGAACACGTGGCCGGACTCGCACAGATTTTCAATGCTGATGAGCGGCGGGCCATTGATTCGGGTAATGCGCATCGCATCATGCCGCAGCTCGCACAGATTCAGGTCGCAAGCAGCTGAGCCCGCCGGGGCCGCGGGCAGTCCGCTCGCGGCCCACATCGTCTTTCAATTGCCTGCCTGCCATCATGACAACCGCCCCCGCCCGCATGCCCACCTGGTTCATTCCCCATGGTGGTGGACCCTGTTTCTTCATGGACTGGGACCCGCCACACGAATGGGATCGGATGGGCGCGTTTCTGCGCAGTATCGGCGAGAGCCTTCCAGCCCGCCCGAGAGCCATCGTCATGATCTCGGCGCACTGGCTGTCATCGGATGTGGCGGTCGCGGCAGTGCAAAGCCCGGAAATGATCTTTGATTACTACGGCTTTCCACCGCACACCTACCAGCTGCGTTATCCGGCGCCTGGCGATCCAGCGCTTGCCGCACGGATCCAGTCGCTGCTCGCTTCGGCGGCGATCGCTTCGCATGCCGATGTCGGGCGCGGCTTTGACCACGGGGTGTTCGTTCCGCTTCTACTCATGTTTCCCGAAGCGGACATCCCGGTCATTCCACTGTCGCTCCTTGACTCGCTCGACCCGGCTGCCCACCTGGCGGTGGGACGCGCGCTTGCGCCGCTGCGCGACGAAGGCGTGCTGATTGTGGGAAGCGGCATGAGCTTTCACAACATGCGCGGTTACCGAGACCCGCGCTATGCACCAATCTCCGACCGCTTTGACGCGTGGCTGGTCAGCGCGGTGGAATCGGCCCCCGGCAAGCGTGAACATGCCCTCACTCAATGGGATCAGGCCCCGGAGGCGAGGCACTGCCATCCGCCACGCGCCGAAGAGCACCTGCTGCCGCTCATGGTGGCCGCCGGCGCCGCGCAGGGCGACGCCGGTCGTTGCGTGTTCAGCGACCGCGTCATGCAGACCACGGTCTCGGCTTTTCGCTTCGGCTGAATCGCGGGTGATTATTTTTTTGTGAAGAGCGGACGGAACCGCGCCGCCACATCGGGGCTTTGCTTGGCTGCAGCGGCCCACGCCACTTCATAGGCGCGCTCCCGGAAGGCCCGGGCCGTGGCGTCGTCAAACCGGATCGTCTGGATACCCGCCTTGGCCTGACGCTCGGACTCTTCCGCGGCGTACTGATTCCAATAACTATTGCCGGCCTCGAATTCGATGATGCTGCGCGTGAGTAACGCGCGCTGGGCCGCATTCAGCTTGTTCCAGGACTGCAGATTCATGATGATTGAAACTTCGGCGTCATAGAAGGCGGGCTCAACCCGGAATTTGGTCTTTTCGTGCCACGCCAGGTCAAAAATGCCACCGATGGGCCAGCCATAGCCGTCTACAACCCCGCGTTCAAGCGCGGTGTAGACCTCTCCGGGCGCAGTGGTGATGACCGTGGCGCCGAGCGCTTGAAAGAAGTCGCGGTAAACCGGCGTGATGCGGATCTTGAGACCGGTGAGATCGGGCTTGTCGATCCGCTTGGTGAGATAGATGTGAAACGGCTGGTTCTCCACGAAGCGGCCCAGATACTGCATGCCGCCCTTTTCGTTCCAGACCGCGTTGATCGCCTCGAACGCGCCGTTTCTGCGCTGCTCGGCAATGGGCATCTGCGTGAGTTTCAGGAAGTCGGACTCGACCATGACGTTGGTGTAGAACGCCCCCGTGTTGAGCGCCAGATCGATCACGCCAGAGCGCACCGATTTACCCACCTCGAAGGTTGGAATCGCCTTAGGTCCACCGATGAAATTGATCTGCAGCTGGCCCTTGCCTTCGGCGTTGACCTTGGCGGCCCAATCGAGCAGGCGCTTTACATACATGGAGTTCTCGGCAAAACCGGTGCCGAGTTTCAAGGTGACCTCCTGGGCAAGCGCAGCGCCCGAGGCTGCGGTGAAGGCAAGCGTAAGCGCTGCGGCGCGCAGCCATGAATGCGTTTTCATCGTGCGATGTCTCCTGAGCGGGATGGTTGTTATGAACGCTGCCTGACAGTTTGGAAGCCTCGGAAACGACTGTCAACGCACGCCACGTGCGCCCAGACCCAGCGGCCTCGATTTCAAGGAGCCCGTCGTTTCGTGGCATGGGACATCACCCTTTCCGCCCTCTTCGGATCGGGTTAAAGTCGGGCGCCACCCCGGAGCCTGCCCATGTTGACTACCGTGTTTCGTCTGATTGAAGACGTGCTGCCGCCGTCTCTCGCACCCATTTACCTCCCCGCTGCCACACGCGCCCTCTACGTGGTCGACGGGTCGCTCACCGTTGAGTTTGAAGAGGGCGCTGCGCACCAGGCCGCCGACAGTGTCTGGATCGGAAGCGAGCCCGTTGCCTGCGTGGCAGGCGCCAAAGGGGCCCGGATCTGGCGCTGGGAACTCGTGGACGCGCATCCTGCGTCGGATGGTTTGCTGCGTACAAACCCTGGCGCCCAATCCACGCTCAAGCTGGCAGTCCCCCTTGGTCTCGACCCCGACCAACGCTGGCTGATTCGATGCGATCGGGTCAATTTCCCGGCTGGCGGCGTGGCGCTCACCCATGTTCATCAAGGGCCAGGCATCCGATGCTGTCTCAATGGCGAGATCACGATCGAGACCGGCGGCCACCGCGCGGTGCATGGCCCGGGTCAGGCGTGGCTTGAAGTCGGTCATGAGCCGGTGCTCGCCCCAACGACCGAGCGCGAACCAACATCATTCATCCGCTGCTTCCTCTTGCCACGTGCCTGCAAGGGAAAAAGTTCAATCCGCTATGTGCGGCCGGAGGATGCATCCAAACCCAAGTCGCAGACCTATCTGGTGTTTGGAGAGCGCTACATCGAATTGCCAAGTTGACGGTACCGAAGAACGCGGGCGGTGTGATAGCCGCTCAAACCCCGCCGACCATCACGAGCGAAAGCGGCGGCTCCGAGCCGCTTCGCGATCAGCCTTCGCCACCCATCGCCGCGGGCAGTGTCAGCGCCGCCGCCAGCCCGCCCGTTGCGGCAGTGCTGAGCTGCAACGCTCCACCATACAGCTCGGCAAGATCGACCACGATCGGCAGCCCCAGCCCACTCCCTGGCCGTGACTCGTCGAGCCTTGCGCCTCGTCGCAGCACAAAAGCCCGCTGATCAGGATCGATGCCTGGTCCGTCATCCTCAACGCGAATGCCGACCATCGCACCTTCATGAAAGATGGCAATGCGCACCTCGGATCGGGCACTCGCGCACGCGTTGTCAATCAGATTGCCCAACATTTCCTGCAGATCCTGCTCCTCGCCGGCAAACGCGGCATCGGCTCGCGTCGCCTCGACCACCATGGTGAGTGCTCGGTCAGCATGAATCTTTTTCATCACGCGAATCAACCTGTCTACCACCGGCCTTGCCAGCGTGCGTTGCCCTGGCACCCGGCCGCGTGCGGCGGCCTGTGCCCGAGACAGATGCCACTGGATCTGCTGCTGCGCAAGCTCGACCTGTTCGGACACCAGCGCGGCCAGTTCGCTCTCGCCCGCCTGAGCTGACGCGTTTCTGATCACCGCAAGCGGCGTCTTTAGGCCATGGGCAAGATCGCCTGCCTGGGTTCGCGCCCGCTCCACCATCCGCACGTTGTGGTCGAGTACCGTGTTCAGGTCATCGACCAGCGGCTGAACCTCGCTCGGGAACCGTCCCGCAAGGCGGGGCGTGGCACCGGTGCGCAGGCGCTGCAGCGACGCATGCAATGCTCTCAGCGGCGCGAGCCCCAGCCCCACCTGAGCAAGCGCCGCCAGACACAACAGCGCACCGAGCCCACCAAGCGAGGCCATCAGCACGCCGTCGAAATCGCGCAGAGCGGCCACGGTATCGCGCGTATCCGCCGCCACGAGCAGGCGCCACTCTGCAGGCGACGGACCTGCGATGCGAATTAAGCGCTCGAGCACCCTCAGCCGCTCGCCCCTTGGTCCGTCCACATCATGCGCATGAAGACCTTCGCTGGGTGCGGCTGCGCGAATCGGACCAAGCTGCGCGTCCCATAGCGAACGCGAGCGAAGCAGCGCATCGCGCCGGCTGCCGTCGACAGCCAGCCGGTCAAGCTGCCAGTAGAGGCCAGAGTAAGGACGTTCCCAGCGCGGGTCGGAGAGCCGGCGAGTATCAACAACGGGATCTCCTGAATCGGTGAAATCGAGCCGCGCGGTGACCTGGTCGAGCTGTTGCGTAAGCGCCGTGTCGAGCTGACGTTGCAGTTCTGCGCTGAAGCGCCCGCTCAGCCACCAATAGGCGGCCGAGAGAGCGGCCATCACCGTCACCAGCGTGATGACCAGCAATCGAACGCGCAGGGAGCCAGGCCGTTGACGCGGTTTCATGGGCGGGTGATGCGGTAGCCCAGGCCGCGGACGGTCTCGATCAGGTCGGCAGAGAGCTTCTTGCGCAAGCGGGCGACAAACACCTCCACGGTGTTGGAGTCGCGGTCAAAGTCCTGCGCATAAACATGCGCGATCAGCTCGGCCCGGGAAACGACATCGCCACAGCGATGCATCAGATATTCGAGCACCCGGTACTCATGGCTGGTGAGCGCCACGGCAACCCCCGCCTGGGTGACCTTGCCACTGCGGGTATCCAGGCTCAGTTCACCACGTCGAAGCACCGGGTCGGCGAGCCCCACAGAGCGTCTGATGAGCGCACGCAGGCGCGCGAGAAGCTCCTCCATGTGGAAGGGCTTCGTCATGTAGTCATCAGCCCCGGCGTCAATACCGGCCACTTTTTCGGTCCAGTTGTCGCGCGCGGTGAGGATCAGAACGGGCACCGCACGCCCCGCCTCGCGCCAGCGCCTGAGAACCGTCAACCCGTCAAGAAGCGGCAGCCCGAGATCGAGCACGACCGCATCGTAGGTTTCGGTGTCGCCGAGAAAATGCGCATCACGACCGTTATCGCATTCGTCAACCACATAGCCGGCCGCTTCGCCCGCCGCGCGCAGCTGGCGTCTTAGCGTGGGTTCGTCTTCGACCACCAATATACGCATCGCGTTGTGCCGTCTCAGCGTCGCAAGCGTTCGTCACGCCGCAGCACCTCACCGGAGCTCGCATCAATCTCGAGCTTGATCAGCTGGCGCCCGGTTTGCACCAGTTTGAGCTCGTAGATCCAGCGGCCACCCTTGCGCTCGAGCTCGGCCTCGATCACCTGGCCCGGGTGATCGCGCTCGATTCGCTCGAGGATGGTTCTAAGCGACAGCACTTCCCCCGCCTGCAGGGCAGCACGGGCACGATCCTGATCCGACCCGGAGGCCGTTGTCAGAAACGGAGAGGCCGCCAGAGCGGCCAGCAGAACGAGATGAGCAGTTTTCATTCGACCATCCTGGCAACCTGAACCTGAACGGCAGCTGAACGCTCGGTTCAGATCAGGTTCAAAGCGAAGCGCCGACACTGCGACCCTGTTCAACGTTTTGCAGATGAATTCATGAGACCAAGTTTACCGGCCCTTGCCAGGATCCTACCCGCCGCGGCCCAAACGCTCCGCGAGAGGCCTGATTGGCCCTTCAGTTCCACCCACGCGCCCATGGCCAGCCGACTGACCGTCGATGCGCCGACCCGTGTGTTTCACTGGTTGTTCGCGCTGAGTCTGGTGGGCGCGTATCTGACTGGCGACAGCAAGTGGTGGCGTTCGTCGCACATCGCGTTCGGCTACATGATGATTGCGCTGGTCGCTTTCCGTTTGGTTTACGGGCTGGTCGGCCCGCGCCATGTCCGCCTGAGCGCATTGCTGAGACGAGCAAGCGGCTGGTCGGAATGGCTTCAGGCGCTCAAGCCCGGTCAGCGCGCCCTTGGCCGCCCCGCACCGCAACTGCAACACCTGTTTACTGCGAGCGTGGTGCTGCTGTTGATGATCTGGATCGTGCCGGTATTCGTGACCGGTTACGCCGCGGTGAATGAACGGGACAAGCCGGTGGGTGGCGAGATCCTTGAAACCCTGCATGAATTTTTCGCAAACGGATTCCTGCTGCTGATCGCGCTCCATCTGGTCGGGCTTCTGCTCTTTAGCCTCGTCCGCCGCCGTAACCTCGCGGCGCCGATGCTCACCGGACACGCGTCTGGCAGCGGTCCGGCAATCGTCCAACGAAACCGAGTATGGCTGGGCTGGCTGCTTGCCGCAGGCGTGCTCGCGTTCGGCGCGTGGGAGTGGGCGAACGCCTAAACAGTGACTGGCCGTCAGCCGGGCCTCGGCTCCTCGCAGCATACGGGTATGATCCGGACTCTATTTTCTCCCCTCACAACAGCCTCATGACCAGACCGCCCGCTCGGTCGCCACGTCCTACGACTCGTCCCGCCGCGCCGCGCTCGTCAGCGCCGCGGCCTGCCGACACACGCCCGTCCGCCCCACGTCCGTCAGGCCCGCGCCTGGCAGGAGCGCCTGCGCTCAAGACCAGCCGTCCACCGCCCAACTCGCCGCCGGTGCGGAGCGCCTCACCGCACGCAAGCACCGATCTCCCGCGCCTGTCAAAGCGCATGAGCGAACTGGGTCTGTGCTCCCGGCGTGAAGCCGATGAATGGATTGAAAACGGTTGGGTGAAGGTCGATGGTCAGTTGGTGAACACTCTGGGCGCTCGCGTACCCCTCTCGGCCCGGATCGACATCGACCCGGCGGCCGCGCGTCACCAGAGTGAGCAGGTCACGATCTTGCTCAACAAGCCGATCGGCTACGTATCCGGGCAGGCTGAAGATGGCTACCAGCCGGCGGTCGTCCTCATCCGTCCAGAGAACCGCTGGGACGGCGACACTTCGCACATCACGTTCAAGCCCGGCCATCTCCGAGGGCTCGCGCCCGCGGGCCGGCTGGATATCGATTCAACAGGCCTGCTCGTGTTCACCCAGGACGGTCGGGTGGCCAAGCGTCTCGTCGGCCAGGATTCCGAGGTCGAAAAAGAATATCTGGTGCGGGTGGAAGGTACGTTGTCGGAAGAAGACATGAAGCGCCTTCAACATGGGCTGGAACTGGATGGCGTTCGCCTCAAGCCTGCGCGCGTGTCCTGGCAAAACGAGCATCAGCTTCGCTTCGTTCTGCGCGAGGGCCGCAAGCGACAGATTCGCCGCATGTGCGAACTGGTGGGGCTCACCGTGACCGGCCTCAAGCGCGTGCGAAGCGGCAGTGTGCCGCTCGGCCCCATGCCGCTTGGCAAGTGGCGTTATCTTCGCTGGGACGAAAGGTTTTGACCGCGCCGACCTCACTGGCACCGGAGGCCCTCCCATCGGTGGCCTGGGACGAAGCGGGCGAGACCCGCACAGCCCGCTGGCAATCGGAGCGCGGCTCGCCGCCCCCGAAAAACGTCATCGCCACCGATGACCGCATCACCGCAAACGAC
>CAMBZS010000052.1 GCA_945872335.1 Bordetella parapertussis | reverse complement strand
GGATCATCCCGAACTGATCGCGGTCACGCTCAGCCCCGGCCTGCTCCGAACCGACATGACGCGCTATGAATCTGCCTGGGACCAGTTGAACGACCCAGCGCCGCGTGTGGGGTTGCTCCGCGGCGTCATCGCCGCCCTAACGAAGGCGGACACCGGGTCGGCGATGAGTTTCAGCGGGGAAAAAATGCCCTGGTAAGCGGGGACGATGCGCGTTCACCCGATCGGTCCCGGCGCCTGTATCGGCGACTGGAATAGCGAGGAGAAGAATGTCCAAGTGGTGCTTTAACGGGTTCGTCCAGGCATTTCCGTCACCGAGTGCACGGGGAGACCGCTGATGCCGATTCAGGCGAGGCTTGGCTGGCTTCATCTCCAGTCGCCGCAGCCCGAGGCGATGGCGGCTTTTTACTCGCGCGCATACGGTCTTCGGGTTGAGCGGCAGGGCTCCGTGCTGACCTGCCGTGGCGATGGCCGCGCGCTTCATGTGTCAGCGGGCGAAGCCAACCGGCTTCATTACGCGTTGTACGGGTTTGCAGAGGAGTCCTGCTGGCAGGCGTTTCTCTCGCGCGGAGAGTCGGCGTTGTCGCTTGAGCTGCCAGATCTGGCCGATATTCCGCCTGGGTCGCGCTCATGCGTCGATCCGGACGGCAACCGAATGGTGTTCGCGCCGCCGGGAATGTCTGCGGTGGCGGGGCAAACGCCTGCCATCAAAGCGCTACCGCCCGCGGTCAATCAGCACTTTGCCCTGCGCACCACCCGGATTGACGAGATGCTCGCGTTTTACTGCGGGCGGTTGGGTTTTCATCTGTCTGACCGCGTGCTAGATGGCGACGGCAGGCTGCGCGCGTGTTTCCTGCGCACCGACTCGCTCCATCACTCGCTTGCGCTGTTTGGCGCACCGGTCACATGCTTTGATCATCAGTCGTTCGAGTCGCCTGCCTGGTCAGACCTCAAGGACTGGGCTGACCACATGTCGCGCGAGCGGATCGAAATCGTGTGGGGAGTGGGGCGCCACGGACCCGGTAACGACGTATTTTTCATGATCCGGGACCCCGACGGCAATCTTGCCGAAATCTCCTCTGAAATCGAGGTGTGTGACGAGGCACGTCCCGCGGGGGTGTGGCCCCATGAGGAACGCACGCTGAATCTCTGGGGCAAGGCGATCATGCGCAGCTGACGCCCGGCCATGCCGCTTGCCTCCCATTACCCGGTTGTGATTGTCGGTACCGGCCCGACGGGGCTGGTGCTTGCGCATTTGCTTGCGCGGCAGGGCATTGCGGCGTTGGTGATAGAGCGTGCCGAAAGCACGGTGGGCGAAGCACGCGCGGTCACCATTGACGACGAGAGCCTGCGCACCTTGCAGGCGGCAGGCGTGCTCGGGCAGGTGCTGCCCGATATCGTGCAGGGCTACGGTGTTCACTACTACTCCTGGCGACGAACGCTTTTTGCGCGGATCGAACCCCGGTCTCTCGAATATGGCTATCCGAAGCGAAACGCGTTTCGCCAGCAGCTGCTGGTACGCGCGTTGGCCGATGCGCTTGAAGCGCCTGTTGAACTGCGCTTTCGCCATGAATTGCTGAGCTTTTCTCAAACGGCTGATCGGGTGTCGCTTTCCATCGCCACCCCCGATGGGCCGCAAAGGGTGGAGACCGACTGGCTGGTGGGTTGCGACGGGGGCCGAAGCACGGTACGCGAGGCGCTGGGCATTGCACTCGAGGGCAGCAGCTATGCCGAACGCTGGCTGATCGCAGATCTCATTGGTCGGCGCGATCCGTTTCGCCACACGCGAACCTTCTGCGATCCGGCTCGACCCACAATCCGGCTGCCGGGCCCGCAGGCCACCGTTCGTTATGAGTTCATGCTGCATCCGGACGACGACGCCGAGTCGGTGCTCGATGAGACGCAGCTTCGCAGCTGGATTTGCGCGCGCGAGCCGTCAGACGCCGACATCACGCTGCTTAGAAAGGTGGTTTACACCTTTCACGCGCGGGTGGCGACCCGTTGGCGTGCGGGACGGGTGCTGCTCGCGGGCGATGCCGCGCACCTGACGCCGCCCTTTGCCGGGCAGGGCATGAACAGCGGCGTGCGCGATGCGCTTAACCTCGCCTGGAAGCTCGCCGAGGTGGTGCGGGGGCGCGCCGAGCCTGCCCTGATCGATACCTACGAGGCCGAGCGCAAGCCCCACGCCTGGGCGTTGATCAACATGGCGCTGCGGATCGGATCGTTCATGCAGCCGAAGTCGGTGGCGGGTGCAGCGATCGCGCAGGGGCTTCTGAAACTGGTCTGCCTGGTGCCAGCCGCGCGCGACTACATCCTGCATTTGAAATTCAAGCCCAAGCCCCGCTTCAGGCAAGGCCTCAAGGTCGGGTGGTCGGGCGCCGAGCCGGTGATTCCACCTGGCCAACTCATGATCCAGCCTGTGGTGCAGACCCGGGAGGGGCTTTCGCAACTCCTCGATTCGTTGTGTGGTTCGGGGTATGCGCTTCTTGGATGGGCGGGGGCCGTGCCGGCGGTGCCGGCGTGGTGGCCGACCGAGGCGCCCGCTCGGGTATCGCTCCTGCGTGCGGAGGAGGATTTCCTGTCGGACGACCGGCGCGAGCCCGTGGCGCGCGACATCACAGGCGAGCTCGCGCGGGTGCTCGATAATGCCGGCGCGGTGGCGGTGCTGCTCCGTCCCGACCGGCATGTACTTGCTTATCTTGGCGCTCGACCTGAAGATGACTGGTCGTCAGTCTTTGAGGCGCTCGGCGCCGTTTACCGTCCTGCGGTCCACGCCGCGGGGTTGCCGGGCTTGCCCCGGACTTTCCCATCTCAGGTTCCAGGAGTCTGAACATGACATATCCCGTGCTCGGTCGCGTTCTGGTTCATTCGGTTGCCGCGCTGATTGCGGTGGGTGCTTTTGCGGGGTCGGCGGTTGCGCAGTCGTATCCGAACAAACCGGTCAAGGTGATTGTCACTTTCCCGCCGGGTGGCACGCCCGACATTTATGGTCGTCTGCTGTCGCAGGAACTCGCCACCCTTTGGAAGCAATCGGTGGTGGTGGAGAACAAGACCGGCGCAAGCGGCACGATAGGCACCGATTCCGTTGCGAAGGCCACCCCGGATGGCTATACCCTGCTGTTCGCGGCCGATGCCTCGATCACCATCGCGCCCAATCTGATCGCGAACACGCCCTACAACCCGGTCCGAGACCTCACGGCCATCGTCAATGTGGCGGCGGGTCCGTTCATCATGCTCGCGCATCCGTCGTTTCCGGTGAACGACATTCCAGGCCTGATCGAGGCCGCGCGTCGTCAGCCGGGAAAGATCACCTATGCGTCATCGGGTAGCGGAGGTCAGCAGCACCTGTCCATGGAAGTGATCAAACAGCGGGCCGGTCTGGACATCGTGCACATTCCCTACAAGGGATTCGGGCAGGGCATCCAGGATGTGATGGCCGGTCATGTACCGCTCATTTTTGGTGGTATCACGGCATCCATTCAGCTCAGCAAGAGCGGGAAGTTGAAAGCAATTGCCACCACCGGGCCGAAGCGGTCTCGGGCGCTTCCCGATGTGCCGGCGGTGTCCGAGACGCTCCCCGGATTTCGCATCGAGGCCTGGTATGGCTTCATGGGTCCGGCGGGCCTTCCGCGCGAACTCGTCAACAAGATTCATTCGGACGTGATGAGCATCGCCACGAGGCCTGATTTTCAAGCGCGAATCGTTGCTGACGGCATGGAGGCGGTGACCGGCACGCCTGAAAGCTTCGGGCGGCAGGTGGCCGACGAACTGCGTGAGTGGGGCGAACTGATTCGCACGGCCAGGATCAAGGCAGATTAAACGCGCGCGGGGCGCTCACCGCTGGCAGGCGCTTGTCAGCGCGCCGGCTCGCCTGTCCTGGATGCGCGCCCCATCACCCCGGCCAGCGCGGCCGATGCCACCCGCGAAATCGGCGGGTCCGCGCGGCTGGTAAGCACGATCGGGACCTGCGCACCCAGTACCACGCCGCAACTCGCAGCGCCCGCCAGATACTCCAGCTGCTTGGCAAGCATGTTGCCCGCTTCGAGGTCGGGCACCAGCAGGATATCGGCCCGACCTGCAACCGGTGATTCAATGCCCTTGATTCGGGCGGCCGCTGACGATATGGCGTTATCAAAGGCAAGCGGTCCGTCGAGAATGGCGCCCTGGATCTGCCCTCGGTCGGCCATTTTGCAAAGGGCTGCGGCGTCGAGCGTGGATGCAATGCGGGGGGTCACGGTCTCAACGGCCGACAGAATGGCCACGCGCGGCGTCGCGATACCGAGTGCGTGGGCCAGATCGATGGCATTGCGAACAATGTCTGCCTTGGTGCTCAGATCAGGGCTGATATTGATCGCCGCATCGGTGATCAAGAGGGGGCGGTCGTAGCTTGGAACCTCGAACCGAAAAACGTGTGACATGCGGCGCGCGGTACGAAGCGCAGGCTCCGCTAGTACCGCTTCCATCAGTTCATCGGTATGCAGACTGCCCTTCATCAACATGGCGATCTGGCGCGCGCCTGCCAGGGAGGCGGCCCGGGCCGCCGACGCGTGGCTGTGCGGCGTATCGATGATTTCAATGCCGGCAAGTGAAAAATTCAGTGATTCGGCAAGTGCCTGCACGCGAGCGCGGGGCGCGATGATGACCGGATCGATCAGTCCCGCGTCACGCGAGTCCAGCGCGCCGCGAAGCGAACTCTCATCGCACGGGTGAACCACGCCGCAGCGAACCGGCGGGTGACTGGCAAGCGAAGCCATCCAGTCGTGCAGCCGCGCCTCCGGTTCAAACATCATCAGCGTGGGGAGGCCCACGCGCTGCCTGGACACCTTGTACGCGGGCGCCCGCACCAGCGCTTCGCCCGACACAACGATCTCTGCGCTCTGGTTGAGCACGGTGCATTGCATGCGGACATCGCGCGTGGCATCGATTTTCTGCAGCACTTCGAGCGTGACGGCGAGCGTGTCGCCCACGCGTATGGGCCTGTGAAACTTGAGCGTCTGCTCAAGGTAAATGGTGCCCGGGCCGGGAAATTCGCTCCCCAGGAGGCTGGAAATCAACGCACCCGCCCACATGCCGTGGGCAATCACGCCATGAAACCGGGTGGACTCGGCATAGTCCGGATCGACATGGGCAGGGTTGACATCCCCCGATACCAGAGCGAAAGCCTTGATGTCGTTGAGCGAGAGGGTGCGCGAGGCGCTGGCCTGCTGCCCCACCCGAAGTTCATCGAAGGTGAGATTATGGATCTCGGAGGGTGGAGCAGGGGAGAGGTTCATGGCGGGGTGGGCGTGGGCGATGAAGGATCTCCCAGTATCGCAGCCATAGGCCATGATCGTTTCGATTCGGTCAGGCAATGGGCAGAACGCTCGCGTCCGACCTTGCCCTTCGGGCCCGCTTTGGGCAGGATCTTGCCGAACAGTGTGCGTTCGATCAGACGCTGGCGGTCAGGCCCCCAAAGCGGGCCAGCGGTCGGATCACCATGATTCCCGAGGAGAACCAGTTGATTGAATTCAGGTTTGATGGCTGGTCGGTGCGAAGCGCGGCGCCCGATCACCAAACCCCGCCCAGCGCGCTCGCCACCGCCTGACAGTGTTCGAACTACCGCGTTATCCGTTTGTACGACCCGCCGACCTCGACGAAGTTGCGGGGCCGCAGCGCTATCCGCTGGTGATCGTGGGGGCTGGCCTCACCGGCCTCACGCTTGCGCTCGATCTGGTGCGACGCGGTCATCGTGTGCTGGTGCTGGACGACGACGACACAGTCGGTGTGCGAGGGCTTGCCTCGCGCGGCATTGTCTGGGCGCAGCGCACGCTCGATATCTTTCACCGGCTGGGGGTGGGTGAAAAGATCGTGAGCAAAGGGGTGACCTGGAATGTGGGGCGGGTGCTGTGCCGCGATGCCGAGGTCACGTCGTTCCGGCTGCAGCAGGAGCCCGACCTGCGCTTCAACGGTTTCACCAATCTGCAGCAATACTACGTTGAGCAGTTTCTGGTCGATGCGCTCCGGGCCACGGGTCAAGCCGACCTTCGCTGGCTCAACCGGGTGGAGGACGTGCACACGCGCGGTGATGCCGAACCGGTCGAGCTCGAGGTGTCAACGCCTGAGGGCCAATACCGAATGCTCGCCGACTGGGTGGTGGGCTGCGACGGTTCGTCGAGCCGGGTTCGCGATGGTCTCGGCCTTGCGCCGGTGGTCTTTGACCGAACCGAAGACCGCTGGATCATCATCGATATCGTGGCAAAAAATGCCGACATTCCGGAGGAGCGCTGGACCTGGCTTGACTGCAGCGCCAATTTCGGTCGCGCGGTGTGGCGGCATCGGATGGCCGACGGCACGTGGCGGCTCGATTTTCAGATGAGCCCGCACGAAGACGCCGAGCAGGCGGCGAGCGAAGCGGGCATGCGCGAACGGGTGCGGCGCCTGCTGGGCCCCGCGGTGGCGTTCGATATTGCCTGGTCGGGTGTCTGGCAGTATCGGCACGAAAATCTTGCGTCCTATCGTCACGGGCGGGTGCTGTTTGCGGGCGATGCGGCCCATGTGGTGTCGCCGTTTGGCGCGCGCGGCGGCAATGGCGGCATTCAGGATGCCGACGCGCTGGGCTGGCGCCTGTCGCTGGTGCTGTCGGGTCGTGCTGCGCCGTCGCTGCTCGATCATTACAGCGACGAGCGCCACCAGGCTGCGATGGAAAACATTCGCCAGACCCGGCGCTCGGCGCGCTTTGTCCATCCTGCCGACCAGCCGTCGGCGGCGCTCTGGCGTGAGACGATCGTGGCGCTGGCCAGCCGGCATCCGCTTGCGGCGCGAATGATCAACACGGGGCGGCTTTCCGCGCCGGCGGTTTATGGCGGGCGCCGAAGTGGCGCGGCAGCAGCCAGGGCGGGTGCAGCGGGAGGAGTCGGTGCAGCGGGAGGAGTCGGTGCAGCGGGAGCGGGGGGTAGCGCGCAGGCGCCCGTCAATGCAGCGGTCGGCCGTGCCCTGCCCAACGTGCGACTCCAAAGCGGTGATGCGCCGCGCTATCTGCATGATCTGCTCGGCCACGGATTTACCGCGTTGAGCTTTGATGAGGACGGGGACTGTCCGCAGTCTGAACCCCATGCGCCCGGTGAAGACGCACTCCGGCGTGTGAACGTCCGTGCGTGCTGCGACGATGCCGGTTGGGCAGCACTTGAACGTCAACTCCCTGCGCCCCCTGCCGGCATTTGGTTGATCCGGCCCGATGGCCATGTGCTGTCAACCGACATCTCGCCTGACCCCGTGCAACAGCACGCGGCGCTCGAGGAGGCACTGACGCCATGAACCTGTCCCAGCAGCAAATTGATGATCTTCTGGAAGATCTGATTGCCCTCACCGACACGCCCGATACCGGTGAGCAGGTGAAGCGTCTATCAAGACTCTGTCTGCTTCTGATCGAGCAGATTGACGATCATGCGGCAGTCCGTCGTGCGCTCGACATCGCGCTGAGCGGTGTCACCCCATTGCCGGTTCGCCCGATTCCGTGACCCTACCCAAAACAGGAATCTTCCCAGACCCATGAAAACGCAGGTGGCTGTCATTGGCGCAGGCCCCGCCGGCATGCTCTTGTCCGAAATGCTGGCTCGGGCGGGTGTTGAATCCGTGGTGATCGAGCGGCAAAGCCGCGACCACGTGCTCGGTCGGATTCGCGCGGGCGTACTTGAGCAAAGCACGGTGGAGGTGCTCAGCCGGCTCGGCCTTGCCGAGCGGTTGCATGCCGAAGGGCATGTGCATGACGGGATGAAGATAGTCTGGTCTGGGCGCAGCAGCTTTTTCATCGATTGCGCCACGCAGGTCGGCAAGCGCTTTACCGCCTATGGGCAGACGCGCATTCAGGAAGATCTGTTTCTTGCGGCCGACCGGCGGCGTGCTCGAATCGAGTTCGAGGCGGAGGATGTACGGTTGAGCGAACTCGATTCGGCCGAGCCCTTGATCGAGTACCGGGTGGCCGGACAGCAGCGGCAACTGCGTTGCGACTTCATCGCAGGGTGCGACGGGTTTCATGGCGCATCCCGCCGCTCGGTGCCTGCCGGCGTGCTTCGGGAATACGAAAAGATTTATCCCTTCGGCTGGCTGGGTGTGCTCGCGCCCACACCGCCCCTACCCGAGATTGTCTATGCCAACCATCCGCGCGGATTTGCGTTGGCATCGATGCGCAATCCCCAGCTCGCACGGTTTTATATCCAGGTGCCGCTCTCGGACAGCGTCGATGACTGGCCCGACGCGCGCTTCTGGCCTGAGTTGATTGCGCGCTTTCCGCCTGATCTGGCTGCGGGCATACAGCCTGCGCCGCCCGTTGAGAAATCCATTGCGCCCCTCAGGAGCTTTGTGACCGAGCCCATGCAGTTTGGCCGCCTGTTTCTGGCGGGTGATGCCGCGCACATCGTGCCACCCACGGGTGCGAAGGGTCTGAACCTCGCGGTGTCGGATGTCACCTATCTTGGGCGTGCGCTGGTGGACTTTTATCGAACCGGTCGTCTCGACCAGCTGGATGACTACAGCACCGTCGCGCTCCGGCGCGTATGGCACTCGGTTCGCACCTCTTGGTATCTCACCAATCTGCTGCACCGCTTTCCTGAGGCTACCGATTTCGACCAGCGCGCGCAGGAATACGAGCTCGAGTTTCTGAAGGCCACGCCCAGCGCACAGCGCGCGCTTGCCGAGCAATACGCGGGCCTTCCGATCGAGGGGAGCCTGGCATTTCTTGATCGGCCAGGCTGACCGGCGTGGTGGTGACGAGCAGGCTCGTTCACTCCGGGGTGTGACGGTCTCGACCGTTCAAATCGGAACAGCGAGCATGGTGTCGATCCCGAAAGAGTCGACCACCACGCTCATGCCGGTGATCCTGAAGGATCCGTTGGCGCTTGCGAGGCTCGCGTCGTAGCGCCCGACAATGTAGAGCGACGACACGCCTTCTTCATCAGACTGAAATACGGTAATGCCCGCCCGTGCAATCACACTGCCGTCCGCGGCGGCGTGTGCGCGGACATTGCTCACCTGTCGCAGGAGCCGCATTTTGCGGTAGGTGAGGGTGCCCTGCACCAGCATCGAGACCCGGTCGCGCACCATGCCATGCGAATAGCAGCTCATGATCGGGACCGGCAGCCCGAGATCAACATTCTCACGCGACAGGACCTCGTAGCGGCACGGGCTCTCGGCAAACAGGTTGGGCCACTCGGCAAACCGCTCCTCATCGAGGAGCGCCGCGTATTCATACAGGAACGATTCGACCTGCAGACGCAACATCAGATCGGGCATCACGCGGCCGCTCCCATGATGCGGTGATAGAAAGACCAGAAGCCGCGAATCGAAATTTCCTGCGACAGATAGTCGGTGTCGCGGATCTCGCCCACGCCACCCATCTCGAGTACTTCATGCTGACCCGGACGGCGGGTGCGGATACCCTCCTGAACCAGTCGTAGCGCCTCACCGTCTTCCAGCGAGATATAGCCCGCGGGACCAATGAAATTGGAAGTCAGCAGCTTGTCTTGCGTCATCTCGGGCGTGTCGGATTCGAACCCGAGATAGGTAATGTGCAGCTCGACCAGGTTGGGCCCCTTGGGCCTCAGGTGCCGGATCGCATAGGTGTTGTCGACCTGCGCCACCACCAGCGTCGGAAAGATCGACAGGATCGTGGTCTTGTAGCCGTCACCGAGGTCAAGCGGCACCTGGGTGAGTGATGGATCGGTCATGCGCATTTCCGGGGCGAACTTGCCGGTGCCGGCGTAGGCATCTGAAAGCGTTTTCCTGTTGCCGGCATCCTCCTCGGTCAGGATGGAGTGGTTCCAGGTGTTTTTGAGATCCGCGTCCATTTTGATGCCGCCGCGCATGGTGGGCTGCTGCAGCCGGAATGACACCTGGAACAGATGAAGGAGCGACCCGTGGTAGGGATCGCGGACATTTTCGTTGTAGAGCTTCCAGTTGCCGGGGATTCGTTGCCTCAGATAGCCCAACACCCTTGGCTTTCGCTGCACGAGGAGTCGCTGGATTTGCTCGACCGCATGGGGTCCGAGGTAGTCTTCAATGGGGGGCGTGTCGTTCGAAAGGGTGCCAAACACCAACCCCCCGAAGGTGGTGACACGCAGACAATTGAGGCCGTGGTTGCGCTTGTCAAAGTGGGGTGGCATGCCGCCCTTGCCGTTCACCCCTTTTTCCATCGGGACACCGAGCAGCTCGCCGGTGAGCGAGTAGGTCCAGAGGTGATAGGCGCAGGTATGGCGGCGGGTGTTGCCCCGCAGCTTGCTGGTGAGCTGCGCGCCGCGGTGCGCGCAACTGTTTTCGAAGGCGTGGATCGAGCCGTCATCGGCCCGGGACACCAGCACGCTCAGGTCGCCGACCCAGGTGCGGACGAAATCGCCAACATTGGGAATTTCAATCTCGAGGCACAGATAATTCCAGACCGGTCCACTGAAAATCCGCGACTGCTCGCGGGCATACTGATCGGCGCTGGTGAACACATCAAAGGGCACGCGCGAGAAATCGGCGGCGGGCCACGGAGTGTCGGAATGGTCAGCAGAAGGCATGGCACCTGGCCGCTTTTCTCGAAACGCTTACCGATGGGCGGTTTCTGACGGATCCGAGGCACGCTCACCCTTGGCTGCGCACTCGCGGCAAAGGCCCTTGATCTCTACGCCCTGTGCAACAAAGCCGAAGCGCTCGGCAAGTTCGGTGGTGAGGCGGCTTGCCACTTCGTGCGCGGCCTGCTCCACGACCTTGTCACAGCGCGTGCAGACCAGCATCAGCGCGTCGTGCTGGTGGTCTGGCGACGAGGTTTCGCCGTGGCTGCATGCAATGAACACATTGAGGCTGTCGACCCGATGCACCAGCTGCATCTGCATGAGGAAGTCGAGGGCGCGATAGACGGTCATGGGCGCCACACGGCCGTGTGCGTTGCGCATGTCGTCGTGCAGATCGTAGGCCTTGGCCGAGCCCCCTCTTTCGAGCAGCAGCTTGAGCACCTCGCGCCGGAGCGGTGTGAGCAGGGTCCCACGGTCGTTACAGAGCTGTTGGGCTTCGGCGAGCCGGCTGGCAATCAGGGCGCGCTCCGCGCGCGTGAGCGGCGCCTTGGCCGGGCTTGCCGCCGGTGCGGGGCTGGCGGGCGCGGCGGGCGGGGCGGGGGGGGCAGCGGGATTCCGGGTTCGGCTCATCCCCGTAGTCTAACCGCAGCGAGCGCGCCCGACACTGCCGCCGTTGCGATCAGTGCGAGCACCACGGTCGGGCCGCTGGGGTAGTCAAGCCAAAACGAGCCGGCGAGCCCAACCAGCAGCCCGATCAATCCGATCGCATAGGCCGCCCACCGCGCGCGGGGGTTTCCCGCCTGACGGAGGGCGCTCGCACCCAGGGCCGGGGCGATCAGGGCGGCGAACACGAGATAGAGCCCCAGGACGGGGACCGACAGGCTGACCAGTAGCGCGAAGGTCGGGTAGAACAGGGCGTCGCGATCGAGGGAGGCGGGTTGCAGACGTGTCACCACGGCAAAAAGCGCGCTTCCAGCAGCGAGTGGCCACAAGGATTCGATGCGGACCCACAGAATGTCGCCTGCCAGCAGTGCGCGCAGCTTTTGTGCGCCGTGGGGGTCTGCGGCTACCCACAGGATGGCTAGCGCCGCCCCCCCCACGTAGACCAACCCGATCAGCGCCTCGCGCCGCTCCGGCCAACGCCGCGCGAGCCAGGCCACCACGACGGCACCGGCGAGCGCCGCGAGGCTTCCCGCCCACCAAACCGGGGAAGGGTCGGTAGACCAGCCGCTCGTCGCCAGCACCCCAAGCGCCGCAATCTGCGCGATCGCCAGATCGATGAACACAATGCCGCGCCGCAGCACCTGCTCACCCAGCGGGACATGGGTGAGGAGCGCGAGCACGCCGGCCGCGAATGGCGCGGCGAGTATCGATCCAAGCTCGGATGCGCTCTCGATCATCGCGGAGGGCGGCGCTGCTCGCGCGCGGCAAGCAGCGAGCGGACGAGATGATCGAACAGACCTTCCAGTGAGCGGGTGTTGCCGTCAGAGGTGACCGTGCTTGGCAGGGTCAGCAGCGGCACCGAAAGCTTTTCTGCCAGCCAGCGGCCCGACTGCGGGTCCTGATAGAGGGTTTGCGCCACGGCCATGGGCGGGTCGTCCCGGGCACGCTGCAGCAGTCCCTGCAGGTGACTGAGGGTTGGGGGGACGCCAGGGACCGGCTCCAGATCGGCCGCCTGATAAAGCTCAAGCCACCGGAAAAGGTAGGCAAAGCTTGAGTGCTCGGCGATCAGCGCCTCGCCAAACAGCGGCTTGGCCGCCACCTGCCAGCCCTCGATCCGTTTGGTCCATTCGGCTAGCCAGCGTGCCAGTCTGGCCTGGTAATCGGCCGCACCAGTAGGGTCAATGGCTGCCAGACGCTCGGCGATCCGGTTGGCGACGCGCGCGAGCAACCGCGGATCAAGTTGGAAATGGGGATTGCCCGCGGCATGCACATGGCCCTTGTCCCGCGCTGGGTGATGGTGTGCATCGTCGAGCAGAGGCAGGCCATCGGCTGCGATCAACATCCCCGGCGCCCCGGGCATCACACGGGCGTTGCCAGCCCGGTTCTGCAGCATCGGAAACCATCCGGCTTCCAGGCCTGCGCCGGTGCAGATCGCAAGGTCTGCGCGCCGGAGTGCACTGATCAGCGCGGGGCGCGCCTCAATATCATGCGGGTCCTGACGTGCATGGGTGGCTGAAAAAATCTGCGCATCCGGCGCGATCACCCTGGCGAGCGCCGCCCACTCGGGTTCGCAGGCAAAAATGCTGGGCGCAGCGCTCGCCTGCTGGCTGGCCAGCAGGCCAGCCAGCGTGAACGTGGCGAGCGAAGTGACGACGACCCGAACCGCAGCATCAATATGCGTGCGCACCGTGTGCTCCGAAGCTCCTCACGACCTGCAGGTGAACGGCGTTGGCGGGCTTGATCTCCGAGGCGGCCGCAAAGCCGCCCAGGTCGCGTTGGTTGGTGAACTGCAGACGAACGGTCATCATGTGATCGGGCTTCCACGCCAGCGACAGACTGCGCTCCTGCAGGCGGGCGACCTCAAACGCTTCCTCATGGCGCGCGAGCGCGTGGAGCTGGTCGAGCCGAACGCCGATCTCCCATTGTGGACGAAACCGATAAACCGCTGAGACATACCAGGCCGAGTGCCGACGACCGCTATCCTGAGCCTCTCCGATGTCGCCCACGCGGGCGAACTCGGCACTCAGCCTGAGTTGGCGGGCGCGCGCATTGCCGTCGGGTGCCCATTTCCACACCCCTTCGATCACATCCATTCGGCGTCCGAAGAACGCCGCCCCATGGCTGTGTGCGTGGCTGGCCTCGGGTGCCGCTTCGCCGGTGAGTTCAGCCTCATGCTCGTGATGAACCTCGCCGGCAGCACCGGAGGCGCCGGCGCGGTGCCGCAAGGTGGATACGCCCAGCTGCCAGTTTGCCGAGTTGCCGAGGTCGCTACCCATTCGGGTGCCAAGTGTCCAGGCACCCGTGGTGGACGACGACGCGAGGGTGGGGAGCCGCTTGCCGTGCATGACTTCCCCGCCCAGCCGCCAGTAAAACGGCGTTGGCGCAATCCAGTTCAGGCGCAGACCGTTGTCGAAATAGTGGCTGCCCAGAAATGCGCGATGGAGCACCGGCCGCATAACGAAATCATCGGCATGAGGGTGTAGTTCGTTCAGGTACCCGAGCTGCGAGAGAAAGCGCCCGGCACGCAGCTGCAATCCCCCTGGAAGCGCTGGCGCCTCGAGATAGGCTTCCTCGATCTCGGTTTCGATTTTGTGGTGATCACTGTGAGCCACCGCGGACAGGCGCCCCTTCAGCCATGGCGTGAGGTTTGCGTCGAGGTTCACGTCGCTATGTCCCAGACCCAGCCCCTTGTCGCGATGTGACAGGGCCTGTGCGCGTGATTGCCACGACGGGTTCAATACGCTGCCCAGCTCGAATTTGGGCTCGCCCGCCTGGTGCGCGTGCGGCGTCGCGACGGTGGCGGGTTGGGCCCACGTGGGCAAGGCGAGTGCGCAGAGGGTGGCAAGCGACAGGTGGCGCAGACGAGTCATCGGGTTTGGCTCCGGCGGCCGGTCGATCCAGAAGCAGAACGACCTCGTGTGACGTTACAATATCACAATGTGATGGGATAATATAACAGTCAGCGGTCGAGCGTTCCCTCGACTGGAAGCTGGCGAGCGTGGAGGTGCTGAGCTCAGGCGGCGATCGTTCGCACGCCCAGCGTAGCCCCCGACTGGATCACCTCAAACAGGCGATCGATGTTGGGGTGTTTCCCGGGATGTGAGCGCGCGTCGGCCGTGTGCTCGGCGAACAGTTCGAGACCCTCGCGGGCCGCGGCCACGTCAATGCGGCCATGGCGCGCGGCGAGCGCTGCATAGACTGCAAGCGAGCCCGCCTTCCCGGGCTTGTTCTCGATGCGGGCGATTGTGGCTCCACTGTCGTCGAGCAACTCGAGCGCAGCCAGATGAGTGATGGCGGGAAGCGTCTTCAGCGTGTCGGCAAAGGACATGTCTCAGGTCTCGTTGAGGGTTTGCGTGATCCAGCTGCGCATCAGCATGGCCAGTGCCTGCGGCTGCTCCCAGGGAATCAGATGCCCGGCGCCTGGCATGAGTTCGAATCTCGCCTGGGGAATTGCCTGGGCGGCGGCCCTGGCATCATCAATCGGAATGAGAGGGTCGTCGGATCCTGCGACCACGAGGGCGTTGAGCATCAGGCCGGCAATCATTGATCGCTGGTCGGGCCGAGTCGTGACCGCACGCATTTGCGCGATCGTGCTGTCTGCCCCGGCTTCACGCAGGTCGGCGAGGATCGCCTCGCGAAGAGCGGGATCAGCCCGAGCGACCGCCGTCATGAGGAACTCGCCGATTTTTTCGACATAGCGCGGCCAGTCACGTGCGGCTGCGCTGATCGCGCGCTCGCGCAGCGGCGCGGCCTCGGGCTGGTCGGGGTGGGCGCTGGAGCAGAGGAGGGCAAGCCCCTCCACGTTTCGCAACGGCATGGCGAGCATCTGAAGCGCAACATAGCCTCCCATCGAAAAGCCGGCGAGCAGCAGCTTGCGCTCGGGCCCCACATCGACAAGCGAGCGCCAGACCCGTCCGGCCATGGTGGCGATGTCCGATGGGCCGCGAACGTCAACGACCCGAATCTCGACGTCGGTACCGAGGTGCGCGATCAGTCGATCGAACACACGCGGGGTATTGGTCATCCCTGGGATCAGCGTGAGGACGGGGCGGGCAGACATGGCGGGCGTCTCAATAAGCAGTGAGCACGATGCTTCGTGATCATAACAACGCAGCGCGGGCTGGACGCGACTCGGGAAGCGAGGGGTCAGCGACTTCGGTTGCGAATCTGTTCCACCCCGGACGGACTGACCGGCGAGGCGCCTGGGCCGGGTGCCTGAAGGCCGCCGCGTATCCAGCTCACTACCGCCGCCACCTCGGCGGTGCTGAGCGGCAGCGCAAACGGAGGCATGCCGGCTGGCGCCGGATTGCCTCGGGTGACCGGAGAATAGCCACCGTGCAGCACCGCGAGGACGGTGTTGGCGGGGTTCTGGTGCAGGACCGCGCGATTGCCTCGGAGCGCCGGATAGTGCGGCGGCTGGCCGGCTCCCGACTCGCCGTGGCAGTCGGCGCACTCACGCTGATAAATCCGGGCGCCGAGTGGCGCAGGGGGCTGCGCGGGCGGCGTGGCCGGCGCTGATGATGCGTAAGCCCGGTCTTTCAGGTAGACGGCGATCGCGAGGAGGTCGTCATCGCCAAGATACTGAAGCCCGTGCTGCACCACGTCGGCCATCGGGCCGCTGGTGCCGGCCTGGACCGAGCGGCCGGTCTTGAGCAACTGCACGATCTGGTCCAGCTGCGTTGACGCGAGCCCGGTCTCGCGGTCATCGAGCAGGCTTGGCGCGACCCAGGCCGAGCCTGGCAAAGCGCTCCCTGACAGGTTCTTTACGCTGCGCGTGGCACCGAACATGTTCCTCGGCCCATGGCAGGCTGCGCAATGTCCGACCGCCTCCACCAGGTAGGCACCCCGATTCCAGCGGTCGTCGCGGGCGGGGTCTGGAACAAAGCTGGCGGGCTTGAAGAAAAACGCCTGCCACAGCGCAAGCACTGGTTGGGTTCCGAGCGGCCAGGTGAGTTGATGGGCCGGCTGCGGCGAATCAACGGGGGCAAGCGTCTTCAGCCAGGCGAAGATGGCGTCGCTATCGTCTCGCCGGATCAGCGTCGTATGCTCGTAGGGAAACGCGGGCGCTAGGCGACGGCCGTCGCGCGAGCGGCCGCGATGGAGCGCGGTCCAGAAATCGTTTGCGGTCCAGGCTCCGATTCCGGTGCGCGGATCAGGCGTGAGGTTGCTGCTGAACACCACGCCGAAAGGCGTGTCGATCGGACGTGCGCCAGTCATCAGGGGCCGCCCCCGGACGGTGTGACAGGCAATGCAGTTGCCAGCCCGTGCGAGCATTTCGCCGCGCTCGCTGGGGGGGCTTGAGGCGTCGCTGAGGGCGGTCCGGTCAGGCTGGGCGGAAGGGGAAGCGGCTGGCGCGTGAGCGGCGCGTTGTGCCTGATCCGGCGCAGGTGCCCCGGCGCCCGGCGCTGCGTCGTGCGCGCAGACGAGGTCAGGATCGCTCGTCGCTGGTTGATCTGCCCCGGTGCCGGCCGCCGTCTGTGGGTGCCCGTGATCGGGCACGCGCTCGCTCGCGAGCCAATGCGTCACCGCGCTCAGGTCATCGCTTCCCAGCCGCCGCGCAATCTCGGCCATGCAGTCGGGCGCTCGTGTCTTTCGAAGACCCGAGCGCCACGCGCCCAGCTGCGCGTTGAGATAGTCGGTCGGCAGTCCGAGAAGCCCGGGTACCGCTGGCGCCACGCCAGTCAGACGCTGGCCATGGCAGCTGGCACAAGCGGGAAGCTTTCGCGACGGGTCACCGGAGAGGGCCAGCAGGCGGCCGCGGGCGAGCTGGTCAGCGCTGACCCTGGGCGCAGGCGGTGGCGGGTAAGGCAGCGTCAGGTCGGCGAAATACTGGGCCAACGCTTGAAGGGTGGCGTCGTCGAGTGTGGCGAGCAGGCGCTGCATCGCACCGTGATGACGGCGGCCCTCTGCAAAGTTGATCAGTTGCGCGGCAAGATACCCAGCAGGTTTGCCGGCAAGTCGCGGGTAGTAGCCTTCCGGCCCCGCTCGTCCCTGCTCGCCATGGCATCCGGTGCAGGTCCGAACCCGCTCCTCCATGGGCGCGGGCTCATGGGGAGCGGATCCGGCGGCTGCCACCAGTGCTCCCAGCAGCAGCGCACCCGCCGCCAGGCCGCGGAGGAGGGCGGACAGACTGCCTGGGCGCCTCAACGCGGGTTGCGTCGCGCCGCCCAGAACGTGGCCCCTTCGCTGCCGTATTTTTCGGCGTGCCGGATGCCTCGGCCCAGCTGAAAACTGTCACCTGCCCGCAGGTGGCGGGTCGAGTCGCCCACGGTCAACCAGAACTCTCCTTGCACCACCAGCGCGTCGGTGTCGAAGGGATGGTCGTGCTCGGGGGCAATGTGGTCAGGCCCCCATTCGCGGACCAGGACTTCATCGTAGCCGCGGCCCAGCATCGAGGCGGTGAATTGCTCAAGCGTTTGCTGATTCATGTAGGGCTCCAGGCAGGGACGGTAGCGAGCGGCTGACCGTGTGGATTGATCGAGCCGTCATTCTGAATGCAAAGGGTAAGATCACCAATCGCCATGCCAGCGGCTGACGGAGGCCTTCCTTGACCCGCGCTTCAACGACCATTGCCGGTTTGCGCAGCGTTGCGCTCGACGCATCCGACATCGAACCGGTCGGGCGATTGTTTTCCGAGGCCGCAGATCGGCCTGCGACCCGAACAGGGGGCGACCATGCTCGATCCGATCGATCACCTCGAAGACCCCGCTGAGCAGCGCCCCAATCTCGCCGCCGATTCGTTTGCCGGCCGAACCGTGCTGGTGGTGGGGGGCGGAGGCAGTATCGGTGCCGCCTGTGCGTGGCTGGCTGCGAGACTGGGTGCGCAGGTGGTCGTTGCGGGCCGAAAGCCGGAGAAGCTGCAGGCAGTGGTGAAGGCGATGGCTGAGCGCGGTTTGTGCGCTGCCGGCGTGCCGGTCGATATCCGTGACCGTGCGTCCGTCGAGTCGCTGTTTGATCAACTGGCACAGCGGGCGCTTCCCGATCTGGTGGTCCAGAGCGCGGGTGGCCAGTATCCGTCCCCGGCAATCGATATTGTCGAGAAGGGCTGGAAGGCGGTGGTTGACACCAATCTCACGGGCAGCTTCAACGTGATGCAGTGCGCAGCGCAGCGCTGGCGGGATGCGGGGCGTGGAGGCAGCCTGGTCAATATCGTGGTGTCCCCACGTGGGCTCCATGGGGTGGCGCACACCGTGGCGGCGCGCGCGGGTGTGGTGGCCTTCAGCGAAGCGGTGGCGGTGGAGTGGGCGCCTCTTGGCATCCGCGTCAACTGCATTGCGCCCGGCGTGATCGTGTCGGCGGGCTGGTCGGTGTATCGGCCTGAGGTCCGCGCCTTGTATCGGAACGCGAACCCCATGCGTGAGGCCGGCACACCCTGGCAGATTGCCGAAGCAGCGCTCTTCGTGGGCGGCCCCGCCGGTGGCTTCATCACGGGCGAGACGCTCGAGGTGAGCGGCGGCGGACCGCTTTGGGGCGAGGGCTGGACGGTGCCCAAGCCCAACTGGTTCAGGGAAGCTACCCGTTCGCTCGATGCGGCGGGCGAGGGCGACCCATCCTGATTTCGTGATGTTCAATAAGGAGCCATCCCATGTCTGATTCATTTGCATCGGCCGCCCGTGCGGCGTTTTCGGGGGGCCGGCGGGCGGGCGCATCCGTGAGGCGCGCCATGCGGTTGGGCATTCAGGCGGCAGGCTGGCTGGCCGCTTCACTCGCGATGTCGGTTGCGCTTGCGCAGCCGGTTACCCGGGTGGTGGTTCCGGCGCCGGTGGGCGGGGGAACCGACGTGTTCTTTCGCCTCGTCGGCAAGGAGGCTGAGCCGTTTCTGAAGAACCCCGTCATCGTTGCCAACGTGGGTGGCGCAGGCGGCACGATCGGGGT
>CAMBZS010000051.1 GCA_945872335.1 Bordetella parapertussis | reverse complement strand
CGATCAGGTTCGTCGTAGTCCTGGTAATCGGTTCGCAAATGCGCCAGGCGAAAATTGTTCACATACTGGATCTCGCCCGCGTTCAGCACGAAGGTGATGTGGTTCTGTTCCTCCGACATGATGCGGGCGGCCTCGCGCAGCGCTTCCAGGCCCAGTGCATCGGGCTGTAGACCCACCAGCTCATAGCCCTTGGGCACCAGCGCCGGATTGAAGCGCGAGCACACCTGCTCGCCACGGAGCTCGAAAATCGGGTGCAGGTTGGTAAGCGGGTCGCCCTCGGGGTGTTCGCCCTGACGATTCCAGTGAAACGGTTCGTAGAGCCGGCGCAGAAGTTCGGGTCGCTTTTCGAGAAGCTGGTTGTGCACGTTCATCATGCAGGCCGCCTTGCTGACGCCGCCCGAGCGCGCCGTTCGCAGCACCAGCAGGCCCAGGTACGGGGGCGGATAGTTGAACCCGTAATCGCTGTGCCAGGAGATTTCCTGGTTGGTGAGGTCGGCGCGCACCCGGGTGTCGGTTTTTTTGCCGGTGTCGCGGACGTCATAAAGCAGCCGGCCGTCGTAGGACTGCGCCACCGGCCGCGAGATCATCGAGGACAGCATCCAGTAAATGGCGGTGAGCGATTCCTTGTCATGCCGCTCCACCGGCAGCCGGTCGAGCACCGCCATGCCCAAGCCATGATCGAGCCTCTGTCGCACTTCATTCATGAGCGCTCGGCACGCGTCAAGCGGATAGTCATCCAGGCAGAGCGCACGGATATCCATGGGATTGGCGCGAAGAATCGCGATCACCTCGTCGATCTCCGCGAGCGCACGCTCGGGAACCGATACGCGCCAGTCGCTTTCACTGACATCGTCCCGCTGCCAGGCATAGGGCTTGGGGATGGGCTGCTGATGCATGGCGGGCGAGGCGGGGCGGCTCAGATCATTCATGCGGATTTCCTCAGGCGAGTTGGCGCTCGATCCAGCGGCCGGTGGCGAGCAGCGCTTGTTCACCGCGCCGCGGACCAATGACCTGCAGGCCGATGGGTAGACCCGAATCGCCTTTCATGACCGGCAGATTGAGCGCCGGCGTCCAGGCAAGGGTCCAGAGATAGTTGAACAGGACGGGCCCAGTGTCGTGAAGGCCAAGCGGCGCCGCGCCAACCGCGGACAGGGTGAGCGTGGCGTCGTACGGTGCGAGTTGGGCGAGCAGGTGATTGCGACCTCGCTCGAGTTCGGCGGCGGCTGCGTGATAGGCGGGAAGATCGATGCCCTGGGCGTCATTGACCAGCGCCTGCGCGGCGGCCGACATGCCGTCGCGATGACTGCGGTATTCGTGCACCAGCACCCGACCCGCCTCGAATTTGGTGACCGCCCAACAGGCATCGAGCCACTTTCGGTCAAGTCCGGGGTTGGCCACCTCGGTGAGCTCGGCTCCCGCCCGACCGAGTCGCTCGATGACTTCATCGAATTGCTTGCGGGCATCGGGGCGGGCATCGTCCCAGAGGTCGCTTCGGTAGATGGCAAGCCGCGGCGCACGCGTGAGTCCGTTACCCACCGCCCGGTATTCGCGCATCTGCAGCGCCGCCAGAAAGAGCGAAAGGTCTTCGATGCTTCGCCCCATGCAGCCCAGTGTGTCGAGGCTTTCGGAGAGATGCCGAACCCCCGAGAAGCTGAGCTCGCCGTAGCCCGGCTTGATGGCGTGCACGCCGCAGTAAGCGGCCGGGCGGATGACCGAGCCGCTGGTTTGGGTACCGACCGCAAGTGGCACCATGAAGTCGGCTACTGCGGCCGCGGAGCCCGACGAGGAGCCGCCAGGCGAGTGCGCCGCATTGTGCGGATTGGTGCAGGCACTGGGATGCCGATAGGCGAATTCGGTGGAGGCGGTCTTGCCCAGCACCAGTGCACCGGCCTCGCGACTGAGCGCCACGCAGGCTGCGTCTGCAACGGGGCGATGGCCGGCGTAGATGCGTGATCCGTACGCAGTGGGCTGGTCGGCGGTATCTATCACGTCCTTGAACCCGATCGGGATGCCGTGCAGCAGGCCGGCGCGAGGTGACGCATCGGCGCGCCTTGCGCTTGCAATGACGGCCTCGGGGTCGAGATGGACCCACGCGTGAACGAGGGGGTCACGGTGCTGGATGCGTTCAAGGCAGCTTCGCACCAGGGATTCAGCGCTCAGATTGCCAGCGGCGATTTGGGCCGCTGCTTCGATGGCGGTCAGGCGATGCGGTTCGCGTGTCATGGGAGATTTTCAGTTCGGGTGCAGACGGGAACCATACTTCAAACGCCAAGACCTGTACACGCAGGGGCCAGAGATCGGTACGGCACGCCAGCAGAAATTCAACCCGCCGCTTGACGCGTCAAAAGATCGTCGCGTACCGTGGGGCACCTGGACCGGCTGACGGTCGGTCTTCAAGTCGATTCACAACGATTCCTTCCGGAGAATTTCCATGCGTCAAACCAGATGGTTGATGGCAGGCCTGTTGTCGGCCGCGCTCGGTGCGTTTTCGGTTCAGGCCCACGCGCAGGCCAAGGTCAAGCTCCGCCTGGGGCATGTCACATCGGCCACCGCCATCGCGGGCCAGGGTGGCAAGGCGTTTGCTGATACGGCACGCCAGCTCTCCAACGGCGAAATTGAAATCGAGCTTTTCCCCAACGGACAACTGGGCGGCGAACTCGAAATGCTCTCGCAGGTGCGCCTGGGCACGCTCGACATTGCCATGAACGGGTCGGGCATCGTGGCTGCGATCGAACCCACCTTCAGCATCACCGAATTGCCCTACATCTGGAAGGATCGTGATTCGGCCTGGAAGGTGCTCACCGGCCCGACCGGCACGCGCATTCTCGGTACGCTCGAGGCGAAGGGCATCAAGGGCCTGTCCTGGGGGGTATGGGATTTCCGCGGCTTTCTCATGAACGGCACCGACATCAACCAGCCGGCCAACATGAAAGGCAAGAAAATCCGCGTGATTGAAAACGCGCTCTATGTGCGCACCGTGCAGGCTTTCGGCGGCAATCCGGTTCCGATGGCATGGCCCGAGGTGTACACCGCGCTTCAGCAGCGCACCATTGACGGCGTGGACACCAACTATCACGGCATGGCCGATTCCAAGTTGTTCGAGGTCGCGAAGAGCCTCGCGATCACCGATCACATCTTCACGGCCACGGTCTATGTGATGAACCTGAAGAAATTCCAGTCGCTGTCGCCGGCGCATCAGGATGTGGTGCTCAGGGCTTCACGTGCGGCAGGCGAAACCATGCGGGCTGGCGCGGCCAAGGCCAACGAGGACGCGATCGCGCTCATGGAAAAGAACGGCGTCAAGCTGATTCGCCCCGACCGTCCGCCGTTCGAGAATGCGGTGGCCGGTGTTCACAAGTTCTTCTCCACCATGGTGGGGGCCGATCTGCTGAAAGAAGTGGCTGACGCCCAGCGCTGACCGGTTCATGCCCTTCGTCGATGCAAACGGGATCCGGCTCCACTATGAAAGTGTGGGGTCGGGTCGGCCAGTGGTGTTTTGCCACGAATACGCAAGCGATGCGCGAGCATGGGAGGCGCAGCTGCGCCATTTCGGCCGCCGTTATCGGGCGATCGCGTACAACGGCCGCGGCTATCCGCCGTCATCCGTGCCATCAGATGATCAGAGCTGGCTTCACCGTCACCTCATCGACGACCTCACCGCTCTCCTCGACGCGCTGGGCATCGAGCGTGCGCACGTGGTGGGTCAGGCCACAGGCGGCAACGTCGCGCTCAATTTCGCGATTGCACACCCTGCGCGCGTGATGGGTCTGGTCGTGATTGGCGCCGGGGCTGGCACCACGGATCGAGACCGATGGCTGGCGGGCGCGCGGGCGCTGGCTGACGATATCGCAAGGCGCGGTACGCGCGAGGCTTTCGCAGCCATTGAAGAGGCGCCGCAGCGTGCCATTTTCAAGACCAAGGACCCGCGTGGCTGGGAAGATTTTCTTGCGCTGCTCCATGAGCTCTCGCCGGTTGCAGCCGAGAAACTGATGCGAATTACGCTCACCGACAGGGTACCCGTCACTGCGTTGGGCGAGCCGTTGCGGCGGCTCGAACTGCCTGTGCTGGTCATGACGGGCGACCAGGACTTTCCCTCGCACGAAGCCTGCCGTTTCATCCGTGACCATGCGCCGCATGCCGGGCTGGCCATGCTTCCGATGTGCGGACATGCAATGAACCTGGAGGAGCCCATGCTCTTCAATCAGATGGTCTCGGAATTTCTGTCGTCGGTGGACGCTGGCCGATGGGGCTCCTGGTCGCGCGTCGGTACAGGGAGCGCAAACTGATGTTTCCAACGCCTTTCGAACTCAAGGTGCTGTTCTGGATCTGCGTGGCCATGGCGCTTTGGCTGGGCTGGCTCATTCGTACCGATTACGCCACGTTGCCGCTGGTGCCGCGCATCTGGCGAAACTTCGAGAACTCGGTCACCGTGTTCCTGATGCTGCTCATGCTGGTGGCCTCCACCGTGCAGGTGCTTGCGCGCTATGTGTTGCCCGATGATGTCTCCCTGCCCTGGACCGAGGAGGCGGGGCGGCTGTTCATGGTGTGGGCCACGCTGTGGGCGGCGGCCACGGTTCAGCGGACCGATGAACACATCACGATGACCGCTGTGTTCGATCTGCTGCCGGAGCGTGCGCAGCGCTGGCTGCTGGTGTTTTGCGACCTGCTTACGATCGCACTCCTCGCGCCAGTGACTTGGTGGGGTTGGAACAACGCCCGCACGCTAGACATCATGCAATCCATCTCGCTGGGGCTGCCGCTCTCGATCTTTGCGTATTCCATTCCGGTGACTGCAGGCCTGATGATCATTTTTTCGCTCGGCCTCATTGCACGCCGATTCTCGGACCAGCCGGTCCGCACTGGCGGCAGTGCCGTCGAGATCTGACCAGGAAAGCAGCGCCCTATGGATGGCCTCACGCTCATCACCATCGTTTTCTTTGTCCTGTTCGCGCTGCGGGTTCCGATCGCCATCACGCTGATCGGTGCCTCGCTCGTGGGGCTGATGTTTGCGCCCTCGTCCATTCCCATCTCCACGCTGCCCACCACCATGTGGCAGGGCGTCAACCACTTCGTTCTGCTCGCCATCCCGTTCTTCATCCTGATGGGTGACCTGGCGCTCGCCTCCGGCGTCACCCAGCGGCTGGTCAATGTGGCCAAGGCCTGGATCGGCCACATACACGGTGGGCTCGCGCATGTGAGCGTATCGGTCAACATCGTGATGGCCGGCATGTCGGGCTCCGATCTTGCCGATGCAGCCGCCACCGGCAAGCTGCTGATTCCAGCCATGAAGCGTGCGGGCTACCCGGTGGCCTATGCAGCGTCGATCATTGCAGGGGCGGCCATGATCGGGCCGCTGATCCCGCCATCGATCGCCTTTATCCTTTATGCCGCAGCCACGGAAGCCTCGGTGGGCCGGTTGTTTCTGGGCGGGGCCATTCCCGGCGCCCTGCTTGGCGCCCTCCTGATGTTGCAGGCCTATGTGCAGGCGCGTCGAAACAACTTTCCCAAGGAACCCAAGGCCACGTTCGGTGAGCGGGTGAAGACCACTGCGGTCGGTCTGCCGGTGCTGCTCATTCCAGCCGTGGTGCTGGGCAGCATCCTGTCCGGCATTGCCACGCCCACCGAGGCGGCAGTGCTCGGGGTGCTCGCCGTGATCGTGGTGGGTGGCTTCATGTATCGGGAAATGTCCCCGTCCACGTTCACCCGTCAGGTACTGGCCACCTCGCGCACCATGGGCTCGGTCTTTCTGATCATTGCGGCCGCTGCGGTGTTCGGCCGGGTGCTTACCCTCTACGGTGTGGCAGACGGACTCGCCACCTGGATGACCGGCATCACCCGCGAGCCGGCGGTGTTCCTGTTTGCGGTCATCGTGATTTATCTGCTGCTCGGCTGCATGCTCGATACCGTTCCCATCATTCTGGTGTTCGTGCCGCTTCTCATGCCCACCGTGAATGCGCTGGGCATCAACGAGGTTCAGTTCGGCGTGATCACGGTCTTTACCCTGCTGATCGGACTGGTGACGCCGCCCTACGGGCTCACGATGTTCCTGCTCTGCCGAATTGCCAACATCTCCATGATGCAGTTCTGGAAAGAAATGTGGCCGATCTTCGGCACCATGCTGGTGACGCTTGCGCTCATCACCATCTTCCCCGAAATCACCACCTGGTTGCCCGATCTCGTGATGCCCGTCAAATGAGCACCATCCTTGTTACTGGGCTGAACGGGTTGATCGGACGCGCGGTGGCCGATCGGCTGGTTCGCGATGGCCGGTCTATCGTTGGCATGGACCAACGGGTGAGAGGCGATGAACCCTTCCCGGTGCTGACCCACGACCTCCCTGATCCCCATCGGTGGCACGAGGTGATCCAGCGCTTCGGCATCACCGACATCATTCACCCGGGCGGCATCTCGGGGCCCATGCTGCTTCCAGATGCGCCGGCCCGTATCGTGGACATCAACGTCGCCGGGGTCGCAGCCCTCCTTGAAGCGGCGCGTATTCATCGTATCCGTCGGGTGGTCTGTTTTTCTTCCATCCTGGCCTATGGTGATCAGCCCGACCTCGTACCTGTCACCGAGCGCACCTTGCTGCAGCCCACCACGATGTACGGCGCGACCAAGGCGGCGGGCGATGCGCTCATCAATGCTTATCACGCGCAATTCGGGGTCGATGCGGTGTCGCTGCGTGTGGCCGGCTGCTATGGTCCTGGGCGGGTGACGCCGTGCGTGATCCGGCTGACCCTGGAGGCAGCACTGCGAGGGGAGGCTGCTCGGTTTCGAAGCGACCCGCGGCGGACGCGGCAGTTCGTCTATGTCGATGATGTCGTCGATGCGGTGGTGGCTGCGCTGGACACGCCCGCGCTCGCGCAACGCACCTACAACCTCGGACCGGGTGTGGCGCACAGCCTGTCAGAGGTCGAGGCTGCAGTTCGTACCTGTCTGCCTGAGGCCCGTATCATCGACGACCCGAACGGGCCGTTGGTGGGTAGCTTCGGTCTGGGGGCACTCGGCATTGAAGCGGCGCAACGTGATCTCGCGTTTTCGCCGCGAATGCCGCTCGCTGAAGGGGTGAAGCGCACGCTCGCCTGGGTCAAACAACGCGGAGGCGGTTGAACCGTCTTCGGGGTGGGTTGAGTTCACCGGCTGTCGCTTGGTTGGTGCGGATGCGCCCCCATTCATACATCGCGTACATGCCGCAGCAACTGGAACGACACCCGCCAGCGCTGCCCGTCGCAGTCTATCGTTGCGGTCTGCGCGTTGACCCGTGTGATCACACCGATCCGCGGTTGCAGATGCCGATCATCGAAGCTCACCCGGTCGCCGGCCCGGAACGACTCGCGGGTCGGTTTGGGCGAGGGCGTGGGCGGTGGATCATCCGAACGGTCGCCCGGGTTCGCTGGGCCCGGCTCGATTGCGACATAAGGCAGTTTCCAGTTCTGGCGAAGCGCATCGTCGCGAACGACCGCGTGACGGTCCTGCAGATCCACCACCCGACCGCTTCGCATCGCGAGTTCAGCGGTGTTGCTGTGGTGATCAACGAACCGAACTGCCTGACCCACATGCAACTGGGTACGAACCTCCAGGATACGCCGCGGGTCGCTCAGCAGGCGATCAAGCACCAGGGTCAGGTGATAGAGGTCGACGCTGCGGGAGCGATGCAGGGCCTCGAGCGTGTCGGGATTGATCATCAGTGGCCTCTCCTGGGGCGGACTTGCGGGATGAAAAGCATACCGTTCCGGTGAACGCCTGATGGTTCAGCCCCACGCGGCGCTCCGCAGTATCGTGCGCGGTTCACACCATCGGAGTCTGGCCATGGCTGCCCCCATCGATCTCTACACCTGGAACACGCCCAACGGACGCAAGATCAGCGTTGCCCTCGAAGAAATGGGTCTACCTTACGCGGTCCATCCAGTCGATATCACCAAGGGACGCCAGCTCGAGGAGTCGTTTCTGCGAATCAGCCCGAATAACCGCATTCCTGCCATCGTCGATCACGATGGCCCGGAGGGCGGGCCGATCAGCGTTTTCGAGTCGGGCGCAATCCTCATTTACCTGGCTGAGAAAACCGGACGTTTCCTGCCGGCTGACCGCCGCACGCGTGTGCAGGTACTGGAGTGGCTGATGTGGCAGATGGGCGGGTTTGGTCCCATGCCCGGGCAGGTCCACCATTTTCTGGGGGTGAGCGATCCGCAGGATCAGCGCTATGGGCTGGAGCGCTACAGCAAGGAGACGCACCGCCTCTACGGCGTCATGAACAAACGCCTGAGCGCGCACGAATACTTTGCGGGCGAGCTTTCGATCGCCGACTTTGCCATTCTCGGCTGGGCCTGGCGGCATGAGCGCCACAAGGTTGACTTGACTGCCTATCCCAACGTGAAGCGCTGGTACGACCAGATGATGGCGAGGCCCGCGGTTCAGCGTGGCTTTGCGGTGGGGATGAACTGAATGACCAGGCGCAGGGTCCCCGCTCGCCAACAGGCCTCACCGCCTGGCTGCGCTCAGCCGAGCACCGTAGCCGCAGCCCAGCTGTAGAGCGGAATGCCCGCAAGCAGGTTGATCGGGAAGGTGATGCCCAGCGACAGGCCGCAATAAAGCGCCGGATTGGCTTCGGGAATCGCCTGGCGCATGACCGCGGGTACCACGATGTAGGACGCGCTTGCCGACAGCACCATGAGGAGCGCGGCATCGGTGGCAGGTAGCCGCAGGCCTGCGCTCAGGCCGAGGGCAATGGCCGCATGCACGAAAGGTGCGAGCACCGCGTAGGCGATCAGCAGCGGGGGCGCCTTGCGCGCGTCTCCCAGATTGCGCGCCACGGTGAGGCCCATGTCGAGCAGGAAAAAGGCGAGCATTCCCTTGAACAGATCGATTGAAAAGGGCTGCATCACCGCGCGCCCGGACTCGCCGCTCAGCATGCCCACCATCAACCCGCCGATCAGGAGCAGATGCGAACCATTGGTGAGCGACTCGTGAAGAATGCGCCCGATTTGCGAGCCCGCGCCTGGCCCGGTGAGCGTGACCACCGCTGCGTTGCTTCCGGGCGCGAGGGGCCGCGCGCTTTGCGCGGTTCGCAGGGCGTTGGCAATCAGTACCGCGACCAAAATGGCGGGTGACTCCATCAGCACCAGTGCAACCGCCATGTGACCGCCCGCTGGCGTGCCCAAGTCTTCAAGATACTGGGCCGCCGTGAGAAAAGTGACCGCACTCACCGATCCGTAGGACGCCGCGATGGCGGCTGCGTCGAAGCGGCTGACACGATGTCTGAGTGCGATGTACCCGAGGATCGGTGCAATCAGAGCCATCAGTGCGGCGCCGAGGAGGCTGGCCGCAACCGACACGGTGAGGCCGGATTCCGCGAGCGCAAAACCACCTTTCAGGCCAAGCGCCATCAGCAGGTAGAGCGACAGAAACCGGGCGATGGGTGCCGGAATTTCCAGATCGGAGCGGATCAGGCCGGCGAATACACCGAAGACAAAGAACAGGATGGCAGGATCAAGCAGCGCGGGCATGTTGGTAACCTCAGCCGTGAGTGTCGCCAAATACCAATTACCTTGTAAAATTGATATTTAAATACTTATGCATCAGTAAAAATCTATATATGAACACGCTCACCAACCGTCAGATGCGGCTTTTTCTTGCGCTGGCGCAAACCGGCAGCGTGAGTACAGCCGCGCGCCTGATGCGCATCACCCAACCCACTGCTTCGATGCAGCTGCGGGAAATCACAAGTACCGTTGGCATGCCGCTCTACGAGGTCATCTCCCGCAAGGTCAGGCTGACCGAGGCCGGTCTAGAGCTCGCGCGCACCGTTCGCCTGGTGGCCGAGGAATGGGGTCAGTTCGCGCAGCGAATCGACGCCATGAAAGGACTCAGGCGGGGGCGCTTGCGGGTGGCCATCGTCAGCACCGCCGAATATTTCGTTCCCCGCCTGGTGGGTTCCTTCTGCCGCCGGCATCCCGATATCGAAGTCTCGCTCGAGGTTCAAAACCGCGATGGCGTGATGCGGCGCCTGCGCGAGGGCCTGGATGACCTCTACGTCATGTCCATGCCGCCCGAAGACATCGAGCTCGATGATCAGGTCTTCATGGCCAACCCCCTGGTTCTGATCGCGGCCACGGGCGATCCGCTGCTGCGCAGCGCGGGGCCCCTCGCGCTCTCAGCGCTCTCCTCGCAGCGGTTCATCCTCCGGGAGCCAGGGTCAGGTACCCGCATGGCGGTTGATCGATACTTCCGTCGCCGGGGGTTCCGGCCGCGTGTGCGGCTCGAACTCGGCAGCAACGAAGCCGTCAAGGAAGCGGTAGCGGGCGGGCTAGGGTTGGGCGTGGTGTCGCGGCACACGCTTCATGGGCGCGAGCGTGAAGACGGTGTGGCGGTGCTTCAGGTTGAAGGGTTTCCGGTCAGTTCATCCTGGCATGTGGTGCACCCCCGGGCACGCCAGGTGTCGCCGATAGCGGCTGCGTTTCGCGAGCACCTGCTGTCGGGTGAGCCCGCGGGCCGCCGTTCGCCGCGGGCGGGCTGACGGCGCCAGCCGCCAGCCGCTACCATAGAAGCATGACCACGCATCCCTACGCACGCCTGCCCCAGAGCCTTGACGACTGCCTGGTGCTCGACCAGGGCGACCCGCTTCGGGCCTTGAGCGAGCAGTTCGCCCTGCCCGAGGGGATCATCTACCTCGATGGCAATTCCCTAGGCGCGTTGCCGCGCGCAGCCGTGGGGCGATTAAACGATGCGGTGATCAGGCAGTGGGGCCAGGGACTCATTCGCAGCTGGAACGAAGCAGGCTGGTTCGAGCTGTCGCAGCGCGTCGGTGACCGTATCGCGCGCCTGATCGGCGCGGGGGCGGGCGAGGTGCTCGCGGTGGATGGCACCTCCATCAACCTCTACAAGGTGCTGTGCGCGGCGCTCGATCTTGCGTCGGCGCGTCGCGCGGGTCCGCTCACCGTACTGAGCGAAGGCGGCAACTTCCCCACCGACCTCTACATAGCTGAAGGGGCGTGCCGTGAGCGGGGTGCTGCGCTTCGGTGCGTGGAAGCCTCAGGGCTCGATGCCGCCCTCAGCGGCGGTGTCGATGTGGTCATGCTCACTCATGTCAATTATCGAACCGGTGCCATGCACGACATGGCAGCGGTCACACGCCGAGCGCACGCCGCCGGCGCGCTGGTGATCTGGGATCTCGCGCATAGTGCGGGGGCGGTGCCGGTGGATCTGCATGCGGCCAATGCCGACTTCGCTGTCGGCTGCGGGTACAAATACCTGAATGGCGGACCGGGCGCCCCGGGCTTTGTATGGGTGCATCCGCGCCATGCTGACCATGCGCTGCAGCCGCTTTCAGGATGGTGGGGTCACGCAGCGCCGTTCGCCTTTGCGCCGGGCTATCGACCGGCACCGGGCATCCTTCGCTACCAGTGCGGCTCGCAACCCATCCTCAGTCTGATCGCGCTCGACGAAGGAGTGAACACTGTGCTGGCCGCTGAGCCGCTGGGCGGCATCGCGGCGCTGCGCGCCAAGTCCCTCGCGCTCACGGAGCTGTTCATTCAACGCGTCGAACCATTGCTCGCCACACACGGTTTTGGCTTGGCAACCCCTCGCGAGCCTGCTGCGCGGGGTTCACAGGTGAGCCTCACGCGAAGTGAAGGCGCTTATCAAATCATTCAGGCGTTGATCGCTCGTGGAGTCATCGGTGATTTTCGCGCGGGCGACGGTGGCGCGCACCCCGACATTCTGCGGTTTGGCTTCACACCGCTTTATGTGGGGTTTGCCGATGTGTGGCGTGCGGCGGACCACCTTCAGGCGGTCATTGAAAACGGCGAATGGCGCGCACCGCAGTTTGCCTTGCGGCGCGCGGTCACCTGAGCCCGGAGCGCTATTGCAGCGGGCTCACCTGAACGCTGCGCACGAAGGCGTTGAACGGGCCGCCCGAAATGTTCGGCGTGTCCTGCGTCACCGATACGTCGCTGCGGGTGCGGAAGCTCGCGTAGAGCGTGACGCGAACTCGCCCAGCCACTGGCTGGTTCGTATCGGCGTCGCGGATGCTCACCGAGCGTACCGGTCCGAGGTAGCTGTAGAGGATGGGACTGTCATCGGCGTCCAGCCGCGCGATGGCGCACGACGACAGCCCGGAATATTGGGCGCCCCAGTACACGCAGACTCGGGTCGAGCGCTTGACGATCACCTCCACGCCGTCGCTGCCATCAGGTGGAGTTGCCCCACCGCCGCTGGTGCCACCGCCGCTGGTGCCACCGCCGCTGGTGCCACTGCCATTGGAGGTGCCCGCGCCACTGCCTGAACCTGCGTTGCTCGATGAGCCATCGGGTGCTGTGGCCGCTACGCCGGCCAGGCGCTCGGCGCTGGGCGTGAGCCGCAGAGCGGGTACGGTCAGCCCTGACACCGTGAGCGCCTTGGCGCGGGTGTCGATGGCAGTGAGGTTGGCGGTGAGCGCCGATTGCAGGGCGGCCGCATCGGGTGTGACCTGCAAGCCATGGAGCGCGGCCACGGCTCCCGACACCATCGCCGTGGCGGGCGAGGTTCCCATGGTCGCGGCCCAACAGTCGGTGGAGGATGCGCTGCTGCACGGCACCGGAGTTCTGTAGGTGCCAACCGCATCGCCGCCGATCGCCACCAGTTTCACCTGGCTGCTGAAGTTGCTGTAGGAGGCGAGGCGGGAGTAGTCGAGCCGGGCCGCCGCCACCGGCAGCGCATTGCTCACACAGGCGGGAAACGAGATGGCCCCAATGGTGCCGCCATTACCCGCAGCGACCACCGGGATCACGCCCTGGGCGCGCAGCCGTTCGAAGGCTGAACGGAACAGACCACCCAGATAGTCGCTATCGCAGGCGGCCGAGTAGGCGCCTGCGCCCAGGCTCATGTTGAGCGCTGCGATGGGGGGTTGACCCGCGGCGCGGCGCTGGCGTGCCTGTTCGGTCACCCATTCGATTGCAGCGAGCAGATCGCCCGAACTCGCGCTGATTGCGCCGCGTGAATCGGCATTGAAGACCTGGACCGGCAGGATGCTTGCCGCGCGCGCAAGACCGCCCCGGTTGGCGGCCACCGAGCCGTAGTCCATGGCAGCCACTGCGGCCATGCTGGTGCCGTGGCCGCAGCCGGCGTTGAGTCCAGCCGCGCGGCTGGTGAACCGATCGACGCAGCTGCGCCCGGCGGTGCTGGAGACTGTGTCGACGCTGGCTCCGTTGGGACAGAATCCGGTGCCACCGTTGGCTGCTGTGGAAAAGCAGGCACCGGGCAGCACCTTGGTGCTGCCAAGCGCCGGATGGCGCTCTTCCACGCCGGTATCGAGCACTGCGATGACACGCCCGCCGCCAGCCAGCGACTGCCCGGCAAGGGTGGGCCATGCTGTCTGCCCGTCAAACGATTGCACGACCGCCTGCTGGAGCGCGGTGGCATCGCTTGCCGCCTGCGTAGTGAGCAGCCGATCGACATGAACGCCGCGCACCATGGGCATTCTGGGCAGCAGGTCGAGTTCGCATGAGTTGAGTTCGATTCGGACCGTGTTGCCGGCAACCGGGCGCTTGGCGTTCGACAAGCGGGTTTGCAGATCGGCGCTCGAACAACCAGTGGTGACGGCGCCCGCGACCGGGCCCGCGGCAGCGGCACCGAGATCGGCGAGGAAGCGCTGCTGCAACCAGACGCGCCGGGTATCGCTGTCGTTCAGTGCCGCTGCCGCGACCGGCGTGTTGCTGTCGAGCTCGACGAACACGCCCACGCTCTCGGTTTCATCGGCGGGCCGGATCTCGTCAATCTGCGCGGCAACGGCCGCATTGCTCTCGGCCGACACGGGGCTCGCGCCGCCGCCCGAGCCGCCGCAGGCAGCGAGGATCAGCATGAGCGAAGCGGAAAGTGTGAGGGCTGCGGTTCGACCAGGTGCGGAAAGCAGAGCGATGGACGTCATTTTTCTCTCATGATCGGAGGCGCTGAACACTGGCGGACCCGTACGCCAGAAAATCATGGCGACGAGTATATGGGAATAAATCCCATAATCAAATCAGGGCAACTTTCAAAGGGTGCGCCAGCGCACGGATCGGAGCCGGCTGGTGTTGCCTCGAGGCTATCGCGGTGCTCTGCCAAACCTGTTAAGTTCGCCCCCGCAGTCACGATTTTACTGATCTCTCACGGAGTCTCCCTTGTCGAATCCGGCACCGCTTGCGTCCGTCCCCACGACCCCCTCGCTCACTGCTTCCCCGGTCCGGTATGCGCGCCGCGAGGACCACCGGCTGATCACGGGTGCAGGTCGCTTCAGTGCTGACCACACGGCGCCCGGCGTGCTGCACGCGTTCGTCATTCGCTCGCCCCACGCGCATGCCCGGATCCTGCGCTGTGACCTTGCAGCGGTGCGCACGGCACCCGGTGTGCGTCTGGTGCTCACCGCGGCCGAGATCGAGTCTGACGGCGTGAAGGAACTTCCCAATCTGATGGAGGTGAGTTCGCCCGAAGGAGAACCGCAACGCGTGGTGCTGATGCCCGTGCTCGCGCGCGATTGCGTGCACTTCGTCGGTCAGCCGATTGCGTGGGTGGTGGCCGACTCGGCCTCGCAGGCCTGCGAAGCTGCGGACCGCGCCGAGATCGAGTACGAAGAATTGCCGGTGGTGTCCGACTTCGATCAGGCGGTCGCACCCGGTGCCCCGACGCTGCATCCTGATGTGCCAGGCAATCTGTCGGTCAAGTTCGAGGCGGGCGACCGTGCACCGGTGGACGCAGCCTTTGCGAGCGCCGCGCACATCAGTCGTCTCAAGATCGTGAGCCAGCGGCTGATCGGTGCTCCGATGGAGCCACGCGCGGTGCTCGCAGTGCACGACCCTGCCACCGACCGCACCCGGCTCTACGCGCCCACGCAGGGCGTGCCCAGCATGACCAAGCAGATGTGCGCGGCCACCGGATTTTCGCCAGAGCAACTCGACATCGTGAGTCAGGACGTGGGGGGCTCATTCGGTTTGCGTGCCAGCCCCTATTCCGAGCATGTGCTCGCGGTGCTGTCGGCGCGCCAACTGAATCGGCCGGTGCGTTGGCTGGGCACACGTTCGGAGATTTTCCTGAGCGACTGGCATTGCCGTGCGCTCACGCTCGATGGTCAGATCGCGCTCGACCGCGACGGCAATTTCCTGGCATTCCGATTTGAGGACACCGTCGATTTGGGCGCGTATGTGGTGTTTGCCAGCACACTGGTCGGCACGCGCAATCTGTCGGTCTCGATGGGTGGCGCTTACCGCGTGCCTGCGCTCCACATGAGTTCGCGTCTGGCCTACACCAATACCGTGCCGGTCTCCGCCTACAGGGGGGCAGGGCGGCCCGATATTGCCTATGCCATCGAGGCACTGATTGATCACGCGGCGCGCGAGCACGGCTTTGACCGCATTGCGCTGCGGCGAAGGAATTTCATTGCGGCGGATGCGTTTCCTTACCGCACCGCCAACGGCACCCTCTACGATCACTGTCACTTCGCCCGCTTGCTCGACAGAGCGCTCGAACTATCCGACTTCGACGGATTCGCAGCGCGGCGTGCGGCGGCCGAGCGGCAGGGAAAGCTCCGGGGCATCGGGTTGGCGAGCTGGCTCGAGGTCTCCGGCATGGGCTCGGCGCCGCACGATTCAGTTCGCGGTGAGTTTGATGCCGACGGCCAGCTGATCGTGCTGGGCGCCACCGGCGCTTCGGGGCAAGGCCATGAGACCTCGTTTGCCACCCTCGTCGAGGAGGTGCTCGGTTTACCCGCTGATCGCGTGATCTATCGCGCCGGAGATCACGGCGTGTCGCTGATCGGCAATGGCACCGAAGGGTCGCGCACAATCTACGGTGCGGGCAGCGCCATCACCGTCATGTGCGAGCTCATCCGCGATCGTGTGCTTGCGCTCAGGCGCGCCCGCGCTGAACCCGCCGAGCCGCCGGGCGACCTCTCGGCCTGGGTGCGAACGCTTGAGGCAGACGAGCGTGCACAACTCGCGGTTGAAGCGCAGGCCAAGTCGGGCGCCACGTTTCCCAATGGCTGCCATGTGGCCGAGATCGAAATCGATCCCGGCACCGGTTGTACCGAACTCGTTCGCTATGTGTCGGTCGACGATGCAGGGCGCGTCATTTCCGAGCAGCTGGTGCACGGCCAGATGCAGGGCGGCGTGGTGCAGGGCTGGGGACAGGCGTTCTGCGAAAACACAGTCTACGATGCCCGCGGCCAGCTGAGCTCGGGCTCCTTCATGGACTACGCCATGCCGCGCGCCGGCAACGTCCCGGCTCTGGTGAGCGACAACCTGCCGCTTCCCACCACGCTGAACCGAACCGGTGCCAAGGGCGTAGGCGAGTCGGGCTGCACGGGGTCGCTGCCCTCGCTCGCCAATGCCATGAGCGATGCCCTCGCTGCACGGGGCGCCTCGGCCATCGACATGCCGTTTACTCCCGCCCGAGTCTGGGCGGCGCTCCATCCCAAGACCTGAAGCCCATGTCCGCCACACCCGTGAATGAACTCAGTGCCTTCGACGCGGCGCGTCTGCTCCAGCGGCGTGACCTCAGCGCCGAAGACTATGCGAAGGCCTGCCTCGCGCGCATCGACGCACGCGAATCGCTGATTGGCGCCTTTGCCTGCATCCGTCCTGAGCAGGTACTTGATCAGGCACGGGCCCTGGACCGTGGTCCGATACGTGGCCCGCTGCATGGCCTCACCGTTGGCATCAAGGATGTCTTCGATACCCGCGACATGCCCACGCAGGGCGGCTCCGAGGCCTTTCGCGGTCACCAGCCTGCAACGGACGCAGCGGTGATCGCGTTGTTGCGTGGAGCGGGCGCCGTGATGCTCGGCAAGACCGTCACCACCGAGCTCGCCACCTTTCCTCCCAATGGGACGCGCAACCCGCGCGATCCCGCGCATACCCCGGGGGGATCGTCGTCGGGCTCGGCTGCTGCAGTGGCCGACTGCATGGTGCCCTTTGCCACCGCCACACAGACACTGGGGTCCACCATCCGGCCCGCCGGATACTGCGGTGTCGCGGGCTACAAGCCCACCTACAACCTGCTGCCGCGCCGCGGTGTATGGCCCAACGCCGAATCGGTCGACACCGTCGGGCTGATCGCGCGTGACGTGCGGGATGTGGCGATGCTTGCGGCCGCGGCCGGCCACTATCCGGCGCTTGCCTTCGATGACGCGGCGGTCAACGCGGCGCCTGTCATCGGTTTCTGCCAGACCTGGGAGTGGTCGCGAGCCGATTCGTTCATGCACACTGCGTTTGACGCCTGCCGCAGTCATCTGGCTGCGGCAGGCGCGCGGGTGCTCGCCATTGAACTGCCTGAATCGTTTCGCGGCCTTCTCGACGCGCACCGCATGGTGGCGTGGTACGAGATGGCGCGCGGCTTTGCCGATATCGTGGCGCACGATGCCGATCGCATTCGCAAGCCACTCCTTGACCGAACGCTCGCCGGGCTCGAGGTATCGCCTGCCACCTATCTGGCCGCGCAGGCGCTCGGACGCGCCTGCCGTGAGCAGTTGGCCAACGTGTTTGGCGAATGTGACGTGCTGTTTGCGCCTGCCGCCACCGGGGAGGCGCCCGCCGGACTGGAGAGCACGGGGGATACGTCCATGAACCAGATCTGGACGTTTCTTCACGGCCCTAGCGTGTCGGTGACCGGCGGGTTCGGTCCGAACGGCTTGCCGCTCGCGATGCAGGTGCTGGGCCGGATCGGCGACGATGCTCGGACGCTGCGCGCCGCGCGCTGGGTTGAGCGGGTACTGGGGCGCTGAGCGCTCGCCCGCCAAGCAGGGTGCTGACCAGGGCATCCAGCGTTCGATCGTCCAGTGATCGCTTGCGATCCAGGTGGTGATAGACCAGGTAGCCATCGAATGCCATCACCAGAAAATGGCCGAGATCGGTGCCCTCGAACAACCTGCGTCGCGCCGGTGGCAGACAGTCCAGTACCAGCGCCTGCATGCGCGCTTCCATCCAATTGAGCAGCACCGGACGATAGCCTTCGCCGCGCTCCATGGTGGAGATCGCCTGAATGATGTTGTTGCCGAAGCCGCCGTTTTCTTTCGGGATGTCGCGCCAGAAGGTTCCCAGCACATGCGTGAGACGCGCGCGCCGATCGCCGATCGTGGCGGCCTCTGCGGCCAGCGCTTCGATCCTAGCCCTCAGCCAGGGGTCGTAGAGTTCATAGAGAATCTCGAGCTTGGAGCGGAAATAGACATAGACATTGGCAGTGGAGGTGCCCGCGCCGGCTGCAATTTTCGGCAGGCTGGTTGCGGTATAGCCATGACGTGAAAACAGGGCGCGCGCCGAACGCAGGATTGCGGACCTCACTTCGGTTTTTTTGGTCTGTCCCATGTTCGCGTGAGATGAAGGTGAAGCTCAGCCCATCAGCCCGGGCAGCCAGAGCGCAATCGAGGGCACTGCCACCAGCAGCGACACCCTGATCAGGTCGGCAGTGACGAATGGCGCGAGCCCGCGAAAGATGGTGCGCGTTGCAATATCGGGCTGCACCTGATGGAGTACAAACACGTTCAGACCCACCGGCGGCGTGATGAGCGCCACCTCGACCATGGTCACCACCAGAATGCCAAACCAGACGAGGTCATAGCCCAGGCTGCTCACGATCGGATAAAACACGGGTACGGTGAGGAACAGCATCGACATTGAATCGAGAATGCAGCCCAGCAGCAGATAGACAAGCAGGATCAGTACGATCACCATCACGGGTTCCGAGGCGATGCTCTGTACCGAGGTGCCGATCGCCTTGGGAACGCCGGCGATATCGATGAAGTTGGAGAACACCAGCGCGCCGATCAGCAAGATGAGAATGGAGCAGGTGGAGCGCGCCGCATCGAGCAGCACCTCGATGAAACGGCCACCGCCCAGTTCACGGCGGGCCGCTGCAAACAGAAATCCGGCAAAGGCGCCTACGCCTGCCGCCTCGGTTGGGGTGAATACACCAAGGTAGATGCCGCCAATGATGAAAAGAAACAACGCAGCCACCGCCCAGACCTTGCGCAGGCTCCTCAGGCGCTCGCGGGCTGCCGTCCGTTCACCGGGTTTGCCGCTGTCGGGGTGCCGCCATACCGACCACAGCACCGCGCCCACATAGAGGAGCGTACCAAGCAGCCCGGGGATCACCGCGGCGATGAAGAGTTTGCCCACATCGGTGCGGGTCATGAAGCCATAGATGAGCAGCGGCACCGACGGCGGGATCATGATGCCCAGCGTGGCGCCCGCTGCAACCGAGGCTGAGGCGAGGGAATCGGCGTAACCGAAGCGTCGCATTGGGGGCAGTGACACCTTCGCCATGGTGGCCGCAGTGGCAAAGCTCGACCCGCAGACGCTTGCGAAGCCCGCACTGGCGATGACCGATGACATGGCGAGCCCGCCCCGGAGATGGCCCACGAATGC